>NZ_JAZQNX010000006.1:0-31658 GCF_045627565.1 Lelliottia sp. | reverse complement strand
GCCAAGAATACCCGCTATCAGCCCTGTGGCACCGGAAGTCGCCCGCCAGAAATCACTGCCCGGACCGTACTCTTTGTCCGCGTTGATGTAACGGCTGTCGTTCTTCACGGCAGCGTTCAGCTCCGCCTCTGTGGCCTGAGGGTTTTGCTGGTGCAGTTCCTCTTTTAACGCGGCGTTCTGACCGGCGGCCTGTTCCTCCATCGCGGCTTTATACGCATTCGCCGCCTGAATACCCAAACTGGTGGCGGCAGTCTGGATTTCCAGTTTGTCCTTCACTTTATCCGCATCAAAACTATCTTTCACGCTGTGGTTCGCATTTGCCGTGTCACGGCTCAGGTTCGCCACATCCTGCTTCTGATTAGCCTTATCGCGGATGGTGATGGTGCCATTGGCAACAGCGCTGTGCGTGGTGCCACTTTCACTGCCAGAAACACTCGCCAGGCTGGGTGAAGGCTGACCCTGCGAAGTTGGCTCATTGCTCTGCGTATCGTTGTTAAACCCTATACCACCGGATACCGTAAATCCGACCTGTTTACCGCTCCAGTCCGACTGATTATGCAGGTTCTTCCAGCCAAGCGTACCGGTATCAAGGTGATTTTTATCCGCAGAGGCATCGGATGCAATGACCGCCCCATCGAGTTGCGTGTGGTTGCCGACCGTAATGTCAAAGCCACCTTTACCGGCGTAAATCCCGCTCTGGTCTTTCACAGAATCATAATTATTGTGCAGCTTCTGCGAATCCATACTGCCGCTGCCCTGAACCACTGCACCGTAACAAATCGGTGGTATGCAGACGCTCAGATTCACGCCAGAAGAGGTCGACTTGCTGTCATACCGGGATGAGTCCTGCACGCTGGCGATGGTCAGATCACGACCGACATCAGCAATCACTTTATCGGCACTCAGCTCCGCCCCGTTCAGAGTAGTATCGCGACCACTGATAATATTCAGAATGTTGTCGGCATGGACTTTACTGTTTTGATTGGTCTGGCTCTTCCCATCAGCACGGCTCTGGTTCTGGCTGTAACCAAACTCGCCGGTAAACCCGTTCTGACTCCCGCCCATCGAGAAACCCACACCCGCACTCACCGAATTACCGCTGGCGCTATTTTTCAGGGTTTCGGTGTCGCGTGACGAACTCAGAACGATGTCCCGCCCCGCATTAAGGGTGACAGTTTTACCGCTGATATCCACACCCTTCCCGGCAATATCCTCACGCGCTTTAATGATGACCGCGTTCCCGGCATGCAAAGTGCTTCCTTGCTGCTGGCTATGACTGTAATCCTGCGTCTGAGAGGTTTTTCCTGCCGTAGCTGAAACACTGACTTTAAACGCCGCCGGGTTCATGTCCCCCTGCATAGTCTGTGTGGCCGCATCAAGTCCTGCCTGCGCGGCATAAATTCCCGTTAAACGTGGATCGCGGTCATCCTGGACTGAACGTGCAACACGCTCTGCGGTTTGTGCTGCACTTACGGCCCAACCGGAAACTTGTCCTTTAATTCCGTACTGGGTGGATGAGGAGTCGCTGTGGTTCTTGAGCCTATCCTCACTGACGTCAAATAAGACATTTTTACCACTGACGACCAGCGTATTGCCTGCGCTGATATCAGCGCCGTGTACAGAAACATCCTCACCCGCCTGAAGGGAAACATTCCCTTTCTGACTTGCTATCTGAGTGCGCAGCGTGTTCTGTTCATTACCGTCAGAAGTTAAGCCGAAAGTATCTTTACGCCATCCAATCGTACCGCTGTAACCATCGCCGCCCAGATTCCCAACCATCGAATGGCTACCCGACTGACTTTGATGCGTGGCGTTATTCCCGGTTGTGACGTTGATATTGCCTTTATCAGCCGCAATCAGCAGATCGTTGATCGCACCGAGCGCACTGCCAGCAATATCGACACTGCCGTTACGGCTGTTGATGTAGATATCCGATCCACTGATGTGAGAGGCGTTCTCTGTTGTGGTTCTTCGGTGAGATTGGCTACGTGAGTTATCCATAGCGTAAGGCAGGATTTTATTGCCGTTGTCCGGCGAGCCATTGAGGGCTCGTGAAGCCGCGCCCGGCCCTGCGATCCCATCGGTAATACTCCAGCCTTTGCTGCTCGCTTTACTGCTCAAACGCTCGGAATCGGTAGACGTTACAATCGCAATATCACGCTTCGCATCCATGATCACTGCTTCGCCCGCACTGACCTGGCTGCCACGAATCAGAATATCGCCATGCCCGTTTTTTCCCGTTGCCGTTAGCTGTACGTTACCCGCCGCATTAAGCGCGCTGCCCGTATTGAAAAGGCCTTCATAGTGACTTTCGCTTTTCGATGAGGATTTACCATAGGTCATCGGCAGAGAGGACCCCATCGCCATATCCGCGCCAGTTGCCGCAATCTCGTTGCTCAGCTGTTTGACTTTAGTAATGCTGTCGCTGTCGGAGTGGGCGATATCACGAATATTACGAATACCGTTAATCAGCGGATCAGCAACCGATACGGTCAGGCCACTGCTTTTACTCGACTGTTTCGCATCCTGAGTGATTTGGTCGCGTCCCGGCACGATCGCAATGTCGCTACCTGTGATGTCAATGTGTCCCGTTTTACGATCGGTATCGCCCTTCATCCGTCCTGCCACAACATCAGTGGCGCTCAGCGTGACCTGCTTCCCGGCATTGATCACCACGTTACCGCCCGTCGTCCCGATGACGCTGCGGGAATCACTTTCGGTTACCTCGGCGCCTTTACGCTCAGATTTGCTGGACTGGGAGCCAATCGTTATACCCAGGCTTCCCCCCCCGAAGACACCGCTCTTTTTCGTGCTCTTCTTGTCGTAGTGGCTGGCAGTATTCTCTGCAGCTTCAACGGTGACATTATTGCCAGCATTCAGCGCAATATCCCCATCCGCCGCTACGGCTGAACCACGGATATTGAGGTCTGTACCTGCCTGCAGCGTGACGTTATCCCCACTCAGCAACGTTCCCTTTTCATGAGTGGCGCTTTCTTCGTGAATTTTGTGAGTCGTTTTTTTGCTGAGGAAGCCTTTTTTAGTTTTCAGGGTTTCCTTATAGGCATAATCGCTTTCTGTGGCCGTCGACAGGTTAATGTTATGCCCTGCGGCTATGCCAACGTCTTCCGTGGCAAGAACCTGCGTGGCCTGCGAATTAACATCGCGTCCGGCGATAATCACCGTGTTACCGCCGCTGGCGATTTCGGTTCCCTGCTGGCGTACGGACTCGTTGATGACCGTTTTCTTGCTCGACTTGTAGCTGTCGCCCTCGCGGGTCTCCTGGGACGCGAGATTCACATCGCGTCCGGCCTGTAGCCCGACGTTTTTCTCCGCCGCCAGCGCTGCCGCCTGTGCGTTGATGTCCTGCCCGGCTTTCAGCACCAGGTTTTCACCTGCAGAAACGGTAGTGCGATCGAGGTCGGTGCTGTGCGATTCACTCTTGCCTTTACGGCTGCTTTCGCTGGTTTGCGCCGCGTTCAGGTTCAGATCGTTGCCCGCACTCAGTCCCGCGCTGCCGCCTGCTTTCAGGTCGCTGGCGGTGAGATCGATATTGTGCCCGGCATTAACGATGAGATCGCCGCCCGCGCTGACGCTACTTCCCTGATACGTCACGGATGAACGGCGGGTTTTCGCCTGGCTGGAGCTGTAGGCGTCATTCACCTGATTGGCGTTGACGGCGATATCGCCCCACGCGTTCAGCAGCATATCGCCGCCGGACGCCAGGTTCGCGCCGGTGACGGTGATGTTTTTACCCGCCTCCAGCGACAACGAATCCTGCGCGGTAATCGACGCCGTGGTGCCCAACACGGTGTCTTTGATCGTCACATTGCTGCGTTTGCCCTTTGCATTGATATCAATCTGGTCCGCCAGCGTCAGGTTATTGATGCTGCCGTCCAGGCTCTCCAGCGCCACCGTCTTACCGCTGATGGTTGAGCTGATATTATTGATATCGCCGATAGCGCTGAGGTTCAGCGCTCCGCCCGCTTTCATCAGGCCGTCGTTGAGGTTGCTGATGCTGTTCTGGCTGTCGATCGTCAGGCTGTTATTGGCCAGCAGTGAACTGCCACTGTTGGTGATATTGCCGCTTTTCAGGGTGACGTTGTTGCCCGCAATCACGCTACCGTTGTTGACGGTGACATCTTTCGGCGACAGGTAAACCTTCGGCACCATCACCGTTTCGCCGTTGATGGTCGCTTTTTCCCACCAGATGATGCTGTGGTCGAGCGCAGCAATCTGGTCAGCATTTAGCGATACGCCAAACTGCAGGCCGAGCGACTGCTGTTGCGCGGCGGCGTTGTCCATCAGATAGCGCATCTGATCGAGATCGGAGCCAATACCGTTCAGATAGCGGTTGCCGGTCTGATTGAGCACAACGTTGCTGACGTAGCGGGTATCAAACGCCGCGTCGCCGAGGAAGCGGTAGTCGTAGTCCGGATTGAGGTTCAGACGCCCCAGCATATAGGACGATCCGAGCACCTGTTTTTCATCGGTAAACGCAGTGCGCGTCTCTTGTGGCGCGGCTGTCGACGGTTTAATGCCGAGCAGCGCATTCAGGTCGGCAAACAGCGCCGGATCCAGTTTCCCGAGGTCGTTGAGTTTTGGGTTGACGTTAATCAGGTACGGGCTTTTCGGGTTATCGGAAATCACAAAATAGCCGTTTTTGCCTGACGGCAGCGGATAGGCGCTGGTATCCACGGTTTTACCCTGATACTGCCCGGTCGCACCGCCGGTGGCGTTATTCAGCGCCGCGGTTGTAACGCCTGCATTCGCCAGACTGCCCAGTTTGCCGAGGTTGGCGTTGCCTTTTTGGGTCGTAGAAATGTTGGTCAGCGCGGCGTGGCTCGCGCCGTTGTTGTCCAGCGCGCCGCCGCCGTTGATTTGCTGCAACGCACCCTGGAGCTGATCGTTCCACTCCGGCGAGTTCACCGCCACCGCTGCGGTATTTGTCAGGCTCTGTTTTTGCGCCCCGCCGCCGATCGTTTTATTGCTCAGCGTGTTCAGGGATGGCGCAGAAACGGTGTTGCTGACGCCGCCCGCATTGGCGGTGGTATTGGTGTTGCTGATGTTACTGGAGAAGTTTGCCGTGACGTTGCCACCGGCTTGAATGACGGCGCGATAGACAGAACCAACAACACTTTCTGTGGTTCTATCAGTGAGTTTGTAATTTGAGATCAGTTTTGTTTTAGGTTGAATTGAATGGCTATAATGTTCAACCGACTCAATATCATCAGGAATTTCATACTGATAAGTATAAACGAGGTAATCAGTCGATGTTGAATTCTCCCATGACTGATTTGATAACGTATTACCAGAAAGAGAGATGTTTTTATTTGCCAGGATAGCGCTAGCGTTATTAGCCAAATTTCCGGAGTAAATTGTCAGATTGTTACCCGAACTAATTCGAGCAGATCCACCATTGGCTGAAACTGTACTTACTGTCTGTTTCTGAGCAAATTTTTGCACAAGACCCGAAGCTAAGGGCCGATATGATGCAGCTGCTGGCTTTGTGGAGCAATTACCAGAGCCATTATGGGCTGCACCAGAACAATGTTCCGTTGCCGGAAAATAGACAATTCCATAACTCCCATCTGGTAAATTATCAATCGAAATGGAAATGAGAGCATCACCTAAGCCATCAATACCAAGAAGATTATTTGTGGATGAGGTCGTGCTTTGTAACCCGTCACGCTGATTTAAAAGCTGCGCCGTCTTTATCGTCATATCACCGCGCGTGGTCTCAATATTCCCCGACGTGTTTACCACCTGACTGTTGGCATTTCCCGCCGCGTCTTTCTGCATCCACAGGTTATTTCCGGCGAGGATATCGCCGCGCTGGTTGGTGATGCTGTTGGCGTACAGCGCCATATTATTGGCCGCATACAGCAGTGCGGTGTTGATGATGGATCCCGGCGCGCTGAGCGTCAGGGAGCCACGCGTTCCGGTAAAACCGTCGACGGTAATATTGCCGCGGCTGGCAATGTTGATATCGCCGCCGCCCTGAATTGTCCCCGCACCATTGAGCGCAACAGTACTGCCGGAAAGCGTGCTCGCCCCGGTTCCGGTGGTGATCTGTCCGTTATTGCTTAACTGCCCGCCCGCCGTCAGATTGACCGCCTGCCCCTGCATCACGCTGCGGTTATCGATCGCCCCATTGCTGCTGATCGTGAGCGTTTTACCCGCGGCCAGCGCCGTTTTACTGGTAAACGCGTTGGTGAGTTTTAAGGTCAGATTGCCGAGCGAGACGACCTGTCCGACAACATCCAGCCCTTTACTTTCGAGCCACAGATCGCCGCCGCTGAACAGTTTACCCGCCGCGCTCTGGTTGACCTGATTAGCGCCCACCGTCAACTGCGTGTTGCCCAGCAGCGTGCCGTTGTTGGTCAACTGGTTGTAATTAACGGCCAGCGTTCCCGCCTGCGTGGTGCCCTGATGGGTAAAGGAGTTACCCGTCAGCGTCGCCTGATCGGCAACCCAGGTACCACTGTTGGTCGCCGTCGCAGCGTTCAGAATGAGATTCGTCGCCTGCAGCCAGCCCGCGCCGGTGTACTGCGGTGTGTTCAGCGTAAGACGCGCGCCGGACAACAGTTTGCCGTCGTTCCGCGCCTGGCTGGTTGCAGTGACGCTGGTTTCGCCGCCGCCCTGCATCAGCCCGTAATTGAACAGGGAAGGGGTGGTCACCGTCATCCCCTGACGGCTGACAATTTCCCCGCTCGCGTTATTGGTCAGATTACCGCTAAGGCCAAGCGTGACGCCGTTATCGCCCTGCAAACGCCCGTTGTTGATGAGCGCGCTGGTTGTCACCCCGAGCGTCGCGCCCTGAATTTTGCCGTCGTTACTCACGGACGCAGCGTTCACGTTCAGCGCCCCGCCGGAGAGCATCGTCCCGCTCTGCTCCTGAGTCATCGCGCCCGTTTGCGCCAGCGTAAGTCCGTTAACGCCGCTGATCGCACCGCTGTTGTTGAGCGTCGCGCCTTTCAGCGTCAGATTTTTGGCCGCCCACTGCCCCTGATTGTTGAGCGACAGCGCCTGCAGCGTCGCCGTGCCCATCGCAGTAATTTTGCTTCCCGCGCTGCTGGTCAGCGTATTCGCCAGCGTCATTTGCAGGGCATCGGCGCTCTGCACCGCGCCGCTGTTCGTCAGCGACTGAGCGTTAAGCAGAATGTTTTGTCCCTGCCAGATTCCGGCGTTCGTTACGGCCCCGGACGTGATATTCAGCGTACCCTGCGTGAGCAGCGCGCCCGTCGGCCCATTGATCAACTCCTGCTGCGGCGCGGCCATCGCCATACGCGCCATTAACTGCTGACGGGCTTCGATCGTCAGGCTGTCCAGGCCGGTCAGCGTCCCCTGGTTGTTGATACTGCTCTGATGCAGGTCGAGATTTTTCCCCTGCACCGTGCCGCTGTTTTTCAGCGTCGCGCCGCCGAGCGTCACGTCGCCTTCGCCGAGCAATTGCCCACGGTTATCCAGCGTTTGCGCCGTCACGTCCGCCGCGCCTTTGCTCATCAGCGACCCGGTTGAGGTGAGCGTCCCGCCAACATTCGCGGTCAATCCGCCCAGGCTCAGAAGCGATCCGCCGTGCGTCCAACCGTCAGAAGTCACATCGACGTTGTTGCCCTGAAGCGTGCCTTGGGTGGTCAACTGTCCGGCATCCAGCGTTAACGCGCCGCCGGTCAGCGTGCGGGATGCCGCCGTGGTCGCAAGCGTATCGCCGGTGAGCGACACGCCATCCGTGCCTTGCCATAGCCCGCTGTTATTGAGGTCGCGAGCATTCAGCGCCAGGGTTTTACCGGTTATACGGCCCGGGTTGAGGATGCTGTCGGCGCTGAAATTCAGCGCGCCGCCGCTCTGTATCTGTCCGCTGTTGGTCAGTTTGCCGGTGAACGTCCCGGTAAAGCCGTTGAGTCCGTTGAGTGTTCCGCTGTTGTCCAGCGATGCTGCCGTGAGGCCAATCGTCGCGCCCTGCACAGCGCCTGCGTTGGTGAGCTGACCGCTGTTAAGCGTCAGCGCCCCACCAGAAATCCACTTGCCCGCCGCGTCGTTGGTGATACGGCTGGCCGTCGCGTCGGCGTTGTCGTTGCCCTGAACCAGCCCGCTGTTGCGAATATCCGTGCCGCTCAGGGACAGGGTTTTCCCCGCCAACGTTCCGCTGTTGGTGAGCGTTGGCGCGTTCAGCACTGCGTCATTTTTGGCCACAATGCCGCCCTGATTATTCAGCGTTTTGCTGAGCGCAAAATCCAGCGCATCGGCCTGTATATCGCCGCGGTTAAGCAGATCGTTTCCCTTCACCGTGAAGCGCTGATTCACCTGCATCAGCCCGGCGTTGTCGAGCTTATCGAGATCCAGATCCAGCGAACCGCCGCTGACCAGCTGTCCGCTCTGCGCGTTTGTCAGGTTGCGGGTGGCTAACGTCAGGCTGTCGTTACCCTGCACGGTGCCGGTGTTGTTCAGCTGCGGGGTACTGAGCGTCAGCGATTTTGCCGCCAGTTGACCGTCGTTAAACAACTGCGCCGCCGTCAGCTCAAACAGGTTTTGGCTGAGCATCGCGCCCTGATTATCGAGCCGCCCGTCGACGTTGAGTTTCAGGCGATCCAGCGCCTGCACCGAACCGCTATTAGTCAGCGTGTCGGCGGTGAGCGCCGCGTCGCGCGACTGAATTTGCCCCTGATTGTTCAGGCTAGTTCCGGAAAGCATCAGCGTTTCGCCGCCCGTCGCCTGGCCCTGTGCCTGGTTGGTAAACTGGTCGCCCGTCCAGGCCAACGCATCGCTGCCCTGCAACAGCCCGCTGTTAAGCAGATCGCCGTGCAGCGTCAACACTTTCGACAGCAGTTGTCCCTGGTTTGTGATATTGCCGGCGTTCAGATCGAGCTGCTGCTGGCTCAGCACGTTGCCCTGATTAGAGAACGATCCGCTGACCTTTGCCGTCACGCCCGCTTCGCCCAGCGCGTTGCCGCTGTTGATCCACTCGCCCGTCGCCAGGTTGAGGGTTTTGCCCTGCAACAAACCGGCGTTGGTCAGCGTGGCGTTTTGCAGATGCAGTTCACCGCCGGAGAGCAGCTTGCCCGCCAGTTGGTTATCGAGCTTTTTGCCCGTCGCGGTCAGGGAGTTTGTCCCTTGCAGCGTACCGCTGTTGAGAATCGCGCCCGCGTTAAGTTGGGTGTTTGCTCCCACCAGCAGCCCGCTGTTGAGCAGCTCTGGCGCGGTGAGCGTCAGGCCATTTTTGGCGATAATTTTGCCGTCAGCATGGTTATTCATCTGACGCGTCAGCGTGAAAAGCAGATCGGTGGCGCTCAGTTCGCCGGTGTTCTCAAACGATACGCCGTGCAGATCCAGCGTGCCGTCGGTGCGTAACGCGCCGCTATTGCTTATCTCTGCGGCGTTCAGCGTCAGCGCATCATTGCCCTGCATCACGCCGTGATTTTGCAGGCTATCTGCCGTCAACCGCATGTTGTTCGCCGCCATCTGGCCGTCGTTGTCCAGCGCCGAACCCGTAAAACTCAGCAGGTCATCTGCCAGCAAACGACCCGCCGCCTGATTTGCCAGGCTGGTATTGTCGAGACGCAGATTGACGCCGTTGATTTCCCCGGCGTTGGTCAGGACGTCGCCTTTCAGCCACAGATTTCCATCGGTGGTGATAAGCCCCTGGTTGGTGAGTTCCGGCAGATCGAGCGTCAGATCGCGAACGCTATACAGCGCACCGCTGGCAAGGTTATCCAGCGCATTGGCGTGCAGGTTGAACTGGGTATTCGCCTGCAGCAGACCGCTGTTGGTAATGCGCTGCCCGTCGAGGGTCAGGGTGTCGGCCACCAGCGTTCCGCTGGACGTGATAAATTCCGGGGCGGTAAAAGTGATATTTTTGGCTTTCGCGATGCCGCTGTGGGTGATGCGTTGTCCGTGCAGAGAAATACTGTCCGCCGTTAATTCGCCGCCGCTGGTAATCCCTTCTGTGGCGCTAAACGTCAGCGTTTTCGCTGTCGATTGACCGTCGTGGTCGAGCGTCTGCGCCGTGACGTTAAGCGCCCCTTTCGCCGCCTGAATGCCGTTGAGCGTGGCATTTTCCGCCTGCAACGTCAGATTCTGGCCGCTCTGGAGATGTGCATCCGCGCGAGTCTTCAGATTTTTGGCGCTGACGTTCAGCGCTCCTGCGGCATCCGTCTGGCCGTTAAGATCCGCGAGCTGCGCGGTAGTCAGCTGGATATTGCCCTGGCTGGTGGTACGCGACCCTTTGCCGCTGGTGAGACTGTCGGCGTTGACGCTCAGCGCTTTCGCCCCTGAAAGCACACCGTTTTGCGCCAGCGCGCCGGTTTTGATATTCAGCCCGCCGTCGGCGAGCAGATCGCCGCTGTTTTGCAGCGATTCGCTGACGTCGAGATCCGCGTCCCCTTTCGCGCTGAGCGTCCCTTGTTGGGTTAACGTGCCGGCGCTGAGCGCCAATTGACCACCGCTTTGCAACGTCCCGCTGTTGGCGAGTGTTTGGCTTTTTAGCGTGACGCCGTTGCCCTGCAATGAACCGCTGTTAATCAACTCGCTCGTTTGCGCATCAACGCGACCTTTTGCCGCCATCTGTCCGCTGTTGGCCACCTGATTGGCGGCGATCGTGAGATTGCCAGCGGCGTTGATTTGCCCCTGGTTTGTCAGACGTTCACCCTCAAGGCGAATGTTTCCTGTGGCATCCGCACGGCTGCGGTCGTCCAGCGCGAGCTGTTGCCCTTTGAGCGCCAATGTTTTACCCGCCGAGATCGCCCCTGCGGTCGCCGTGAGCGTTCCGCCGCTGGTTAACGTGGCGTTGGCATTGCTGCCCACTGCCGCGTTAGCGATGGTCATATCCTTGCTGCTGACAACATTGAGATCGCCGTTGCCCGACACGCCCCCACCGTTGATAGTGAGCTTACCATTGCTGTTGAGCGTGGTATTTCCCTGGCCCACCAGCTTTGTATTGGTCAGCGTCATATCCTGACCGCTGTTGACCGTCAACGCGCCTTTGCTGTTCGCTCCCCCGCCGGTTGCCTGAAGTTTGCCGTCACTGGCAAGGCGCATCTCGCCGCCGCTGGTGAGCAAGCTGTTATTCAGGGTCATATCCTGCGTACTGGCAACGTTAAGCGCACCGCCTGCCTGATGACTGCCGTTCAGCGTCACGCCTGCGCCTTTCGCGGTAATCGATCCGCTGGCAAGGCTGTTGGTGACCGTCAGTTTACCGCTGGCATCGAGCTGAATATCGCCCTGCCGCGCGTTAAGATTCCCGAGGTTGACGCCCACGCCTGTATCGCTGGATACCAGACGAATACGGTTCGCGTACATCCCGCCCAGCGCACCGGTATCGACCGCCACGGTCGGGGTCGCGCTCTGTCCGACAATCGCTTTAACGCTGCCATCCGCGCCTACGCGATTGGCCCCGGCAATGACGGTCAGATCTTTGGCGTGAATTGCCGCATTGACCTCGGTTGCACGGGAAATAATCGACAGCGCGTCGCTTTTGCTGGCATCCAGTCCCTGGCCTTCAACTGTGATCGCCCCTTTGGTGACGTCCAGCGCCATCAGATTGCCGTTCGCATCGAACTGCGGCTTACCGGTGGTTAAAGTCACATTCGGCGTATTGATGAATCCACAGCCGTTACACGTAATTCCGTAGGGGTTGGCGACCATCACGTTCGCCGCTTTTCCGCCGACTTCGGTATACCCCTGAAGTTGCGAGCGATTTGCGCCCGTCACTTCGTTAATGATCCCTTTCGCTTCGCGTCCCGCCTGCAAATTGGGGTTGTTCTGGATCAGCCCACCGAGCTGGGTTTGGGTCAGGCGAACGGTGGCGTTATTGAGGATGACGCCCTCTTTGCCGACGTTGTAGCTGTCGAACTGGTTGTGGGAAATCCCCGCCCCGTTAGGCGTGGCGATATTCACCACCGGCACGCCGTTTCCGGCCTTATCCATAGTGGTGTTGCCGGTCGGCGTCATCACCGCCGCAAAGGCAGGCGCAACCGGCTGCCAGATCATTAAGCCGCAGACGACCCAGCTAATCAGACGCTGAGAGAAACGAACGGGTGGGTGACGGGTATCCATAGTCGTGTGATTCTCTTAAAGCGTGAAAGCGATGCGCCAGTTGACGCTGACGTGATCGGGACCAAGCCAGTCGGGATAATCCACCGGTGTACCCACTGAAATCTGGCTGCTGTACCAGCGGCCTGAACTGCTGAGACCAATCGACGTGCCCCACAGGGTGCCGGAGGCAAAGCGATCTTCACGGTCTTTTTCCAGCCAGCCGCCGTCGAATGCGACGGTCGCGCTGACTTGTCCGATCACCGGCAACGTGAAAAGCGTGTAGCCGAGTTCGTTGCGCAGATAGCCGCCGTTGTCGCCGGAAAGATATTGTTCTTTAAAGCCACGCACCGAGCTTTCGCCGCCGAGCGTCAGGCGTTCTGCGCCGTACAAACGATCGGGTGACCACTGGCCGTAGGCACTCGTTAGCCACCACAAACTCGTGGTCAGAGGACGCTGAAAACTGGCGTTCATACTCCACTTGCTGAACAGCGCACGCGGCGCATCGCCGATTTTGTCTTCATCGGTTTCGCCGTTAAACCAGGGCATGCCGTGGCTGTAAGTGGGGTTGAGTGTCGCCACGCCACCGGCCATTTTTTGCGTGTGGGTGATGCCGAGGATCAGGCTGGAGAGATTTCGCGTGCTGCTTTGTAGCGGCGCATCGTTAAGCCAGTTGCGACTTGATCGCTGCACCACACCGGCCGCCAAACCTGTTTTCACGTCGCCGTTGCGATAGACAACCCAGGAAGCATTCAGGCGGTGCGTTTTGGTGTCACCCCTCGAAACCCACAGGTATCCAACGTTGTCGATGGTGGTGCGGTAGTTGCTCCACGCGTAGCTGTAGTCGAGCAGACCATAGCCGAACGGCACGCTCACGCCCGCCTGGAAATTTTGCGCATCATAGGGCGTGGCGAAATCGCTGCTGCGACCGCCGCTGACAAACCATTTATCGGCCACACCGAGCATATTATTGCCGGTCAGCGAGCCATTGAGTTGTTCTTCACCCGTACTCTTCTGGCCGCTATTATCCAGACTGATTGATGCACTTAACGGAAATTCAGGCTGTGCGGTAAGATTAACCACTGAATAACCAGGCTGCGATGCGGGAATAATTTCAATTTGTACCGGCTGGGCACGCAAACGATTAATTTGCTCCATGCCTTGTTCTATATCGCGTAAATTAAGTACGCGATCTTTCAACCCAGGAAACGCCATTTTCAGCATAAAGGGCGTTTTACCTTCCAGACGAATTTCGGCGAGTTTGCCTTCAAGCACCACAATATTGAGCTGACCGCTCGAGAGATCTTGTTCCGTCAGAAAAGCACGGCTGGTAATGTACCCCCGGCTGATATACCAGTCAGAAATCACCGTCGTTAATTCGGTTATTTTTGCCATGTCCAGGCACTGGCCTTCCCACGGCGAAATCAGCCTGTGCTGGGCTTTGGCGGTGATTAAGGTCACACCGGTTAACGTAATTTTCTCAATACGAAAGCACGGCCCAGAGCCTGCTAATACAGGCTTTTGTGGGGACGTTTCGGGCAAGCGGATAGTGCGTTCCAGTTCATCACGCTGCTGCTGGTTTTGTAATAACAGCTGCTGTTGCTGCTGCTGAATAGCATCACGATCCGCCGGAGAGAGAGGGGCAGCGTGTAGCGTAAAAGAAAAAATGCCTATCCATAGAATAGCGAAAATATAATTTACAGATGAAATTATTATAAATTTAAAAGTGCTAAACGCCTTGTTCATCTTTCCCTGAATAAAACATTGCTGAATATTTTGCGGACTATAAGACGAGTCTTATTCAGGGTGTACTGAATTTAAGTTAGGCGTTATTTTTTTGCACAATATGTGATTTAGATTAAATATTGAGTTCTGTTTAGAGGGATATTTAATATATTGTTACCGCGTGACTACCGCTCGCCTATATCTGTGCCGCTGGTACGAAATGTTTTTCGCCATTCCACCGGGCTAACGCCAAAACGCGCTTTAAACTGCTGGCGATAGGTTACCGCAGAGAGAAATCCCACCTGTTCCGCCACGGATTCAATCGGCAGATCTCCTGCTTCCAGTAAAATCTGGCTGCGACGCAGGCGCTCGGCGGTGAGCCAGTCGGCCACGCTCATCCCCGTCGCCTTTATAAAATGACGCGTCAGCGTGCGGCGGCTCATCGACACCACGGCGGCCAGCGAGTCGAGATGATGCGGTTCACGAATGTGTTTTTGCAGATAGTCGATCAGACAATTTATACGCGCATCGCGGGTGTTTTCCGGAATCGGCTGTTCGATAAATTGCGCCTGCCCACCCTCACGGTGCGGCGGAACGATCATTCGTCGGGCAATTTGATTGGCGACCACGCTGCCAAAGCGCTGGCGAATAATATACAGGCAGCAATCCAGCGCCGCTGCGGTTCCTGCCGACGTGATAATCCGATCGTCATCAACATATAACGCGTTGATATCGAGCTGAACCTCTGGGAAAAGCGTCTGAAACTGGCGTTCGAACTCCCAGTGGGTTGCCGCACGTTTACCGTCCAGGATGCCAGCATATCCCAGCACGAAAGAACCCAAACACAGACCGACAATTTCTGCGCCGTTTTCGCGGGCCTGCACCAGACTGTCGAGCAGAGTCTGTGGAGGGCGTTCAAGAACGTGCCGCCAGTAAGGCACCACCACAATGTCGGCCTGCGGAATGACGGAGTAATCTGCGGTGGCGCTAAGCGCAAAACCCTCGCGAGACGTCAACATCCCCGGGGTTTCGGCACAGATCTGCACGTTAAAGCGCTTTTCCCCTGAAACCGTATCGCCAAACAGAATGCAGGGAACGGAGTAGTGAAACGGGCTAAAGCCCTCCACCGCGACAATCGCCACGTTTGCTATTTTCACGCTTTCTCCCTCCCCCGGCCTGATACTTAAAATATAACGGTTTCGCCGTCCTGCGGAATACTAAGCACATCGCTCATCTGATTGGCATCAGCATATTCACGTAATGCGCTGCGCGT
The DNA here is from genome assembly GCF_045627565.1 of Lelliottia sp. NCBI lineage: Bacteria > Pseudomonadati > Pseudomonadota > Gammaproteobacteria > Enterobacterales > Enterobacteriaceae > Lelliottia > Lelliottia sp. The sequence continues at coordinate 16,633 of NZ_JAZQNX010000006.1, read as the reverse complement.
CAGCAGACAGTGGTTGATTGCCTCCATGTGCGTGGCGACAATCCTGGCCTGCGGCAGCAGAAAGTGGACGTTCAGCACATCTTCCTGACCCATAATAATGGGGCCAAATCCAATGACATGCGCATAACCGGCATTCAGTACCACCACATCCGGCTGCTGTTTTTGCAGTTCGACGGCAACGTCCGCACGCCAGAGGGTGTCTCCCGCAATAAAAAGCGTTTTTTCATCAGGGTGGCGAAACACCACGCCGCACGCCTCACCCAAACGCTCCGCCAGCTCCGGCACGGCATAGGCGCGGTCGGTGCCGTGTTGACCACCGTGAGTTTTGCTTAGTTGAATGTCACCAAAGCGGCTGTTTTCCGTCATCACAGTCAGATTGTGGAAGCCCTGCGAGCGCAGCAGATCCGCATCGCTGTCGTTTTGCACGTAGATCGGTTTGTCTTTGCCGATCAGATCGATGGCTGCCCGATCCCAGTGATCGTCATGCGTATGGGTGACGATGATGGCATCAACATCCAGAATGGTTTCAACGTCAAAAGGTAAATCGACCATTGGGTTACGGATTTCAGCCCGCGCCGTGCCTGGAAAACCCGGGTAAGCATCTTTGGCGGCTAACATCGGGTCAATTAAAAAGCGTCGACCCGCGTAAGTTATGATTTGGGTAGCGTTACGGATTTGGGTAATTTTCATGGTTATTCCTCTATCAGATGATGCAAAAAGAATAACCCGCCCTCACGCCGCAATATGTGGGCTCATGGGCGATGATCGATGGAATCGGGCCAATTTTACCGCACCCGTAATGCCTCCATCACCAGAGAAAAGGCCGGTGACGGCTGTTTACGGCTGGGGTAATAAAGGTAATAACCGGGAAACGGCTGGCACCACGGCTCAAGGACGCGAATGAGCCGCCCGGCAGCAATATGATCGCCAAACTCTTCTTCCGGTAAAAACGCCACACCAAAGCCTGCCAGCGCCGCATCCACGATATGATCTGAGGTGTTAAAGGTCAGTTGCCCGCTGACGCGCACGTTCAGATCGCCGCCGTCCTGATCGAAATCCCAGACATACAATCCGCCTGATTTAATTTGACGTTGATTAATGCATTGATGCTGCGTGAGTTCGTGCGGCGTTTGCGGAATGGGAAATCGAGAGAAATAGTCTGGAGAGGCCACCGCCGCCATCCGCAGCTGCGGGCCGATAGGCACGGCGATCATGTCTTTATCGATGGTGTCGCCCATGCGCACCCCGGCATCAAAACGATCGGCGACAATATCGCGAAAACCATGATTCGCGTCGAACTCAACGTGAATATCAGGGTATTCCCGCAAAAGCGGCGTTAATTTCGGAAAGAGCGTTTCTTTAAGGACGCTCGGTCCGCAGGTGATCCGCACCGTGCCCGCAGGTTTGTCGCGCAGTTCACTTAGCATATCCAGCTCCGCTTCTATTTCATCAAAACGGTTACCGATCGCGTTTAAAAGACGTTCTCCGGCAGCGGTCGGCGACACGCTGCGCGTCGTGCGCGTCAGCAGGCGGATTTGCATCCGGTTTTCCAGGCCAGTAATCGCCTGACTCAAGGCGGGTTGCGTCACGCCCAGCTGCGCCGCCGCGCGGGTAAAACTCCCCTCGCGCGCGACAGTGACGAAAGCAAACAGATCGTTAAGATTGCGCTTCATCTCGTTCTCTTTTAGTCCGATTAATAAGCATCACTTATAAGCCCATTAAGTATTGATTAGCTAGTCAAACCCTAACCCGCGTGTAAAAATTTTCACCACTGACAGACATCAAACACACCTAATTTCACCTGCTCGCGTTATTCCCCTGAATGGCGCACGGCCCCGGCTTGCCCAAATTTGGCCAACATGATCAACAAGGTAATGAGATATGACCGCAATCTTAAACGAAACACCTGCGCGCCAGATGCGTGCTTACTGGAGCGGCGTGCTGGCAATGACGCTGTGCGCGTTCGCGCTTGTGGCCTCAGAATTTATGCCTGTCAGCCTGCTGACGCCGGTGTCACATGATTTGGGTGTCAGCGAAGGACTGGCTGGACTCGGAATGGCTATTTCAGGTGCTTTCGCGGTGGTGATGAGTCTTTCCCTTTCGACACTTGCGGGCAGCATGAACCGCAAATATTTGCTGCTCGGCATGACCGTGCTGATGGCGGTGTCGGGTCTGATCATCGCGCTCGCGCCTAATTACCCCCTTTATATGGCGGGACGCGCGTTAATTGGCGTGGCGATTGGGGGATTTTGGTCGCTATCGGCCGCCACCGCCATTCGGCTTGTGCCGCTGCATCAGGTGCCGCGCGCGCTGGCGATTTTCAACGGCGGAAATGCCCTGGCCACCGTTGTCGCCGCCCCGCTCGGTAGCTGGCTGGGATCGACAATCGGCTGGCGCGGTGCATTTTTCTGTCTGGTTCCCGTGGCGCTTATCGCGTTCGTCTGGCAGTGGTTCAGCCTGCCTGCCATGTCAACGGAAAATAATAGAAGGCGCTCCGGCAGCGTTTTCTCACTTCTGAAGACACCGCTGGTCGCAAAAGGCATGGCGGCGTGCGGGATTTTCTTTATGGGGCAGTTTGCGCTGTTCACCTATGTTCGACCTTTTCTGGAAACCGTCACCGTGGTCAGCGCGCCAATTCTGTCCCTGATGTTGCTGATTATTGGCGTCGCGGGCTTCATTGGCACGCTGCTGATCGGTACGTTTTTGCAATCCGGATTTTATCGCACGCTGATTGTTATCCCCCTGGTGATGGCGCTGATTACCGCCGCGCTGATGGGTTTCGGCCACAGCCTGACTGCCGTCGCCATTCTGCTGGGCATCTGGGGGCTGGTCGCGACAGCCGCTCCCGTCGGCTGGTGGACATGGGTGGCCAGAACGCTTCCTGACGATGCCGAAGCAGGCGGTGGCCTGATGGTGGCCGTGGTGCAACTCTCCCTCGCGCTCGGTTCCACCGTCGGCGGCCTGGCTTTCGACTACAGCGGCTGGCAGACCACTTTTGCACTTAGCGGAGCATTGCTCATCACCGCCGCATTACTAGCCTTTTTCACCTCACGCAACGACACACACAACAGGAGTTCATCATGAAAAGATTCACCATGGCGCTGGGGTTGCTGATCGGCACCTTTGCCGTATCCGCCGCCGATATGTCTAATGGCGCTGATAATTTCTTTAAAAGCGAGAAAGTGACTCAGCAAAAAGTAACGTTCAAAAATCAGTATCAGATGAACGTCGTCGGTAATTTGTTTATGCCGAAAGGGATGGATCAGAACGCTAAACATCCGGCGATTGTCATCGGGCATCCGATGGGCGCGGTGAAAGAGCAAAGCTCGAATCTGTATGCGCAAAAGCTGGCTGAACAAGGGTTTGTCACGCTGGCGATTGATCTCTCTTTCTGGGGCGAAAGTGAAGGCAAACCAGGGCATCTGGTCTCGCCGGAAATTTACGCCGACGATTTTAGCGCCGCAGTGGATTATCTGAGCACACAGCCATTTGTTGATCCGGAAAATATTGGCGCACTGGGTATCTGCGGAAGCGGCAGCTTCGTGATAAGCGCGGCCAAAATTGACCCGCGCATGAAAGCCATCGCCACGGTTAGCATGTATGACATGGGCTCTGCGTTGCGCAATGGGCTGAATCATCGTTTCTCACTTGAGCAGCGCAAGGCACTGATTAAATCAGCCGTCGATCAGCGTTTGAACGAGTTTAAAGGCGGTGAGATCGCCTATGTTCCTGGAACGGTTAATAAAATCGATGCCTCAACGCCGGAAATCCAGCGCGAGTTCTTTGATTTTTACCGCACCGCGCGCGGCGGTTTTACGCCGAAGGGCGAGAAAGAAGCGCTGACCACTAAACCGATGTTAAGCAGCATAGGTAAGTTTATGAACTTCTATCCGTTCAACGACATCGAGACCATTTCTCCGCGTCCGATGCTGTTTATCACCGGCGATAAAGCGCATTCAAAAGAATTTAGCGAAGACGCCTACAAACGCGCCGGACAACCCAAAGAGCTGGTCGTGGTACCGAACGCTGGCCACGTAGATCTGTACGACCGTACCGACCTGATTCCGTTTGCTAAGTTGACGTCGTTCTTCCAGGGCAATCTGAAGTAACCCAAAGAGGCGTGTAACGTAACGTTATAGGCCTTTCTTTCATTACCAGCCCGGAACGGCCCCGCCGTTGAAGATTTTTTCCGCCGCTTTCGCCACTTCCGGCGACTGATACGACTGAATAAATTCCTTTACGTTCTCTGCGTCTTTGTTGTCTTCGCGCGTCACGACAATGTTCACGTAAGGCGAGTTTTTATCTTCGATAAATACGCCGTCATGCACAGGCGACAGGCCCGTTTGCTGGAGATAGGTGGTGCTGATAATCGCCACGTCCACTTTAGGGTCGTCCAGCACACGCGGGAGTTGCGCGCCTTCCAGCTCCATGATTTTCAGGTTCTTCGGATTGGCGGTGATGTCCAGCGCCGTCGGCAGCAGCCCGGTATCGGGTTTAAGCGTGATCAGTTTTTGATTTTGCAGCAGCAACAGCGCACGGCCAAGGTTGGTCGGATCGTTTGGAATAGCAATCGTTGCGCCGTCTTGCAGCTCGGAAACGGATTTCACCTTGCGCGAGTACCCCGCCATCGGGAAGACAAACGTATTGGCGACCGCCACCAGCTTATAGTTGTGCGCTTTGTTATCCTCGGACAGGAACGGACGATGCTGGAACACGTTCGCATCCAGTTCGCCCTGATTGGTCGCATCGTTTGGCAGAAGTGAGCCACTGAAGCCCACCAGCTCGACCTCCAGACCGTATTTCTCTTTCGCCACTTTTTTGGCAACTTCTGCCACATCTTGCTCTGCGCCGTTGATTACGCCGACTTTAATATGTTTGGCATTACTGCCGCTTTGGTCACAGCCCGCGAGCAGCAGGCCCGCCAGCAGTAATGCACCGAATTTCAGTTTCACGAGACCATTCCTTTTGATAGACGTTTTCACGACTATATCGATAACGCAGCGGCGGGCGAAAAACCGAAAAGGAATCAATCAGAAGAAAAAGGTATATCCCGCTCAACGGTGCTTTTTTTCGTGGGCGATAAGCCACGCTTTACGCGCTATTCCGCCGCCATACCCGGTCAATGAACCGTCTTTGCCGATAATGCGATGGCAGGGAATAACGATCGCGACTCGGTTTGCGCCGTTTGCCCCCGCCACGGCACGCACCGCTGCGGGTTTGTCGATCTGTTTTGCCAGCGCCTGATAATGCGACGTTTCACCAAAAGGCACGGTCTGTAACGCGTCCCAGACGGTGCGCTGAAACTCACTTCCTGGCATATCAAGGGCGATATCAAATTGCTGACGAGTGCCCGCAAAATATTCCCCTATCTCCGTTTCCATCTGACGGGTATGCCGATTTTCACCTGCCATGATTCTGGCCTTCAGCAAACGCTGCAAGTCACTGAACTCGGTTTCCAGCATCCGCCTGTCGACAAATTCCAGCAAACAGACGCCGCGCTCCGTCGCACACACAAACATCGGGCCGAGAGGCGTGGTGAAACGATGGATCAGAATCACCTGGCGGCTTTCGCTCGGCGCATGCCCTGTGAGTTTTTTACAGGTGTAACCGAATCCGCTTAAGGATTCATAGCCGCTGTCGAACGCGACTTCGGTGGCCGTGCGGCCACTTTTTAGCGCCTGCAGCGCCACGTTAACCCGCTGCATCCGCTGAAATGCCTGAAAGGTCATGCCATGGTTTTGCAAAAACCAGCGGCGGACGCGCTCCGGGCCGATCCCTTGTTGGCGCAGCTCAGTGTCACTCACGCGCGCTTTTGGATTCTCACGCAGTATACGGAGTGCCTGCACGATGAAATCCGGGGCGGTAAAGGCATTTTCAGTGGGACGACACACTTTGCAGGGGCGGAAACCTGCATCCAGCGCAGATTTAAAATCATCATAAAAATCGACGTTTTCACGCTTTGGCTTGCGCGCCCGGCAGACCGAGATGCAGAAGACGCCGGTGGTTCTGACGCCCACGAAAAAGACGCCCGTGAACTCCGTCGCGCGGTCGAGCAACGCCTGATACCAGGTATCGCACTGGCTGCTGTCAGTGACTTTCATGGCTGAAAACTCCCGCGAAGGACTGCTCATTTTGGATCGTTAACAGTAAATCCTTTAGCCGCGTTTGTATCGCAGAATGGACAAAATTTCCCATGGAGATACGCCGCACGCCTGATGCGGCGAGCGTGCCGAAATCGGCCAGATCGGGCATACACATCACATTCAGCGGCAGGGGAACATCACGAACGAGCGCGCGGATATCCTGTTCACGGGTTACGCCAGGCACGAAAAACCCGTCAGCGCCGTTCGCCGCATACAAGAGACCGCGGCGGCGGGTCTCGTTCAGCGCGTTGTCGTCATTTAACAAAAAACCGTCGGTGCGAATATTCAGGAACATTTCAGGGCACGCCTGGCGAATTTGCCCGAGCTTTGTGGCAAATGCAGAAGCATTTTCCGGCTGACGTTCGCCGTGGATCACTCGGCTGTCTTCAAGATTGATGCCCACGACGCCGAGCTGCGCCAGACGCTGGATATTTTCAATGATGCCGGTTGTCGTTTCGCTATAGCCGGCTTCCAGATCGACACTGAGCGGTAACGCGGTGACCGCCCGAATACGTGTCACTATAAATAAAAGCTCATCAAACGAGATAGCCTCGCCGTCGTCGTAACCCAGCATGGCGGCAATCGCCGCGCTGGATGTGCCGAGGGCACGATATCCGGCCTGGTGTGCAGCCAGGGCGCTACTGGCATCCCAGACGTTGGCGATAATAAGCGGTGCGGTTTGGTGATGAAGCGCGGCAAAGTGCATGGTTGTCTCCGGTTATAGGGTGTGCCTGATGAGTGTGGCGCGTTCGACTCATCCCCCACAACCGAAAATCGGACGACCATTTTTATGTGCTACGGATGCGCATTATCCCGGCGCAGCGGCGATTCACGTAAAAACCATGACAGGACAAACGCCAGTACCATAATCCCTGCCGCCATTAAGAATACGGCATGGATCGCCGCCCCAAATGCATCCAGATAGCTGAGACGCAGGGCGTCCGGCAGATGGTGAATGGCGACCGGATTGAGTTCGCGCGGCAGTTCTGTCCCTTCCGGTAAGCGTTCAATCAGTCCGGATTGCAGAACATGCGTGAACACGGCACCAAACAGCGCGACGCCAATCGCCCCGCCAATCGAGCGGAACAGCGTCACCCCGGACGTGGCCACGCCATACTGACTGGACGAAACGCTATTTTGCACCGCCAGTACCAGCACCTGCATCACCAGCCCTAACCCCATCCCCAATACGCCGGTAAACAGGTACAGCTGCCAGGTCGGCGAATCAATGGTGATCCGTGTCAGTAACGCCATACCGATCACGCCCAAAAGAGTGCCGAGAATCGGAAACAGACGGTATTTCCCGGTGCGGCTGATAATGCGCCCGCTGACGATCGAGGTCAGCAGCAGGCCGCCCATCAGCGGGATCAGCTGTAGCCCCGCCTGCGTCGGGGTGGCATTTTTGACCACCTGCAAATAGAGCGGCAGGAACGTTACCGAGCCAAACAGCGACATCCCGATGATAAAGCCGATCAGGCTGCACAGCAGGAAGCTGCGATCGCGGAACAGCGACAGGGGAATAATCGGCTCCCACGCCAGGCGCTCTTCATAAATAAACCCGGCAATCCCCGTCAGCCCGAAGGCTAAAATGCACCACAGCTGCGGATCGCTCCATTCGCGTATCGTCCCGCCTTCGGTGGTGAAAAGGATGATACACAGCAGCACCATGCTGAGATAAAACGCCCCCAGATAGTCGATTTCATGCTCGCTGCGTTTGCCGCTACTGTGAAACACCGCGCCGATGACCATCAAGGCAAACAATCCCAGCGGCAGATTGATATAAAAAATCCAGCGCCAGGAAGCGTGCTGCACGATAAAGCCGCCGATCAGCGGCCCGATGACGGTCGCCAGGCCAAACACGCCGCCGAACAACCCCTGATAGCGGCCACGGTCGGCAGGAGGAATCACATCCGCCACTGCCGCCATGCTGATCACCATCAGCCCACCGCCACCCAGGCCTTGCAGGGCGCGCATGAGCACCAGTTGCGTCATATTTTGCGCCAGCCCGCAGAGCGCGGAACCCACAAGGAAGAGTACAATCGCGATTTGCAGAACCATTTTTCGGCCAAACAGATCGCCAAACTTACCGTACAGCGGTACGGCAATCGTTGAGCTGAGAATATACGCGGTGACCACCCACGAAAGCTTATCCAGGCCGCCCAACTCACCCACAATCGTGGGCAGCGCCGTGGAAACAATGGTTTGGTCGAGCGCGGATAACAGCATGACCAGGAGTAACGCGCTGAACAGCAGCCGGATCGAGGGGGCGTTTTTGCCGACAGCGGGTTGAGTCGTCGAGTCAGACGCCATAAGACACCACTTGAAATTAATTAATGAGATAATTAATATTCATCCAAGTGATGAATCACGTCAAGGAATCCGCATACTATGCCAGCACAAAAGGACCATTCTGAATCCACGCCGCAGGGCCGTCGCCCCGGACGCCCGCGTGGAACAAAGCCCACAGCCACCGGCCGGGAACGATTGCTGGATATTGCCCTTGATCTGTTTTCCCGCCAGGGCATCGCGAATACGTCGCTCAACGCCATTGCAAAAGAAGCGGGCGTGACGCCAGCCATGCTGCATTACTATTTCAATTCTCGTGAGCAACTGCTCGACGCGATGGTTGAGGAGCGTTTCCTGCCACTTCGCAGCGCGATCGGCGCGGTTTTTGACGCACACCCGGATGATCCCGTCACGGCCCTGACATTGATGGTAAAAAAACTGGCGGAACTCGCCGGGCAATATCACTGGTTCGCGCCGCTGTGGATGCAGGAAGTCATTGGCGAAATGCCGGTGCTGCGCACCCATCTACAGGCACGCTTTGGTGATGATAAATATCAGGCGACGCTTGCCAGCATTGCGCGCTGGCAACAGGAGGGCAAACTGAACCGCGAGCTTGCGCCAGAGTTGCTCTTCACCACCTTATTAAGCCTGGTGCTGGTGCCATTCTCGCGGATGCGCAACGACGAAAGGCTAAAAGTGCTCTCACCGGAAATTATCGTGAGACATGCGCTGGCCGTGATTGGCGAGGGGATCGGCGGTTAGAGCGCCTTCGACAGGTAATGGCGCTGCATGCCTTTCAGCGGGAAATCATCCAGGGTCATTTGCAGCCGATAGCCCTGTTTTTCATAAAACGGGCGCGCCTGAAAGCTAAACGTGTCCACCAGCGCGTGCAGGCATCCCATGCGTTTTGACTCCTCTTCGGCGGCCTGCATAATTTGACTCCCGAGTCCGGTGCCGCGCGCATCGCTGCTGACCCACAAATAATCAATATTCAGCCATTCCCCTTTGCGGTTGCCAATCAGCCCACCGATCATCACGCCATCTTCATCACGCGCATAAACCGCCACGTCTCCGCTCACGTTGGCAAAATTAATATACTGACGGTTGTGAGAACGTAATCCGCTCAGGAGTTCATCTTTCTCATGGGCAGTAATCGTGTTAGTGACGCTCAGTTGCATTCTTATCTCCTTGTTTTTAGCGCAATGATTCACTCAAGAATAATTCCCCGGCCCCATAAATAGCAAACTCACCGCGTGCATTTTCAGCAGCGAATAAATATTTTTTCAGGCAATAGAGCGCGGCAAAATCTGCGGCTACGCTTAAAACGTCTCATACCCGCGAACGATCAATTTCATACTTTCGACTTGAATCGCAACCATGAATGTAACTATATATTTCAGAAGACAATGCGTGTTTTTTTCGGGGGTTTCAATGAAAGTTGCACACCTGTTTTGCCTGGTTGTCTGTTTGCTTTTTGCCGCCTTCGTCCATGCGAAGGAGACGCGGGATCCGGCTAAAGATGAGAAAATTAAACAAGTCGTGATGAAAGATATTAAAAAAGTCTGTTCGCCTCAGAGCAAGCAGACCGATAAACAGTGGCAGACCATGATTTTGTCTTCGGAGGCGAATAAGCTGCTGATTAAAAACGCCATGCTGGCGATGGAACGCGACAATCTGGATAACTACTGGGAGGCGGTGGGAAAGGTCGATTGCATGGAAGATTACTGAGCGTGAAGCCGAAGCTTCACGCTTTTTTTAACGCTTACGGATATCCGGGATAATCAAATCACCCCGCAAAACGTATGAACCGAGCATCTGCGTTTTTTCATTGAGCCACGCCACAATCCGCGCCGCCATAGCATCCATCGAATACTCAATCGCCGGAATGGTTGGGATCCCTGGCAGATGCAGCGAACCGGCCAGACTAAAGACCATGATGTCTTCCGGCACCGATTTATTGAACGCCTGCAGCTGCGGGATCACGCGATGCGCTTCTTGCTCATCCGCCACCAACAGCGCATTAAAATTCAGCGTTGTGGCGTTATTGAGCAATTCCTGCAACGCCACGGATGACGATGTGGCGTCCATAAACACCAGATTACGATTAAACGGCAGGAAGTTTTTCTCCAGCGCGTGTTTATACCCGAGCAGCACCTGATCGGCAAAACCACTGCCCTGCGGCTGGATCAGCGCAATCTGACGGCGGCCCTGGCTGGTAAGATAATTACAGGCGGTTTCGGCGGCAAAGGCGTGATCAAACTGGATGCTATTGGCGTAATCTGACTCCATGCAGTCCACCAGAATGACGTTTTCCTGATCGACATGCAGAGGGAAACGCGCACCGATAATCAGGATGTCATCGCAAAGTCCGCAGGAGAGTTCATCAAGTGCATTCAGCACTTCACTTTTCGTGTTTGCGAAGCGCAGCAGCAGGTGTTTTTGATGCTGACTGAGCTGTTTTTCCAGCGCGTACAGATAACCGGTCGTCTGGTTGATATTATCCTGCGCGCAAATAACACCGATACAGCCGGTCGATTGGCTCAGCAGCGACTGCGCAATGACGTTTGGCCGATAGTTCAGCTCATCCGCCGCTTTTAATACGGCCTCACGGCTGGCTTCCTTAACGCCGCGCGACCCGCTCAACACCCGTGATACCGTGGCTTTTGACACCCCGGCCAGACGTGATACATCGTTGATTGTAGACATCATATTCCCCTGACAGGACCCACGTAGTCCTGTAATTCCAGTTACCGCTTCGGCTCACATTATAGCCAATCAGGAGTATATCCGTTTCCGTTTTCCATGGAAACCGATTTTCCGTTTCCACTCATTTTGATATCAAAAACGCCAAATTTCGTGACGCAAATCCTATTAATAAGCCCCATAAGCAACGGACTTTGAAGGGTGTCACACTTCTGTCCTTTATGGATGGAAACCGGTTTCCATATGTTATCCAATCATCCCCGCAATAACTTTTTACATTTATAGGATGGTTGTCGATGTTCAAGATTATGCTGTGCTGCTCTGCCGGGATGTCCACCAGCCTGCTGGTGAGGAAAATGGTTGAAGCTGCAGAAGAACGCGGTCTACCTGTGAAGATTGATGCGTACGGTGTATCCGAATTTGATACGCAGTTTCCGCAATACCAGGTCGTGCTTCTCGGACCCCAAGTGAAATACATGTTAAAGACACTCGCAGACAAGGCTGCTACGCAAGGTATTCCGGTACAAGCCATCGATATGATGGACTACGGAATGCAGCGTGGTGATAAGGTTCTGGACTACGCTCTGTCGCTCATCGAAGCGTCACACTAAGAAGGTGTTCTCATGAGTTCGTTATATCAATCCATGGTTGCGGTGATTGAGCAGTCCATTACCCCGCTGGCGGCCAAGCTCGGTCAGCAAAAGTATGTGATTGCGATCCGTGACGGCTTTACCGCCGCCCTGCCGTTTATGATCATCGGCTCGTTTATGCTGGTGTTCATCTTCCCGCCGTTCTCTGCGGACACGACCAACAGTTTTGCGCGCGGCTGGCTTGATTTCTCCCAGACCTACCGCGAACAGCTGATGCTGCCGTTTAACCTCAGCATGGGCGTGATGACCTTCTTTATCTCGGTGGGCATTGGTGCAAGCCTGGGCCGCCAGTTTAATCTCGATCCGGTGATGTCAGGCCTGCTGGCGTTTATGGCGTTCCTGCTGGTCGCCGCGCCGTATGCCGACGGTAAAATCTCCACGCAGTACATGTCCGGCCAGGGCATTTTCACCGCGCTGATTACCGCTATCTACTCCACCCGCGTTTACGCGTGGCTGAAGGAAAACAAAGTGACGATCCGTCTGCCGAAAGAAGTCCCAACCGGCGTGGCGCGTTCCTTTGAAATCCTGATCCCTGTCATGGTCGTTATCGGTACGCTGCACCCGTTGAACCTGTTCATCGAAGCGCAGACCGGCATGATTATCCCGCAGGCGATTATGCACCTGCTGGAGCCGCTGGTTTCTGCATCAGATTCCCTGCCTGCCATTCTGCTTTCCGTCCTGCTGTGCCAGATCTTCTGGTTCGCGGGTATCCATGGTTCGCTGATTGTCACCGGCATTATGAACCCGTTCTGGATGGCGAACCTGTCGGCAAACCAGGCTGCACTGGCGGCTGGCGCGGCGCTTCCACACGTTTATCTGCAAGGTTTCTGGGATCACTACCTGCTGATTGGTGGCGTGGGCTCGACTCTGCCGCTGGCGTTCCTGCTGCTGCGTAGCCGTGTGGCGCACCTGCGCACTATCGGCAAAATGGGCGTGGTGCCAAGCTTCTTTAACATCAACGAACCGATTCTGTTCGGCGCACCGATTATCATGAACCCAATGCTGTTCCTCCCGTTTGTGTTCGTGCCGTTGATTAACGCCTGCCTGGCGTATGGCGCCACCAAACTCGGCTGGATCGCACAAGTTGTCTCTCTGACGCCATGGACTACGCCTGCCCCAATCGGCGCATCGTGGGCCGCCAACTGGGCGTTTAGTCCGGTCGTGATGTGCGTTATTTGTATGGTGATGTCAGCAATCATGTATCTGCCGTTCCTGCGTGCTTACGAGCGTTCTTTGATGAAAAACGAAGAGCAAAAAGCCCAGGCGACCGTGGGTGCAGTTGAGACTGCAAGTCATTAAGTCAAAGAGGAAGCATCATGAAATATTCATTTCCCGATAACTTTTGGTGGGGCAGCGCAAGCTCCGCTTTGCAAACCGAAGGGGAAAGCCAGGGCGACGGCAAGGGACTGACCACCTGGGATCACTGGTTCGGCCGCGAGCCAAACCGTTTTCACCAGGGCGTGGGGCCGCAGGATACCTCAACGTTCTGTCAGAACTGGAAAGCGGACATTCAGCTGTTGAAACAGCTGAACCATAACAGCTTTCGCACCTCGATTAGCTGGGCGCGTCTGATCCCCGACGGTGTCGGCGAAGTGAATCCGCAGGCGGTAGACTTTTACAATCAGGTGTTCGACGAGCTGCTTGAGCAGGGCATTACACCGTTCATCACCCTGTTCCACTTCGACATGCCGATGGCGATGCAGGAGATTGGCGGCTGGGAAAACCGTGACGTCGTGGCGGCGTATTCCCGCTACGCGCAGATTTGCTTTGAGCTGTTTGGCGATCGCGTGCTGCACTGGTTTACCTTCAACGAGCCGATTGTGCCGGTAGAAGGCGGTTATCTTTACGACTTCCATTATCCGAACGTGGTGGATTTCCGTCGTGCGGCGACCGTCGCGTACAACACGGTGCTGGCTCATGCGCAGGCGGTTCGCGCCTTCCGCGCCGGGCATTATCCCGGTGAAATTGGCATCGTGCTGAACCTGACGCCGTCGTATCCGCGGTCGCAAAACCCGCAGGATGTGAAAGCTGCGCACTATGCGGACCTGATGTTTAACCGCAGCTTCCTCGATCCGGTGCTGCGTGGTGAATATCCGGCCGATTTGGTCGCGCTGTTGAAGTCCTACGAGCAGCTTCCTGCCTGTCAGCCTGACGACAGCGCGGTGATTGCGGAAGGCACCATCGATTTGCTCGGCATTAACTACTATCAGCCGCGTCGCGTGAAATGTCGTGACAGCGCGGTGAATCCTAAGGCGCCGTTTATGCCGGAGTGGTTCTTTGATAATTACGAAATGCCAGGCCGTAAAATGAATCCGTACCGTGGCTGGGAAATCTACGAGCCGGGTATTTACGATATTCTCGTTAATCTGCGGGAAAATTACGGCAACCCACGCTGCTTTATTTCTGAAAATGGTATGGGTGTCGAAAACGAGCAGCGTTTTATTGAAAACGGTCAAATTAACGATCAGTATCGTATCGACTTTATTTCCGAACATCTTAAATGGGTACACAAAGGTATTAGCGAAGGCAGTAACTGTCTTGGCTACCATATGTGGACATTTATTGATAACTGGTCATGGTGTAATGCGTACAAAAATCGCTACGGCTTTATTCAGCTGGATCTGGCGACGCAGAAACGCACCATTAAGAAAAGTGGAGAATGGTTTGCTGCCACTTCTCTGAATAATAGTTTTGATAAAGAGTAATGAATGATGATCGCATTAGAAGAAGCCGTAATGGAAATTATCGTCAATGCGGGTCAGTCGCGCAGCCTGTGCTTTGAAGCACTGCACGCTGCGCGTCAGGGCAATCTTGACGAAGCAAAAAGTCTGCTGCGCGAGGCCGATGGCTACGCGCGCCAGGCACACCATATGCAAACCAAGCTCATCGAACAGGACGCGGGCGAAGCCCGTCAGCCGATGACTTTAATTATGGTGCATGCCCAGGATCATTTAATGAACTCGCTGCTGGCCCGTGAATTATCCGAAGAGATTATTCACCTGTATCAGCGTTAATAATTAAATATCAGTGATGGAGAAATCGTTACGATAATACTGTAGACCCTCTGTACCTATAAAATATCGACCCCCCTTATTTGGTGATAGCGACAATTCATGTCAGTCCAGAATGGGACGGTTATTGTCTGAATAAAATTTAAATATATTGAGATGACAATGAAAATTATTAAAAAACTTCCATTAACAATGGCGGTTATCGCCGCGCTTTGCCCAATTTCTGTACTTGCGCAGGATTTCACACAAGAGCAAATCGACGCCATTGTGGCCAAAGCGGTGGATAAAGCCCTGGCAGAGCGTCAGGCAAAAATGGACGCTGCCGTCGCCAAAAAAGTCGACGTGGTGACGGAGCCGCAAAGCGCGGCGCAATCGCCAGATATGGCGATTCCCTTTGGCGTTAAATTTACCGGTTATGCCCGCTACGGCGCACATTTCCAGGCTGCCGACCAGAAATACGTCGCCGTCGACGGTTCCTATAATGGCGGCTCCGCGATTGGTCGTCTGGGTAACGAAGGCAACGGCGGTGAATTCCAGCTCTCGAAAGCCTTCAAAGGCGAGAACGGCGCGATCTGGGACATCAACGTCATGATCGACCACTGGGGCGACGAAGTTAACCTCAAAAAAGCTTACGCTGGCGTGACCAATATTATGGAATCCAACCCGAACGCCTATTTCTGGGCCGGTCGTGATTTCCACCAGCGCCCACAACAGGGCATCAACGATTACTTCTGGATGAACCACGACGGCCAGGGCGCCGGGGTGAAGAACTTCGACATCGGTGGCGTGCAGTTTGACGTCGCGACCGTTGCCGCCGTTGAATCCTGTAATCCGGAAATTGAAAACGATGGCTCTAACCCATCGCGCATTTCCTGTACCGGCGGTTCCGGCACGGGCGATAAAGGCAACTATGCGGCAACCTCCAAAATCCACGGCATGAAGCTCGGCCCAATAGATCTGGAACTGTACGCTAACTACGGCTTTGACTCGAAAGCCATCGAAAGCGATGAACGCCTGAACGCCTGGCAGGGCGGCGTGGTGCTGAGCCACACCAACGACAGCGGCGTGAACAAAGTCATCGCCCGTTACTCTGATAACTCAGACAACAGCGTGTTCAACAAAACCGAAGACTTGACCACGGTATACGCGAGCTTCGAAGGGTTGTATAAATTCACCCAGGCAACACAGGTGGAGTACATCCTGGCCTTCCACGACTATGACAATAGCCGCGACAACACCGACAACCGCAAAAACTACAATGCGATTGTGCGTCCAATGCACTGGTGGAACGACGTTCACTCTACCTGGCTGGAAGCAGGCTGGCAGCATGTTGACTATGACAACGGCGGCGATAACAAAGGCTGGAAGCTGACGCTCTCCCAGAACATGTCTATCGCAATGGGACCGGAATTCCGTCCGATGCTGCGCTTTTACGTGACCGGCGGCAAGGTGGATAACCAGCGCACCGCGCGCGTAAATGGCACCAAAGACGAAACGCTCGACGATTTCAACGTCGGTGCGATGTGGGAAGCCTGGTTCTAAGCAAGCTAAACGCATAACGGCAACCAGACGGTTGCCGTTTTAGTCTTTTCCCCCTCTTCCCGTGGGAGAAGGCCGGCGTGAGGGCATCACACCGCACAGGATAAACGCAAAACGGCAACCAGACGGCTGCCGTTTTAGTATCTTCTCCCTCTCCCGTGGGAGAGGGCCGGGGTGAGCAGCTGTGTTCAAAGTCAACGGCTGACTGCTATTCTGCCACCCATTTTTTATTGTCCCGCACCATCGCATTCAGGATTGTCACCAGCTTCCTGACACAGGCCGTCATCGCCACCTTAAACGC
>NZ_JAZQNX010000005.1:0-379871 GCF_045627565.1 Lelliottia sp. | reverse complement strand
GCGTTTAAGGTGGCGATGACGGCCTGTGTCAGGAAGCTGGTGACAATCCTGAATGCGATGGTGCGGGACAATAAAAAATGGGTGGCAGAATAGCAGTCAGCCGTTGACTTTGAACACAGCTGCTCACCCCAGCCCTCTCCCTAAATGGAGAGGGAGAAAAGCAGAGCCGCCTGTTCCCCCTCACCCCAACCCTCTCCCTAAATGGAGAGGGAGAAAAGCAGAGCTGCCTGTTCCCCCTCACCCAGCCCTCTCCCCAATGGAGAGGGCGAAAAGCAGAGCTGCCTGTTCCTCCTCACCCCAGCCCTCTCCCTAAATGGAGAGGGAGAAAAGCAGAGCCGCCTGTTCCTCCTCACCCCAGCCCTCTCCCTAAATGGAGAGGGAGAAAAGCAGAACCGCCTGTTACCCTTCACCCAAGCCTCTCCCTAGTGGAGAGGGAGAGAATCCTGACACTGCGTCGTATGATGCCCCTCAGAATGCACCCCAATATACCGCTGATAGCGATTTGCTTTCAGATAACACAAGTCCACCAGCACCAGCCCATCCACGCAGTTGTTGAAGGCCGGATCGCTGCCGAAATCGATAAACTGCACGCCACCCGGTTCGCAGAGCTCGGAATACTGTTTGTAGAGCGGTGGAATGCCGCAGCCCAGATTGCCGAGCAGGGATTTTAGCTTTGTCAGGTCGTCGACGTAATCCTGACCGTCAAATTGGGCGAGTACGTCAGGCAAGGACGCGGGATACGGTTGGCGCGACACGGCTAACGGATGGTTCGCCGGAAACCACAGACGGTAAAATGCCACCAGCAGATCGCGTGCGGCGGGGGGCAGTCCGCCTGAAATCGAAACCGGGCCGAACAGGTAGCGATACTGCGGGTAACGCGCCAGATAAGCGCCAATCCCTGACCACAAATAATCCAGACCACGGCGGCCCCAGTAGCGCGGCTGGATAAAGCTGCGGCCAAGCTCGATCCCGTGTTCCAGTACGTCTTCCATTTTGTCGTCATACTGGAACAAGCTGAAACTGTACAACCCGCCCAGTCCCCGATCTTCGACCTGTTTTGCCGTGGGCATAAAACGATACGCACCGACGATCTCCAGATCGTCGTTGTCCCATAGAATCAAATGCAGGTAATCGTCGTCATAGCTGTCGGTGTCCCGACGCTTTCCGCTGCCTTCGTCCACGGCGCGGAAGGAGATTTCGCGCAACCGCCCCAGTTCGCGCAAAATCGGGGCGTCTTCCTGCCCGTTGCGCTGCCACAGGTAAATCGATTTGCCATCGCTGGTGGTGCCGAGGCATTCGGTGCGCATCAATTCGCGCTTAAGCGTTGCCCGGTCTTCCGGGCGCGCAATCGCGCACTGCGTTTTGAACGTTCCCGGCAGTCCCTTGCCAAGACGCATCACATGCTGGCGGCACTGCTCGGCCATCTCACGAGGTGAAAGCGTGGCGCTGAACCATTGGCTCCAGGCAATCTGCTGCCCGATTTTGATCGGCAATCGACTGTGCTGACGGCGGAACATCTGCTGCATGAGCAGCAGCATCGACAGCGTAGGGGATACCAGCGTGCTGGCGTAAAACAGCAGGCTGTTGTGCGCCTGAATGTGCATGGGCAGCAGCGGCACACGCAGTTTGTTCGCCAGTTTGATAAACCCCGAGTGCCATTTTTTATCGCGAATACCTGTGCGCGTTGGGCGCGAGACTTCGCCAGCGGGGAAGAAAATCAGCACACCCGCGTTTTGCAGATGCTGTTCCATGTGCATCAGCGAGGATTTGGCCGTTTTACCGCCCATGTTATCCACTGGGATAAACAGCGAACTCAGCGGTTCGAGGTGCGATAACAGACGATTGGTCACCACTTTGACATCGCGGCGAACGCGCGACACGGCGTACATCAGCGCCAGACCGTCCAGCGTGCCGGTGGGGTGGTTAGCGATAATGACCAGTGGGCCATGTTCAGGGATTTGTTCGAGGTCGTGAGCGGGAATGGTGCAGATAATATCGAGGTGTTCAAGAACCTGTTCCACCATATCCAGCCCTTTCAGGTGACGGTGGGTTGCGGCGAACTGCTGGAACTCTTCTTCGTGGAATAACCGTTTTAACAGACTTTTTTGCCAGGGTGCGGGCCTCGCCTGAGGCCAAAGATCATCAAGAACGCTATCGAGACTAAACATGAGGGTTTCTCCTACCGTCTTGCCGAGACAGTAGAAGGGCGAGATGTCGTTTGTATTGCAGTTGGGTGAAGTTTTATGAGGGGGCGATTCCCCTCCCCGTTCAGGAGAGGGGCGAGCGCGTTAACGCAGGATTTTTTTCTCAGCCAGATCGAGTGCGAAGTAGCTGAAGATCAGATCCGCGCCTGCGCGTTTAATCGCGCCAAGACTTTCCAGAACGACTTTCTCTTCGTCAATCGCCCCGGCCTGTGCGGCGAATTTGATCATTGCGTACTCACCGCTTACCTGGTAGGCACCTAGCGGCAGAGTGGTGCGCTCGCGGATATCACGCAGAATATCCAGATAAGCGCCCGCCGGTTTGACCATCAGGCAGTCTGCGCCTTGCGCTTCGTCGAGCAGGGATTCGCGGATCGCTTCGCGGCGGTTGAGCGGGTTCATCTGATAGGTTTTACGATCGCCCTTCAGCGACGTGCCTGCGGCTTCACGGAACGGGCCGTAGAAGGAGGAGGCGAATTTGGTGGAGTAGGACATGATGGCGGTGTCGGTGAAACCCGCTGCGTCCAGCGCCTGACGGATTGCCTGCACCTGACCATCCATTGCGGCGGAAGGCGCAATAAAATCCGCCCCGGCAGCCGCAGCCACGACCGCCTGTTTGCCCAGGTTCAGCAAGGTTGCATCGTTATCGACGCCGTGATCGCACAAGACACCGCAGTGGCCGTGCGAGGTGTATTCGCAGAAGCAGGTATCGGACATGACAATCATTTCCGGCACCGTCTCTTTGCAGATACGGGACATGCGCGCGACCAGACCATTTTCTTTCATCGCATCGCTGCCGGTGGCGTCGGTGTGGTGCGAGATGCCGAAAGTCATCACTGAGCGGATCCCCGCGTTGGCAATGCGTTCGATTTCACGCGCCAGATGCTTTTCGGGGATGCGCATCACGCCTGGCATCGCGTCGATGGCTTTGTAGTCATCGATCTCTTCTTCGACGAAAATCGGCAACACCAGATCGTTTAAGGCCAGTGTTGTCTCTTCAAACATAGCGCGCAACGCAGGGGATTGGCGTAGGCGACGGGGACGTGCAATTAAATCGGTCATGATATGCCTGATGTCTGGAGAACAATGCGGGATAGTGTACTCGAAATCCCTGCATGCTGTTTTACGAAAGTGGTTCTTATGAAGGCAAGAATGGGGGAACCCTGTACCCTGGAATGTCGTTAAAACGTGCAAAGGCATTATCGCGCGTGATTTTACATCGGTTATCAAGGTTACTGGCATCTATTCATATTAATTCTCAAAATCCGTGGTTGTATTGCTTAGGTATATATATATGGCTAGCTGATATTTCCTGAAATAATATAATCCTGGTGTAATTTATTGTGTTTATAGCGTTTTCTCGTTTCACTTCTTCCTTGTTTTTATTTTTTATGATTATTGTCTGGATACGGACTTAATTGAATCATTCATTGAACCTTTTTCAATTCAGACTGCATAATTCCCTTCGCAATATATTATGTCGCATTTATGTTTTGACGGAAAAACTGCTTACGTCCCTGAGGAGGGATGACTCAATGCAAACATGGAAAAAGAAACTCGTGGTATCTCAAATTGCATTAGCCTGCACATTGGCTATCGCTTCTCAGGCTAATGCTAAAGATATCTCCAACAGCACTTACGATACTTTCGGGTATGACAATACCGTAACTACCCCTTGGTATAATGGGTACGCTGACTGGGATAGCTCTGATGCTACACATGACAGTGATATCTATCCCGTTATCAATAATTCCACGGTGAATGGCGTTATTTCCAGCTACTATCTTGACGATGGAATTAATGGCCGTGCGAATGCGCTGAGCATTTCTAATAGCACAATCAATGGAATGATTACCTCTAAATGCATGACCACGTCTTGCGATAATGGCGTTGACCCAGACGGTACAACGCATACGCAATATGATCGTTTTAGCCTGACAGTCGATAATACGACGATTAATGATGCCTATGAGCATTATGCTTATGATGTTATTGATGGCGATAATACCGAAACGCATTATCAGGATACTTACGCGCTCGGTAATGCGATTACTCTTGATGTCGAGTCCGATATTGTTATTCAAAATAACTCGCACGTTGCTGGTATTACGCTAACGCAGGGATATCAGGAGCTGGATAATACCCCTTATGATGGTACTGAAGGCGTCGCAAATAGCACTAACATCTTTACCGATACGCTGGTAGTCAAAGATTCAGTGTTAACCTCTGGTGCTTACAGCGATTTGGGGACGAGCGGTTTTTACGGCCAAAGTGCGAAGCCAAGTGATTACGGCGAAACCAATGCCACGGCTGCGGATGACGCGGCATTAATTGTGGCATCGAGCGACGTAGATAACGCGATGCAGACAACGGCAACGTTCGATCACTCTACCGTGACAGGGGATATTCTTTTCTCGAGCACATTTGATAACAACTTCTTTGAGAACGGCGATCCGGCGACTGACACCACCGACGATGGTATCTATAACCCGACGACCAACGGCTGGGACGACACCGATAAACTGGATGTCACCCTGACTAACGGCAGCAAATGGGTGGGCGCAGCGCAGTCGAGCGTTGAGGCTATCAGCCCCGCGCAAATGTATGGCCTGGGCTACAGTGACGCTGACTGGACCACGCTGTCACCTAACAGCATCTGGCCGGATTCCACTTTCAACAGCGACGGTCACGTCTCTGGCGAAGAGGTGTATCAGAGCGGCTTGTTCAACGTGACGCTGGATAACGGTTCCGAGTGGGACACGCGTAAAACCTCTAACATTGATAAGCTGACGGTGAATAATCACTCGCAGGTCAACGTGGAAAACTCGGGTCTTCTCGCGGACAGCATCACAATGACCAACGGCTCGTCGCTGAATATTGGTGACAGTGGAGCCGTTGCCACGGATAGCCTTTATCTGGACAGCTATAGCCTGACCACGTTGACGGAAGAAACGGCGCAGCTCTATGCCAATACCATCACTGTGGATAATGGTGCAGAATTGGCACTGGGTCTGGGTCAGGTTGACACTCATAGCATGGTGCTGACCGACGGCGGCGTGTTGAATGTAGCCAGTCGCGATGAGGTATTGAATTCCGATCTGAACAATGCGCGTTATGTTACCAACGATACGAGCAAAGCGGATTACGACTATGGTGTCGTGGCGCTCAACTCTGATGGTCATTTGGCGGTGAACGGTGACGTCGCGGGCAACTATAAAGTGCGTATCGATAATGCGACGGGTGCGGGTTCTGTCGCTGATTACAAGAACGCCGAAATCATCCGCGTGTATGACAACAACACGGATACTCAGGCGAGCTTTACGGCGGCAAATACAGCCGATTTAGGCGCATATAAGTACAAGGCGCAGCAGAAGGGCGATACCGTTGTTCTTCATCAGGAAGCGCTGACCGACTACGCAAATATGGCGTTGAGCATCCCCTCCGCGAACACCAATATCTGGAATCTGCAGCAGGACACAGTGGGCTCGCGTCTGACCAACAGTCGTCACGGTCTTGCGGATAACGGTGGTGCGTGGGTGAGCTACTTCGGTGGCAGTTTCAACGGCGATAACGGCACTCTCAGCTACGATCAGGACGTCAGCGGTATTATGGTCGGTCTGGATACGCAGATTGATGGCAATAATGCTAAATGGATTGTCGGGGGCGCGGCGGGCTTTGCAAAAGGCGATATGAGCCAGGGTCTGGTCAGGTTGATCAGGATAGCCAGACGGCGATGATCTATTCCTCTGCATATTTTGCTAACAATATCTTTATTGATAGCTCCCTGAGCTACTCTCGCTTTAACAACGATCTTACTGCCACGATGAGCAACGATCAGTACGTGGACGGCAACACCACCACGGATGCCTGGGGCTTTGGTCTGAAGCTCGGCTACGACTGGAAACCCAACGCGTCAGGCTACATTACGCCGTATGCGGCAGTGTCGGGTCTGTTCCAGTCAGGCGATGACTATCAGTTAAGTAACAACATGCAAGTAGACGGCCAGTCTTACGACAGTATGCGTTATGAAGCGGGTCTTAATGCGGGCTACACCTTTAATTACGGTAGCGAGCAGGCATTAACACCGTACTTCACTCTGGCATATGTCTATGACGATGCGGGTAACGATGCGGATGTTAACGGGGACAACATTGACAACGGGGTAAAAGGTTCCGCTGTACGTGTGGGTCTGGGCACACAGTTTAGCTTCACGAAAAACTTTAGCACCTATACCGGTGCAAACTACCTGGGTGGCGGTGATGTTGACCAAAACTGGGGCGCAAATCTGGGTGTGAAATACACCTGGTAATGCCAATAAGCGGGGGTGGTTCATCCCCGCTTTTTTTATCACTCGATAATAATGAAACAGAACCGATAAGTATGGATGCCTTGAGGTCTGCATGAATCCCCACGCGAAACCCCTTTCTGAATTTAAGCGGCTTGAACAGTGTCTGAAAGCCGAAAGCACTCCTTTCAGCGTTTCTCCTCAGCAAATTCTTGGTGATGGCTTTTATGACGACGATCATCACACTTGGTTTTTACAGACGGGTGTCGTGGCAGTCCATCGAAAAACTGACGATTTACTTGTTGGAATCGTGAAGGCGCCTTTCATTTTCGGCCTGACGGCTGGCATGGTAAAAAAACGTCAGGAATATACGTTGATTGCACAATCGCCCTGCACAGGATTTTATCTGCCAGCAATAACCACGCATCATTGTCTCCAGCAATTTCATCTTTGGCGGGATGCATTTGGCTGGCTGTCATGGATTAACCTAATGATGGAAAAGCGGGACATGAACCTGGTGGGAAATAACTCCTACAGCCAGATCAGGTCAGTGTTGCTGGTTATGGCAGAGTGGGATGAAACGCTGCGCTCAAAAATAGGCGTGATGCATCACATTCAGCAAAGTACAGGTATTTCGCGCTCGGTTGTTGCGGAGGTGCTGGCCGCGTTGCGTAAGGGAAATTATATCAATATGAATCGGGGCAAACTGGTCAGTATTCACCGTTTGCCCGCGGAGTATTAAACGATCAGGAGGCGGGGATCACTTTCGCCTTATTCTCGCTCAATTCAGCGACCAAATTATTAATTCCGTCGCTCATATTGGTGAAGCGGGTATTCGGCGATCGGGTCACGACCACGAAGGCCCCGACATTGGACTGCGGGATCATCGCCATGTAGGTAATGAAGCCGCCGCCGCCACCCGTTTTCTGAATAATGCCAGGGCGGCCATCTTTCGGGGCCATATACACCCAGCCCAGGCCAAGCGCATCGGCTTTACCCGGCACGTCCATACCGATAACGCGGGTCAGCTGGCTGCGTTTGTAGATGAGCGTTTGCATGCGGTCAGCCTGATTGCTGCGCGCGTGGAAATCAGACGACAGGAACTGCTGCATCCAGCGCATCATATCGCCAGGCGTGGAGTAAACGCCGCCGCTGCCGATGGCTGCGAGGGTGTTGTTACACGGGCTGGCCCCTTTTTCCGCCACCATCAGGCGTTTGCACTGATCCGGTGACGGCGTAAAGGTGGTGTCTTTCATGCCCAGCGGGCGGGTGATTTTTTCTTCAAACAGCTGCGGATAGGGCTTGCCGGATGCCGTGGCTAACGCATCGGCGAGCAAATCAAATGCAAGGTTTGAATAGGCCGCCTGTGCACCCGGCGCGGTTTTCAGCGTCGCTGTCGTCAGGTAGTTCCAGCGCTGTTCGCGCGTGGGCCAGACGAAAACAGGACGATGCGCGGCACCGCCTGGCTGTTCACGCGGCAGCGCGCTGGTATGCGTTGCCAGATTCACCAGAGAAATAGGTGTGCCCTGATACGTCGGGACGCGGTAACCCGGCGGTGCGTATTTGCTTAAGGGATCGTTGAGTTTCACCACGCCTTGATCGAGCAGTTTCACCAGCATTTCGCTGGTCATCAGCTTCGTTAACGATGCAATGCGGATCACGGAATCCAGCTGCGGATGGACATTGTTACCCGGTCGCGTTTCGCCAAAGCTGCGGAATACGCGCTGGTTGCCGTCAATCACGACCATTGCCATGCCGGTGGCACCGCTGCCGTAATAAATCAGATTGGCGTAACGATCCGCAATATCGGAGGCGAAAACGGGGGCCGTGATCGGCTGAGCAGCCTGAACTGTGGAGAGGCTTACCGCACACAGCGCGGCAATGGAAAACAGACAACGTTTCAACGAAAGCATCCATGAAGTGAATGAACAAAGTAATGCGTATTTATACTACTAAACGGCACGGCGCAATGGGCCGAATAGCATAACGATAGCGGGAAAAACGTAACCACGAGTAAATATGAACATTTTCGTTGCACGCATTCTCCAATTTTGTGACATCAGGCTTATGATAAGCGTAGGTGCAGCTCAATTTGCGGAGAAGGTTGATGGGTGAAAAGCGTGTGGTGATGGTTGTCGATATGCAGCAAGGGGTTTTCGAAACGCCCCGTATTCAACGCGAAGCGTGCGTGTCGAAAATTAACCAGCTTGTTCAGGCCGCCGATACGGTGATTTTTATTCAGCATACCGAAGCGGGTGGGCTGGAAGAGGGGAGCGAAGGGTTTGCCCTGTTGCCAGAAATCGATCAGCCGTCAGGCGCGTTTTATGTGACTAAAACCGCCTGCGATGCGTTTTATCACACCACGCTTGATGCTCTGCTGCACGAACAGGACATCACGCATTTTGTGATTTGCGGGTGCGCAACCGACTATTGCGTCGATACCACGCTTAAAAATGGCGTTAGCCGGGGATATCACATCACCGCCGCGGAGGATGCCCATACCACGGCCAATCGCCCGGCCGCGCAGGCGCACATCCTGATTCAGCACTATAACGACGTCTGGCGTACGTTGACCGCGCCCGACAACCCACCCGCCGTGAAACCCACAGAAACAATTCTGGACGACTGGAAAGCGAACTAACCCTTAAAGCCCTGGTCTATTTTTTGCCCGAGCCGGTGAACGGCTCGTGGAAGTCATGTGTCGTGCATAGCAATGAGATAACAACAAGAAGGAAATCCTATGTTTAAGTCTTTTTTCCCAAAGCCGGGACTGTTTTTTCTCTCGGCCTTTATTTGGGCACTGATCGCGGTCATTTTCTGGCAGGCGGGCGGTGGGGCATGGCTTGAGCGCCTGGTTGGGGCGACGGGCGATGTCCCTATCAGCGCCGCGCGTTTTTGGTCGCGGAGCTATTTACTGTTTTATGCCTATTACGCCCTGTGCGTTGGTCTGTTCGCCCTGTTCTGGTTTACCTATTCCCCGCATCGCTGGCAAAAATGGTCCGTTTTAGGTACGGCGCTGATTATTTTTGTCACCTGGTTTTTGGTGGAAGTTAGCGTGGCCATAAATGCATGGTACGCGCCATTCTATGACCTCATCCAAAAAGCTCTCAGCGCACCTCACAAGGTGACGATTGGAGAATTTTATAGTGGGCTGAATATTTTTCTCGGTATTGCACTGATTGCTGTAACCGTAGCCGTATTGAATAACTTTTTCGTGAGTCACTATGTTTTTCGTTGGCGAACTGCCATGAACGAATATTACATGGATAACTGGCAAAGATTGCGTCATATCGAAGGTGCTTCTCAGCGTGTTCAGGAAGATACCATGCGCTTTGCTTCGACTGTTGAGGATATGGGTGTCAGTTTTCTCAATGCGGTTATGAAACTGATCGCGTTTCTGCCGATACTTGTCGCGCTATCGGCACATGTGCCTGAGCTTCCTGTGGTGGGTCATCTTCCATATGGTTTAGTGTTCGCCGCACTCATATGGTCCATTGTGGGAACGGGGTTGTTAGCTGTCGTAGGGATAAAGTTACCTGGTTTACAGTTTAAGAATCAGCGTGTTGAGGCGGCATATCGTAAAGAACTTGTCTATGGTGAAGATGATCCCACACGTGCAACGCCTCCAACCGTCAAAGAATTGTTCAAGCATGTTCGTTTTAACTATTTCAAGCTCTACTTCCATTACATGTATTTTAATATCGCGCGAATTCTGTATTTACAGGTGGATACGGTTTTCGGTTTAGTCTTGCTCTTTCCATCGATCGTGGCAGGGACTATTACGCTGGGGTTGATGACTCAGATAACAAATGTATTTGAGCAGGTTAGAACTTCTTTCCAGTATTTAATTAATTCATGGACTACGCTTGTCGAGCTGATGTCTATCTATAAGCGTTTGCGCAGCTTTGAGCGCGAGCTGGACGGTCAGGATTTGCAGGAAGTTACTCATACATTAGGTTAAGACAGGGAATCGCTATGCCATTTGCCGTATCACGAACGTTACCTTTATCGCTGCTTGCTGCTCTGGTGCTGGCGGGATGCGCTGAAAAGGGCGCGGCACCGCTGAAAAAAGGTGAAAAGCCGGTTGATGTGGCAAGCGTGGTGCGGCAAAAAATGCCGGCCAGCGTGAAAGACCGTGACGATTGGGCGATCGTGCTGGCGAAAACCTTCGAGAGCCAAAAAATTGCGCCGACCGAGGAGAATATCTGCTCGGTGCTGGCGGTGGCGCAGCAGGAGTCAATGTATCAGTCCGATCCCGCGGTTCCCGGGCTGAACAAAATTGCCTGGAAAGAGATCGACCGACGTGCCGAAAAAATGCACGTCCCGGTGTTCCTGGTGCATACGGCACTCAAAATCACCTCGCCAAACGGTAAAAGCTACAGCGAGCGGCTGGATACGGTGAAAACCGAGAAACAGCTCAGCGCCATTTTTGATGACTTTATCAATATGGTGCCGATGGGGCAGACGCTGTTCGGATCGCTTAATCCCGTGCATACCGGCGGGCCGATGCAGGTCAGCATTGATTTTGCAGAGAAACACACCAGCGGTTACCCGTGGAAAATCGATGGCACGGTGCGCCAGGAAGTGTTCTCCCTGCGCGGTGGACTGTGGTTTGGCACCTATCATCTGCTCAATTATCCGGTTAATTACAGCGAGCCGCTGTATCGTTTTGCCGATTTCAACGCGGGATGGTATGCGAGTCGCAACGCTGCGTTCCAGAATGCGGTGAGCCGCGCAACAGGAACAAAACTGGCGCTGGATGGCGATCTGATTGCTTACGGCAGCAGCGAGGCAGGAACCACAGAACTCGCGGTGCGCAAGCTGGCGATAAAGCTGGATATGACCAACAGCGAGATACGCCATCAGCTGGAAAAAGGCGACAGTCTGGCGTTCGAGAAAACGGATCTCTACCAGCAGGTGTATAAGCTTGCGGAACAGAAAAGCGGCAAAACGTTACCGCGAGAAATACTGCCGGGCATTCAGCTTGAAAGTCCGAAAATCACCCGCAATCTCACCACGGCGTGGTTTGCAAAACGGGTCGACGACCGTCGGGCTCGCTGTATGTCACTTAACCAGACGTGAGTGATAACGGCGCCAGCGCAGTACCAGCCCGACAACACCGAGAATGACGCATCCAATCAGGAACGGAATCACACCGAAAATGGTGCTGACGCCTAAACCAATATCGACGCGCGGCCGACCGGTGTCCTGAACTTGCATCAGGTGTTCATAAACGCCTGGCGCGTGCACCAGAATGTTCAGAAGTTGGGAACCCGCCCAGAAGCAGAACAGCACAAACAGGGCATAAGCGATATTACCCGGCGCGGAGGTTTTGGAACGCTTGCCGCCAAAAATCGGCTTCGCCAGTGTAAAGTCTGCCATATAAACCTCCCGATATTGATTCTGGCCGAGTGCCAGTCGTACAAGGTGAGTCTGACAGGTCATAACATTTGTCAATATCAGAATCGTGGTAATTTACGCTCAGGATTCCTCCTGGATTGTCGATTTCTGCATCACATCACAGTTTTTTAACTTAAGTTAAATTCATGCGTATTTAAGAATTTCCGTATCCGCCACAGACCGCATCACGAAACTGTGAGAGGATATCTTTTTATCCTGCCGGAGTTGCCATGAAGCTATCTGACAAACTACGCCGTGACTGGCATTACTATGCCTTTGCGATTGGGCTGATTTTTATTCTTAACGGTGTGATTGGGCTGCTTGGGTTTGAAGCAAAAGGCTGGCAAACCTATGCGCTGGGACTGGTGACGTGGGTGATTTGTTTCTGGCTGGCAGGGTTAATTATCCGCCGTCGGCCTGAAGACACGACGACGGAAAACGTAGAGCGTTCAGAGAAAGCGGATTAACCGTTTACTGAGCTTTTCAGGGCGCTGTCGGCGGTGTGTCGCTCCAGCGCCAGCTCGATAAGACGGGTGATTAACTCTGGATAGCTGATCCCGCTGGCCTGCCAGAGTTTTGGATACATGCTGATGTTGGTGAAGCCCGGCAGCGTGTTGATTTCGTTAATAATAACGTTATTTTCTGCCGTCAGGAACACATCGACACGCGCCATACCGCCACAGCCGAGCGCCTGATACGCGTCGATGGCGATCGCACGGATCTTGTCGTTGATTTCAGGATCCAGGACGGCAGGCACCACGACCTGCGCGCCTTTATCATCAATATATTTGGTGTCGTAAGAGTAGAAATCACTGTTCAGAACCACTTCACCGCAGGTGCTGGCCTGTGGGAAATCGTTGCCTAAAACGGCGCATTCGATTTCGCGACCTTGAATGCCTTGCTCAACCACCACTTTATGATCGAATTCAAACGCCAGGCGTACTGCGTCTGCGAATTGCGCTTCGCTGTTCACTTTACTGACGCCAACGGATGAACCCTGGTTGGCGGGTTTCACAAACAGCGGCAGACCAAGCTGGGCAGTGATCTGGGCGAAACTGTACTTATCGCGGTTGGCACGGGTCAGGGTCACAAACGGCGCGATGTTCAGACCGGCGTCACGCAGCAAACGTTTGGTGACATCTTTATCCATGCAGGCGGCGGAGCCGAGCACGTCTGAGCCGACAAACGGCAGGTTAGCCATGCGCAGCATCCCTTGCAGGGAGCCATCTTCGCCCAACGTGCCGTGAACAATCGGGAAAATGACATCAATCTGCGCCAACGTTTGGGCATTGCCCGCGTTGATCAGCTGGCCGTGGATGACGCCAGGCACGGTCGCCACGCTGATTTCTGAAGGATTGAGCGCGATATGCGCCGGGTCGTCTGCATTCAGCAGATACTGGCTGGCATCGTTGACATGCCATTGGCCTTGCTTATCAATGCCCAGCAGGACCACGTCAAAGCGGCTTTTATCAATCGCATCCACGATATTTTTAGCCGATTGCAGCGACACTTCGTGTTCTGCTGATTTTCCCCCAAAGACAATTCCTACCCGCTGCTTCGCCATCTCACACTCTTCCAGTCTGTCTCAAAGCCTATAACATACCACATGCCCTGTGGGATTCGCCGCCTTCTGCCATAATGTTTTAACGCATAAAAGAGGAGAGAATGTGAGAGGGAAAAGTCTGTTTGTCTGCGCGATTATTGTGGGTGCCGCCGTAGTGGGTTATCGCTGGCTACCGTCATATTACAATCCTTTTACGCCACTTCAGCTCGACGACAAGCCTGGTAAGATCACCCAGTTCAAACTGCGTCGCCTGACGCCGGAGGCCTGTACGACTCTGCTGGCAGAGGCGAATCAAAAGCAGTGGATTCAGACTCAGTCGATGGCCGATAGCGCGGGGGACTGTCCGCTGACTGACGTGGTGCGCGTGCGAAATTTTGGCCCGGTGACGCTGAGCAGCAGTTATATCGCCAGTTGCCCGCTGGCGCTGAGCTCTGCGCTGTTTGTACAGCAGCAGGCGCGCCCGCTGACCCAATCGATGATGGGCAGCGAACTCAAACGCATCGAACATCTGGGCAGTTTTGCCTGCCGCAATATTTATCATCGCCCCGATGCGCGGCGCAGCGAACATGCCAGCGCCGAAGCGCTCGATATCAGCGCGTTTCAGCTCTCTGATGGGCAGCGGGTGACGGTGCTGCGCGGCTGGCGCGAAGAC
This sequence comes from Lelliottia sp., assembly GCF_045627565.1. Classification (NCBI taxonomy): domain Bacteria; kingdom Pseudomonadati; phylum Pseudomonadota; class Gammaproteobacteria; order Enterobacterales; family Enterobacteriaceae; genus Lelliottia; species Lelliottia sp. The sequence continues at coordinate 365,769 of NZ_JAZQNX010000005.1, read as the reverse complement.
AAAACGCAACCCTGGCTTCAAGCACTGTTAAGTGCCAGCTGCGATTATTATGGCAATGGCTTAGGCCCGGAATATAACGCCGCGCACGCCAACCATTTCCATCTGGGGATGCGCGGATTTGGCCTGTGCCGTTAAAGCATAAATCACCAGCATAAAGTGGATAAAGTGTGACTTATTTCACAAATATGATGACTGGGGAGATAAAACACCAAAGTCATCGGCATCGCATCTCTGGTGCCATGTGACATAACGTAACTTGTTAATCTGTCGGCGAATTCGCCTAAAAATGAAGATACCGCCTGTTATGGAATCCTGGAAAGTAAACCTCATCTCCGTCTGGTTTGGCTGCTTTTTTACCGGCCTTGCCATCAGCCAGATTTTGCCGTTCCTGCCGCTGTATGTCTCGCAGCTCGGCGTCTCGTCGCACGAGGCGCTGTCGATGTGGTCCGGTCTGACGTTCAGCGTCACTTTCCTGGTTTCAGCAATTGTTTCGCCCATGTGGGGCAGCCTGGCGGATCGTAAAGGGCGCAAACTGATGCTGCTGCGCGCCTCGCTGGGAATGGCGATCGCCATTCTGCTTCAGGCTTACGCGACCAACGTCTGGCAGCTGTTTTTGCTGCGCGGCCTGATGGGGCTGACATCCGGCTATATTCCTAACGCGATGGCGCTGGTGGCGTCGCAAGTTCCGCGCGAGCGCAGCGGGTGGGCGATCAGTACGCTTTCAACCGCGCAGATTAGCGGCGTGATTGGCGGCCCACTGATGGGGGGCTTTTTGGCGGACCACGTCGGTCTGCGTGCCGTGTTTTTCATCACTGCGCTGCTGCTGATGGTGAGTTTTCTGGTCACCTTTTTCCTGATCAAAGAGGGCGTACGCCCTACGATCAGCAAAGCCGAACGTCTGAGCGGTAAAGCCGTTTTTGCCACGCTTCCTTATCCTGGGCTGATGATTAGCCTGTTTGTCACCACGATGGTGATTCAGCTTTGTAACGGGTCGATTGGACCGATTTTGACGCTGTTCATTAAATCGATGGCCCCGGACAGCAACAATATTGCGTTTCTGAGCGGCATGATCGCCGCCGTGCCCGGCGTGTCTGCGCTGATGTCTGCACCAAAATTGGGCAAGCTGGGCGATCGGATCGGCACGGCGCGGATATTAATGGCGACGCTTATTTTTGCCGTCGTGCTGTTTTTCGCGATGTCATTTGTCACGTCACCTCTCCAGCTTGGCGTTTTGCGTTTTCTGCTGGGATTTGCCGACGGTGCCATGCTCCCGGCGGTACAAACGCTGCTGGTGAAGTACTCCAGCGATCAGGTAACCGGCCGGATCTTTGGGTATAATCAGTCATTTATGTATCTGGGAAATGTCATTGGCCCACTGATTGGCGCATCTGTCTCGGCGATGGCCGGATTCCGCTGGGTGTTTGCCGCCACGGCGGTGGTCGTTTTACTCAATATTATTCAGCTCGCCATTGCCTTACGCCGTCGACGTCAAAAAGCCGCAAGTGCAGGAGCCCGATAATCCCGATAATAATGAAGCGACAATATATTATGTATTTAAGGGTAGCTAAATTTTATGAATAAAAATGAGGCTTTAAATTTCTACTCTGCATAAGCAGAGTAATCAGTTTTTATAATAGCAAAACGTTTCGCTCGGGCTAAATCATCGTTATTTGCGACATGGCGTGTTTTTTCATAACGATAATAGTTTTCGCCTCTTTGCAATATTCCATCGGAATGATAAGTTCAGCAAAAATCTGATAAGGAAATACCCCGATGAAAAACCTCATTGCAGAGTTGCTGGTGAAGCTTGCGCAAAAGGAAGAAGAGTCAAAAGAGCTGGTTGCCCAGGTTGAAGCGTTAGAGATTGTCGTCACGGCGTTGTTACGACAAATGGCACAGACTGACCAACAGGCGCTGATACGCAGTATCGAAAGCGCTCTGGAGGATGCCCGGCCCGGCTCTCAGGTGCCGGTTCAAGATAGCGAGATGCTACAGCAATACGTAAAAAAGTTGTTGCGGCATCCACGTAATTAATCTTTCACGGAAACGAAAACGCTGTCATAGAGTTGTCATATGGACTGCCTATAGTCGCTCTGTTTATTTTTTATGTATTTGTACATGGAGAAAATAAAGTGAAACAGAGCGCACTATTCATCGCATTAATTCCGTTGTTATTCACCGCAACGTCACACGCCGAAACCACCGATACCCGCGTCCTGGACAATCGTGCTGCGCACGGGGATATCACCCAACCTGGCGGTGCTCGCCGTTTGTCGGAAGATCAAACCGCGGCTATCCGCGCATCGCTTAATGATAAACCGGCTAAAAATATTATTCTGTTAATTGGCGACGGCATGGGTGATTCCGAAATTACCGCCGCGCGCAATTATGCCGAGGGTGCAGGTGGTTTCTTTAAAGGCATCGATGCGGTGCCGTTGACCGGCCAATATACCCATTACGCACTGGACAAAAAAACCGGCAAGCCGGATTACGTGACCGACTCTGCGGCTTCAGCAACCGCCTGGACCACCGGGGTTAAATCGTATAACGGCGCGCTGGGTGTCGATATTCACGAAAAAGATCACCAGACCATTCTGGAGATGGCAAAAGCCGCAGGGCTTTCAACGGGGAACGTCTCCACGGCGGAGCTTCAGGATGCCACCCCTGCCGCGCTGGTGGCGCATGTGACGTCGCGTAAATGCTACGGCCCGACCGTAACCAGCGAAAAATGCCCGTCTAACGCGCTGGAAAAAGGCGGTAAAGGCTCTATCACCGAGCAGCTTCTGAATGCGCGCGCTGATGTCACCCTGGGCGGCGGAGCGAAGACCTTCGCCGAAACCGCAACAGCAGGCGACTGGCAGGGCAAAACGCTGCGCGAGCAGGCGCAGGCTCGGGGGTATCAGATGGTGAGCGACGCCACCTCTCTGGCGGCGATTACCGAAGCAAACCAGGATAAACCGCTGCTTGGTCTGTTCTCGGACGGGAATATGCCGGTGCGCTGGGAAGGGCCAAAAGCCTCTTATCACGGTAACCTCGACAAGCCTGTGGTCACCTGTGCGCCGAACCCGAAACGCAATGACAGCATCCCGACGCTGGCGCAGATGACGGATAAAGCCATCACCCTGCTAAACAAAGGCGATAAGGGCTTCTTCCTGCAGGTAGAAGGCGCGTCGATCGACAAGCAGGATCACGCTGCGAATCCGTGCGGTCAGATTGGCGAAACGGTCGATCTGGATGAAGCGGTGCAAAAGGCGCTGGAGTTTGCGAAGAAAGACGGCAATACGCTGGTGGTGGTTACGGCTGACCACGCTCACGCCAGCCAAATCGTAGCGCCAGATACCAAAGCGCCGGGCCTGACTCAGGCGCTGAACACCAAAGACGGTGCGGTGATGGTGATGAGTTATGGCAACTCCGAAGAAGACTCGATGGAACATACTGGCTCGCAGCTACGCATTGCGGCGTATGGTCCTCATGCAGCAAACGTGGTAGGTCTGACGGATCAAACCGATCTGTTCTATACCATGAAAGCGGCACTCGGATTGAAATAAAAGAGAAACCCGGCGGAAATCTCTTTCTGCCGGGTGGTTTTTTCCCCGCCACGAACCAGACTTAGTGTGAACCTTCACGAAAGGATGGTGCTATGAAACTGACCCTGTCTGTGACTCTACTTTCCGCTATGTTCCTGATGTCCACGGCAACGGCGGCGGAGAGAACGCTTACCCCTCAACAGCAGCGGATGACAACCTGTAATCAGCAGGCCACATCCCAGACGCTGAAAGGCGATGCCCGTAAAACCTATATGAGCGATTGCCTGAAAAATAAAGACACAAAACCCGGCGAGAAGAGCCTGACGCCGCAGCAGCAAAAAATGCGCGAGTGTAATTCTCAGGCGACGCAGCAAATGCTCAAAGGAGAAGACCGCAGCAAGTTTATGAGCGCGTGCCTTAAGAAATCAGCGTAGTCCTTACGGGTGAGCCTGAGTATTGGCTCACCCGAAATATCATACTTTCCTCGCTCCCCCCCTCTCTATAATTTGGGAAATGTTTCAGAATGTTCCCAAAAATTATGAATGACGAAAACTTTTACAATAAAGGCGTCACCCGAGAAGAGTGGCAACAGGACCTTTCTCAGGATGACCACCACCGTTCCGGCATTCGGTTTGCCCGGCGAGTTCGATTGCCGCGCATGTTGGGACTGGCCGCGATGTTCTTCCCGATTGCAGGCGCAATGGTGGCGCATGCTCCGGCTGGAGGCTGGTGGTTATTGCTGGTCGGTTGGGCGTTCATCTGGCCACATCTGGCCTGGCAGCTGGCTTACCGTTCTGCCGATCCGCGCAGCAGCGAAATTTTGAATCTCAAAGCGGATGCGCTGGTGGCTGGCGTCTGGATGGGGTTAATGGGCGTTGACGTGTTGCCGACGGTCGCGCTGGTCATGATGGTCGGAATGAACCTGATGGGGGCGGGTGGCGTGAGGTTGTTTGGCGCCGGCGCCCTGATTACCGCAATTACTACGCTGATCACGCTGCAACTCACCGGCACCACGCCTGCCTTTACGCTGACTCCTCTCGAATTATGGCTTTCATTACCGGTACTGGTGCTTTATCCGCTGATTTTTGCGTGGGTGAGCCATCAGACTGCCATCCGACTGGCGGAGCACAAGCGTCGTCTGGAGCTGATGAGTACCCGCGACGGAATGACCGGTGTGTTCAACCGTCGGCACTGGGAAATTTTGCTCCGCAACGAATACGACGCCTGTCTGCGGGGTCATCGCGACGCCGCCATTTTGATTATCGATATCGATCATTTTAAAAATATCAATGATACGTGGGGCCACGATGTGGGCGATGAGGCGATTATCGCCGTCACGCGTCAACTGCAACTGGCGTTACGTGCCGGGGATCTGATCGGCCGTTTTGGCGGCGATGAATTTGCGGTGGTGATGAGTGGAACGCCTGCGGAGAGTGCGATAGCCGCGATGTCTCGCGTGCATGAACGGCTGGCGGCGTTAACCTTACCCTGTGCGCCGCAGGTACGCTTGCGGATCAGCGTGGGTGTGGCACCGTTAACACCGGAATTTGGACATTACCGTGAATGGCTGAAAGCCGCCGACGTGGCGCTGTATAAAGCAAAAAATGCCGGACGCAACCGCACCGAAGTGGCCGCCTGACGCCCGGCGATCGCTATCAGGATTTACTGAGCTGTTCTGACTTTTCCATGCATTTGCTCATCGCTTCGATCACCGCAGAGCGGAATCCACGCTCCTCAAGCACCCGCACGGCTTCAATGGTGGTCCCGCCAGGCGAGCACACCATATCCTTCAGCTCACCAGGATGTTTACCCGTTTCCAGCACCATTTTTGCAGAACCCATTACCGCCTGAGCGGCAAATTTGTACGCCTGTGCGCGCGGCATTCCGCCCAGCACGGCAGCGTCAGCCATCGCTTCAATAAACATAAACACGTAGGCCGGGGCAGAACCACTGACGCCGACCACTGGATGGATCATCGCCTCGGCAATCACTTCGGCTTCGCCAAAGCAGCGGAAAATATTCAGCACGTCCGCCACGTCTTCGGAGGTCACCAACGCATTTGGCGTCACAGAGGTCATGCCTGCATTCACCAGCGACGGCGTGTTTGGCATGGCGCGGACAATTTTACGGTCGTGACCCAGCGCGCGTGCAAGCTGATCCAGCGTGACGCCCGCGGCAATCGACACCACCAGCGTCTCTTTATTCAGGCTGGAAGTGATGTCGCTCAGCACTTTGATCATGATGTTAGGTTTGACGGCACCGAAGACGATATCGGCAATCTGGGCCACTTCCTGTGCGCTTTCGGCAGCGTTAATACCGTACTGATCGCGAAGGGCCGCCACTTTGTCCGGTGACGGGGTGTACACCCAAATTTGTCCCGGCAACACCTGGCCGCTAGCGATCAGGCCGCCGAGAATGGCTTTCCCCATGTTACCGCAGCCGATAAAACCGATTTTCTTATCCATCACGTCTCTCCATTATTATGCGTTGTGCGTTCTACTCTATAGCTTAACGTGGATTTTTCTTCAGGGCTAAAGCTTACGCTGCTTTGCCTGTCGACGAAAAGCAGGCGACAATAGTCGGTCATGTTAAACAGGGGAGACACTATGGCGATTTGGGTGGACGCGGATGCGTGTCCGAATGTCATCAAAGAGATTTTGTTTCGCGCCGCCGAGCGCGTGCAGATGCCGTTAACGCTGGTGGCAAACCAGAATTTGCGCATTCCGCCGTCAAAATTTATTCGCTCGATGCGCGTCCCTGCGGGTTTTGACGTGGCGGATAACGAAATTGTGCGCCTGTGCAGTCCGGAAGATTTAGTGATCACGGCGGATATCCCGCTGGCGGCGGAAGTTCTGGAAAAAGGGGCGGCGGCGCTGAATCCGCGCGGCGAGCGTTACTCCCCATCGACCATTCGTCAGATACTCACTATGCGTGATTTCATGGATACCCTGCGCGCAAGCGGCGTGCAGACGGGCGGACCAGACACGCTTTCCCAACGTGACAGGCAGCAGTTTGCTGCTGAGCTGGATAAATGGCTGCTGGAAGTGAAACGCGGTACCGCGTAATGATAAGCATTGCTAAAATGTGATAGAGTATGACAACCGCAGGGTTGTCATCGTCAGATGCTTTGCAGTAAAGTAAACACACCCACAGATGCAATGATTTCTTTACAGAGTGCGAGTGATATTCTCAGTCTTTACGCTCTCTGTCATACATATATATTCTTGCTGTAATCCAATTTTTACAATTACTTTGCGTACTAGTTTAATGGTATTATTGCTCGTTTTTTGATTTCACACGCCGCAACCTCGCGGTATTAAGGGGAACACCTGGTTATGACCCAACCCATCTTTTTAGTTGGCCCTCGCGGCTGTGGGAAAACCACCGTCGGCCTCGAACTGGCGCGCGCGTGTCAAAGCCAATTTGTCGATACCGATCACTGGCTGCAAACGAAAGCCGGGCGAACTATCGCTGAGATTGTGGAAAAAGAGGGCTGGGAAACTTTTCGTGCGCTTGAGACCGAAACCCTGAAAGCCGTCTCGGCACCCTCCACCGTGATTGCGACCGGCGGGGGCATTATTCTGGCGGAACATAACCGCGGCTTTATGCGCGAGCACGGCATCGTCATTTATCTGTGCGCGCCCGTCGCCACCCTCGTGGAACGGCTCGAGGCGTTTCCGGAAGAGGGGCAACGTCCTACGCTTACCGGAAAGCCGATCAGCGACGAAGTGAGCGAAGTGCTTGCCGAGCGCGACGCGCTTTACCGTGAGGCCGCGCATCACGTGGTCGATGCGTCTCAGACGCCGGAACAGGTTGTCAGTCATATCGTTACCGCGCTGCGTCTGGCTTGCGCCAGCTAGCAGGCGTCTATACTCATAGTTCAACGTTAAAAAAGGATGAACTATGCCAACCAGACCTCCCTATCCACGCGAAGCGCGAATCGAAACAATTGAAAAAGGTAACGGCGATCTGACCGTTACCTGGTATCAACTGCGGGCGGATCACCCGAAGCCAAACTCGCTCATCAGTGAACATGAAACTGAGCAGGAAGCGCTGGATGCGAAGCGCCGCTACGAAGATCCCGATAAGACCTGACATGAATCTGAAAGACGGCATAAACGTGCCTGCATCACACTTTTGACTCAACGCGAATGTTAAGTGAGAGTTAATATTTAGTTATTACAGTTAGATTCGGAAACGGCTAAGGATCTTTACACTTCGGTGTAAAGATCTGCTGCTACGCTTTTGAGCTGTTTAACCTGAAACAAGAGCCGCGCAGCGTAGTGAGCTTGTGCCCGTATAAGTGCAGTGGCAGTGATGAAAGGCGACAACGAAAATGAAGGCAACATTGGCGATCCTCACCATTGGTGTGGTTCCTGTTAGCGAAGTGTTACCGCTCTTAACCGAGCATGTCTCTGAACAACAGATTACGCATCTCAGCCTGCTCGCTGGGATCGGTCGGGAAGAGGTTATGGAAGACTACGCGATTGGGACCGGGGAGGATCCGCTGCCGACCATGTTAAGCGACGGTGAGCTGGCACACGTCTCCCACCAGAAAGTGGAGCGAGCGCTACAGGGCATCATCGAAGTGCTCGATAATCAAGGGTATGACGTTATTCTACTGATGAGCACCGCCCCGATTTCCGGGCTGGTCGCGCGAAATTCTATCCTGCTTGAACCCATGCGCATTATTCCGCCGCTGGTGGCCTCTATCGTGGATGGTCATCAGGTGGGCGTCATTGTCCCTATCCAGGAACTGCTGGATAATCAGGCGAACAAATGGAAAGTCCTGCAAAAAATGCCGCTCTTTGCGCTGGCCAATCCATTCTGGGACAGCGAAACAAAGCTTATCGCCGCAGGACGTGAACTGCTCGACCAGGGCGCAGATGTTTTAATGCTCGATTGTCTGGGATTCCACCAGCGTCATCGCGATTTGCTGCAAAAAGCGCTCGATGTGCCTGTGCTGTTATCAAACGTGCTAGTGACGCGGCTGGCGTCTGAATTATTGGCCTGATGATTTTGCGTGACAGGCACGAAGGATGGCCCCTATAGTGGATTTTTCTCCAAAGACATAAGGGCCAGTTCATGCTTCAGAGTAACGAATACTTTTCCGGTAAAGTGAAATCCATTGGTTTTACCAGCAGCAGTACTGGCCGTGCCAGTGTCGGTGTGATGGCTGAAGGGGAATACACCTTTGGTACCGCAGAGCCAGAAGAGATGACGGTGATTAGCGGGGCGTTAAACGTGCTGTTACCGGGTGAAACCGAGTGGAAGGTGTATACCGCTGGACAAGTTTTCAACGTCCCTGGCCACAGCGAGTTCCATCTGCAGGTTGCGGAACCGACGTCTTATCTGTGCCGCTATTTGAAATAGTGATTCTCCCTCTCCCCACGGGGAGAGGGTTTCACAGCATTAACGCTGTGCTTCTCCGCCTAAACCTTCGACCAGGTTTTTAATCAGCGCAGCCAGCTCACCCGTCATCAGGATGAAGTCGGCATCAAAGCGTCCGCTGACATCTTCGCGCTCAATATCTTCGTTTTGATCGCGCAATTCATCGCAGAACTTCAGACGTTTAATCGAGCCGTCATCGCACATCACAAACTGAATTCGCTGCTGCCAGTCGAGCGCCAGCTTGGTCACCAGTTTGCCAGCTTCAATGTGTACCGCAATTTCGTCACACACCAGATCCTGTTTCTTCGCGCGGATCACGCCGCCATCTTCAAGGATCGCTTTTAATTCGGCTTCATCAAGTAGCTGGAACCCTTGCGCCGGGCTACCGCTGCGCACCCATTCGGTAAGCGTCAGTTCGATAGGATTTTCCATCGTCAGCGGAACTACCGGCAGTGAACCCAGGCTCTTACGCAGCAGGGCCAGCGTATCTTCCGCTTTTTTGGCACTGGCGCAGTCAACCATAATCAAATCGTTGACGGTGTCGATCCACATCATGGTCTGGTTGAAACGGCTAAAGGCGCGCGGCAACAGTGAGTGCAGCACTTCATCCTTCAGTGAGTCTTTTTCCGTTTTTTTCAGCTTGCGGCCCTGTTCAGCCTCCAGCTTGAAAATCTTGGCTTCGAGCGCCTGCTTCACTACGGGGGATGGCAGGATTTTCTCTTCTTTACGCGCGCAAAGGATGATTTGACCATTGGTCGTGTGGGTCAGTGCATCACTTTGTGAACCCATCGGTGCAACCCAACCGGTTTTCGCCATATCCTGGCTACCGCAAGGGGTAAACGTGTACGCGGCTAACTGTTTTTCCATCTCTTCAGCCTGCAGCGAAACCTCGCGGCTGAGACGGTAAACCATCAAATTTTTGAACCACAGCATGATAATTTCCACGGCCTTGTCGTTAAATCAGCGGGCATGATAACGAATTGTGGCATGGCTTGCATTGCTAATCAGGTGGCCTGCTTCTACTCTGTTGATAATCAAAATAATGAGGAGAGTCCTGTGCGTATTGGTATTGATTTGGGCGGCACCAAAACAGAAGTCATTGCGCTTAGCGATCAGGGCGAACAATTGTTCCGACACCGCCTGCCTACGCCGCGTGATGATTATCAGCAAACCATTGAAACCATCGCCTCGCTGGTGGAGATGGCGGAAAAGGCAACGGGGCAGACTGGCACTGTCGGAATGGGGATTCCGGGGTCGATTTCGCCCTATACCGGGGTGGTGAAAAACGCGAACTCCACGTGGCTTAACGGCCAGCCGTTTGATAAAGATTTGAGCGTGCGCCTCCATCGCGAGGTGCGTCTGGCGAACGATGCCAACTGTCTTGCCGTTTCGGAAGCAATAGACGGCGCAGCGGCAGGCGCGCAGACGGTATTTGCGGTGATTATTGGTACGGGCTGCGGTTCTGGCTTAGCGTTTGGCGGACGCGCGCACATTGGCGGCAACGGCACGGCGGGTGAGTGGGGACACAATCCGCTGCCGTGGATGGACGAAGATGAATTGAAATACCGCGCCGAAGTGCCGTGTTATTGCGGCAAGCAGGGCTGTATCGAAACCTTTATTTCCGGCACCGGATTCGCCACCGATTATCGTCGTTTAAGCGGACATGCGTTAAAAGGCAACGAGATTATGCGCCTTGTCGAAGAGCACGATGCGGTTGCCGAACTGGCGCTCAATCGCTACGAAATGCGTCTGGCGAAATCGCTGGCTCATGTGGTGAACATTCTCGACCCGGACGTGATCGTCCTCGGCGGCGGGATGAGTAATGTTGACCGGATCTACACCACGGTTCCCCAGCTAATGAAGCAGTGGGTCTTTGGCGGAGAATGTGAAACCCCAATCCGCAAAGCAGTGCACGGGGATTCGAGCGGCGTGCGCGGCGCGGCATGGCTGTGGCCGCAGTAATTCTTGATGTTGAAGCACTAAAGATGGCAGCCAGGAATAAAAGACTTAAAGCGACGACTGGTCCGGCTGTAAATCGCTGAGTCGTTGACCAAAGGCCGGGGCGACGCGCAGGGATGCGCGAAGAGGGCGTGACCTGCATGGATGCAGGATCGCGCCCGTCCCGAAGCCGTAGGGAATAAGACGAAGGCACCGCCTAGCGGCGATTTTCTTGCCGGGAGCCCGGGTTGCCAGGGCGGCGGCGATTGAGCCGCCATGGCACGTTCACGGGTTCCGTCATCACACACAAGCCCGTGTCGGGAAGTGAACGGAATCACCTCCTGAGCTGAATGTCCCCCTTCACCCTAAACCTCTCCCTAATGTAGAGGGGATCTACTGTGCAACTCATCAATATGTGAGATGTCTTCACTCCACCGCAAACACCTTATCCAGCTTGCTGTATCCCAACCCGTTAATTTTCTTCACTTTGATCTGCACCGGAATGCGCTCTTTCATCGCCTCCACATGACTGATCACGCCGATGGTTTTTCCCGTCGCGTTCAGCGCATCGAGCGCGTCGAGCGCGGTATCCAACGTTTCGCTGTCCAGCGTACCGAATCCCTCGTCGAGGAACAGGGAATCAATGCGCGTTTTGTGGCTCACCAGGTCAGAAAGCGCCAGCGCCAGCGCCAGGCTCACCAGGAAGCTCTCGCCTCCGGAGAGGGTTCGCGTGTCGCGCACCGCGTCGGCCTGCCATGTATCCACTACTTCCAGCTCCAGCGCGTCGCTCGCTTTGCGTTGCAGAAGATAGCGGCCGTGCAGGCGATTCAGCTGCTGATTCGCCAGCCACACCAGATTGTCGAGGGTCAGCCCCTGAGCGAATTTACGGAAACGATCGCCCGTACTGGAGCCGATCAGCGCGTTCAGATATCCCCAGTCATCCGCAAGGCGAGCCGCCTCGTCAATCTGCTGGATAAGCGCCTGCTGATGCTGCCGGTTTTCGCCATCCTGCCTGAGCTGCTGGCTAATCTCGCCCTGACGGGTGCTATTTTCACGCAGACGTTGCGCCAGTTGCTGGAGTTCAAGCTGCAGTGTCGGCACATCCGACTGCAATCCTTCCGGACGCTGCGCCAGATGTTCGTTCAGCAATTGATTTGCCTGACGCACCAGCGCTGTCGCTTGCTGAATCTGGTTTTCCAGCGTCTGCTTTAACGTTTCCAGGCGCTGCATCGTGTCGGCATCAAGCAAAGCGCGCAGGAACGCATCGCAGTCGGGGAATGCGCTTTCCGCCAGCGCAGCGGCAAATTGCGCCTGCGCTTGCTGCATGCGCTCGGTTTCCAGGCTTTCCTGCTGCTGTAATGTCGCAAGTTGGCTGTGCAGCGAGACGCATTCATTGTGGATCTCGCGCCAGTTATCCGGAATAACGGATTCCGCATCTTCGGTGTCCGTCGCGGGCAGGGTATCCAGCAGCGGGGTGAGCGCGTTAATACGTTCCTGAAGGGCGGTGAGCTGATTCTGCTGCGCCTGCCAGTGCGACGATTCGCTTTCGCGCTCGGTGAGCCAGAGCGTTTCAGCCCCCTCGTCGGGAACCGTTAATGACAGCGGGTCCAGCGCCTTTTCCAGCGTCAGGCGGGTCGCGGCAATTTGCTGCTGGAACTGTCGCTCCTGTTTTTCCTGTTCATTAAGCTGGCTTTGCAACGTCAGACGTTGACTGAGCTGATACAGCTGACGCTCGTACTGCTCCTGTTCGTTCAGCCACGGGGCGATATCATCCTGAATATTCAAAGTAACGTTCAGGGTTGCACACAGTTCGCGCCACGCGTGCGTGAGCGTTTGCGCTTCCTGGGCGAGCGTCTGCGCCTCTTCGGTGTCGCGCTGAATCTGACTGGTCAGGGCATTAACTTGTCCCAGGACTAGCAGTCCTTCTTCTTTTAGCGATGCGACCTCTTTTGCCAGCTGTTCGCGACGACGTTGATTCGCGCTAAGCTCCAGCGCCTGATATTCAGAAATCGCAGGGTGAGTCGTCGAACCGCACAGCGGGCAAGGGTGCCCGGCCTGAAGAGCTGCGCGCTCTGCTTCCAGTCTCTTGATTGTCTTTTCCTGCTCGCAGAGCGTGTCGACATCCAGGTAGTGCTGGTTTTTCTCTTTATACTGCTGTCGACGCAGGGCCAACGTCTCGTTCAGTTTTAGCTGCTCCGCCTGCGCCTTTTGCACGCTTTCCGCGTTTTGAACGATGCGTTTTTGCAGCGGTTGATAACGGGCGTGAAGGGTGGCCAGCTGCTGGCGAGATGCACGCGACGCCGTTTGCTGGTCCATCGCCGCAGCGACTTCATCGGCGGTCAGCGTCAGGGCGATCTCTGGCGCGTTCGCCAGTTTTTGCCGCAGCTCGGTGATGCGTCCGGTCAGCGTCGCTATCTGGCTTTTGTCGCGATTAAGCTGAGCAAAATGCGCCCGCCAGCCTGCGATTTCCTGCCCCCACAGACGGAAACGGTCATGCCCGGTTAGCCACTGTGTCAGTGCCGAAAGCTCTGTTTGCAACTGGTCGCGGGTGCGCAGCGCACCATTGCGGATGCGCGCGCGCAGTGCTGCCCGAGACAGTAAGCGAGTATTCACTTCCTGAGTCTGCTGTTGGGTTTGCGTGAGACGCATCGTCTGTTCCTGCTGACGTTCCCAGAGTGGGCGCAGCACTGCGGCGGGCTGGGCGTGAAGCAATTTATCCAGGTCTGGCGTAGCGTCGGTGAGCGCCTGTTGTGCCTGCTGATGCGAGGTTAACGCGCGCTGCTGTTCGCGCTGGAGTTCCTCGTGACGGGATAACCAGTGAAAATCGCGCTGGTGATTCTGTTGCTGTACCAGCAGCGTTTTCTCTTCGTCAGTAAGTGCCTGCAAACTCTGGGTGAGCTGCTGTTGCTGCTCTTCGCTCAGTAAAATCACACCAGCAGCTTGCGCTTCGCGCCTTTCGAGCTCCGTGCGCGCGGCTTTGTGTTGTTCAAAGACCCTTGCGGAAATTTGGCCGTAAATCTCGGTTCCGGTAAGTTCCTCCAGCAGCTCGGCGCGTTCGCCAGGTTTGGCATTGAGGAAGGCGGCAAATTGCCCCTGTGACAACAGCATTGAGCGCGTGAAACGATCGTAATCCAGCCCGGTCAGCGTGGCCGTTTGCTCAATTTTGTCTGTGGCTTTGTCAGACAGAATTTTACCGTCTTCGCAGCGCGCCAGCTCTACGCGCGGTGCCTGTAAATTCCCGTCAGGCTGATTACGCGCTCGGCTTTGGCTCCAGAAAGCGCGATAAGCTGTACCTTTGACTTCAAACTCCACCTCCGCCAGACATTCAGCGGTGTCGCGCGTCATGAGATCATTTTGTGATTGTGTGACTTTATTCAGACGCGGCGTCTGGTGATACAACGCGAGGCAGATGGCGTCCAGTAGGGTGGTTTTGCCTGCGCCGGTCGCGCCGGTTATCGCAAACAGACCGTTACTGGCGAACGGCTCGGCGGTGAAATCAATTTTCCATTCGCCCTTCAGGGAGTTGATGTTTTTCAGACGCAGGCTGAGAATTTTCATGCGTTGTCTTCCTCATCATTGAGCGCATGCAGCGTATGGGTGAACAGCTCGTTCAGTCTGGCGCGCTGCGCGTCGTCAATCTCTTCCTGTGCCAGTCGGCGTTCAAAAACCTCTTCGACCTTCAGCTCGCTGAGCGTTTCGCGCTGCGCACTGAGCAGAATTTTCTCGCGCTGTTCGCGACTGCGGCGCACCAGTAAAACCTCAACCGGCAGCGTTTCCGTGAGTGCCTGGATTTTGCGCTGCATATCGTGCAGATAGTCGTCTGTCGTGATTTCGATATCCAGCCAGACGGGCGGGATTTGCTCCACGTCGCGCCACTGCTCTAGCTGTGCGGTGATGGCCGCCAGATCGCCTTTTAGTACCGCCAGCGGCTGCGTCACGGGCACTTCCAGCGTGTCTACCGCGCTGAGTTTCCCGTCGATAAAAGTGACCAGATGCACGCTTTTGGGTTTGCCCGTTTCGTCAAAGCTGAGCGAAATGGGCGATCCGCAGTAGCGGATATGTTCGCTGCCGCCAATCTTCTGTGCCCGATGGATATGCCCGAGTGCGATGTAATCGGCGGGTGGGAAGTTCTGCGCCGGGAACGCATCCAGCGTACCGATATAAATTTCGCGTACCGCGTCACTTTTACTGGCGCCGACGGTGGTTAAATGGCCGGTGGCGATAACGGGCAGCGTCGCTTCACCGCGCAAGGCGCAGGCGTCGAAAAATTGCTGCTGATAGTAGTCGGTAATAGCCTGCAGCAGGTGCTTTTGCTTTTCGCCGCCGGTCAGACCGGCCTGGCTTTGAACGATGTCACGTGGACGCAAAAAGGGGATCGGGCAGATAACGGCGCCCGGGGTGCCGTCGCGTTTTTTGATGATTTGCGGTGCATGCCCGGCGTTTGCCACTACAGTGGTATTCAGAAAGGCCAGAATATCGCGCGACTCATTCAGCGTTGCCACCGAGTCGTGATTACCCGCGACGATGACCAGATGGCAGCCCGTTTTCTGTAAATTGACCACGAAGCGGTTATAGATTTCGCGCGCATAGCTGGGCGGCGATCCGGTGTCAAAAATATCACCGGCGACAATGATCGCGTCAACCTGGTGCGTCAGCGCCGTTTCCAGCAGCCAGTTCAGGAACGCTTCGTGTTCGGCCGCACGGCTTTTACTGTAAAAATTTTGACCCAGATGCCAGTCCGAGGTGTGAAGTATGCGCATAACAGATCCGTGGCAAAAAAAGGTGAAAGGGATTATACACTTGATCCTTCAGGCCGCCTCTGTGTTGGCTGCATCGGCCCCATTCTGAGTGTTACGGGCGTCAGCATGGGGTTCTGAGATGTGCTGGTATGAGCTAGCGTCACGGCTTTTGCGGTGATAAATGTCCTGGAAACGGGAAATAACAGCTGTAATAAAACAATAGTTTGCTATTCACAGTGGTAATGTTTTTCATAAATCTGTCATAAATCTGACGCATAATGACGCCGCATTACAAACTTTTAACCTCAATAAGACAGGGTAAAGTATGGCGAGACGTATTCTGGTCGTAGAAGATGAAGCTCCAATTCGTGAAATGGTGTGCTTCGTGCTCGAACAAAACGGTTTTCAGCCGATAGAAGCTGAAGATTATGACAGCGCGGTGAATCAGCTGAACGAACCCTGGCCTGATTTGATTCTGCTTGACTGGATGTTGCCTGGCGGCTCTGGACTGCAATTTATCAAACACATCAAACGTGAAGCGATGACCCGCGATATTCCAGTCGTTATGCTCACGGCGCGCGGTGAAGAAGAAGATCGCGTGCGCGGGCTGGAAACGGGTGCAGATGATTACATCACCAAGCCGTTTTCACCGAAGGAGCTGGTGGCGCGTATTAAAGCGGTGATGCGCCGTATTTCACCGATGGCGGTGGAAGAGGTGATTGAGATGCAGGGACTGAGTCTGGATCCTACGTCGCATCGCGTGATGACGGGTGAAAATCCGCTCGACATGGGACCGACCGAATTTAAGCTGTTGCACTTCTTTATGACCCATCCGGAGCGCGTTTACAGTCGTGAGCAGTTGCTGAATAACGTTTGGGGAACAAACGTGTATGTTGAGGACAGAACGGTTGATGTGCATATTCGCCGCTTGCGAAAAGCGCTGGAACACAGCGGCCACGATCGCATGGTGCAAACGGTGCGCGGCACGGGTTATCGTTTTTCGACCCGTTTCTGAACACTGACAGGAGTGTGACGCGTGCTGGAACGTCTGTCATGGAAAAGGCTCGTTTTTGAACTGATCTTATGCTGTCTCCCGGCCTTCATTTTTGGGGCTATTTTTGGCCATCTGCCGTGGTTTTTATTGGCGGCAGTGACCAGCCTGCTGATCTGGCATTTCTGGAATTTACTGCGTCTGTCGTGGTGGCTTTGGGTGGATCGCAGCATGACGCCCCCGCCGGGGAGCGGAAGCTGGGAGCCGTTGCTTTACGGCTTACACCAGATGCAGATGCGTAATAAAAAGCGTCGTCGTGAACTGGGAAGCCTGATCAAGCGCTTTCGTAGCGGCGCAGAGTCGCTGCCGGATGCGGTGATCCTCACCACCGAAGAAGGGACGATTTTCTGGTGTAATGGTCTTGCACAACAGCTGCTTGGACTCCGCTGGCCAGACGATAACGGCCAGAATATCCTGAACCTTCTGCGTTACCCCGAATTCACGCTGTATCTGAAAAAGCGTGAATTTACTCGCCCGCACAATCTGGTGCTGAATAATGGCCGTCACCTTGAGATTCGCGTTATGCCCTACAGCGACAAGCAGTGGTTGATGGTGGCGCGTGATGTTACCCAAATGCACCAGCTTGAAGGGGCTCGTCGTAATTTTTTTGCCAACGTCAGCCACGAACTGCGCACGCCGTTGACCGTGCTTCAGGGGTATCTGGAGATGATGCAGGAGCAAACGCTGGAAGGTGCGCCGCGAGAGAAAGCATTACATACGATGCGCGAGCAAACGCATCGCATGGAAGGACTGGTCAAGCAGCTCCTGACGCTGTCGAAAATTGAAGCCGCCCCGACGCTGGCACTGAATGAAACTATTGATGTTCCGATGATGCTGCGCGTGGTGGAGCGGGAAGCGCAAACGCTGAGCCATAAAAAGCATCAGCTGACGTTTGAGGTTGATAGCGCGCTGAAAGTCCTCGGCAGTGAAGAGCAACTGCGCAGTGCGATATCGAATCTGGTCTATAACGCCGTGAATCATACGCCGGAAGGCACCCACATTGTGGTGCGCTGGCAGCATGTGCCGACGGGGGCCGAATTTAGCGTCGAAGACAACGGACCGGGCATTGGGCCGGAGCACATTCCGCGTCTGACTGAGCGTTTCTATCGCGTCGATAAAGCGCGCTCACGACAAACGGGCGGCAGTGGGCTGGGTCTGGCGATTGTGAAGCATGCATTGAATCATCACGATAGCCGTCTTGATATTCAGAGTACGCCGGGTAAAGGAACACGATTCAGTTTTGTTATCCCGGAACGATTAATTGCCAAAAAAAGTGCCTGACAGCCGGTGTGTCAGCCTTCCTTTCCACAGGCCAGCGTTTGCTGGCCTGTTTGCTTTGCAGTCAAGCGAAACGCGGATGAATTTTATACGGCTGATGCTTTTTTGTTCGCATGATTAGCCATGAGTTTTTCTTATACTTAGCGGATTGTGCTGGTCTGTTTTTTCATGCTGGCATATTGTTCTGGTTTTAAGATCCCTCCTTGCCTTTAAACGTTATAAGCGTTTAAATTGCGCCCCATATACTGTCAGACCGACTGTATTTGCGCGGTAAACCGAAAAACTATTCTTCGCTGCGCCAGGACGGGAGCATATCCCGCTGAAATTGAGTTAATTTTCCGCCGTATCGTCCCGAGAGGGATGGCGAAAATCTCAACGTTTTCAACACCACATCCACAGGCAGTAAGGTTCTATGACCCATCATTTAAAATCGCGTGACATCATCGCGCTGGGCTTTATGACTTTTGCGCTGTTCGTCGGCGCAGGTAATATCATTTTTCCTCCCATGGTTGGCTTGCAGGCGGGTGAACACGTCTGGATGGCGGCGTTTGGCTTCCTGATTACGGCTGTGGGTTTGCCGGTGCTTACCGTTGTCGCACTCGCGAAAGTGGGCGGTGGCGTGGATAGCCTCAGCGCACCGATTGGCAAAGTGGCCGGTGTGTTACTGGCGGTTGTGTGCTACCTGGCCATCGGGCCGCTGTTTGCAACGCCACGGACCGCGACGGTCTCCTTTGAAGTCGGTATCGCGCCGTTGACCGGTGACGGTCCGCTGCCGCTGCTGATTTACAGCGTGGTGTACTTCGCGATTGTCATTCTGGTGTCGCTCTATCCCGGTAAATTGCTGGATACCGTCGGCAATTTCCTTGCTCCGCTGAAAATTCTGGCGCTGATTGTGCTGGCGGTTGCCGCTGTGATTTGGCCTGCGGGTCCGATCAGCGATGCCATGGACGCTTATAAGAATGCGGCGTTCTCGAACGGTTTCGTTAACGGCTATCTGACGATGGATACGTTGGGCGCTATGGCGTTCGGTATTGTTATCGTCAACGCCGCGCGCTCTCGCGGCGTGACCGAAGCGCGACTGTTGACGCGGTATACCGTCTGGGCTGGCCTGATGGCCGGCGCGGGCCTGGCACTGCTGTATCTGGCGCTGTTCCGTCTGGGTTCTGATAGCGCATCTCTGGTCGATCAGAGCGCGAACGGTGCCGCGATTCTGCATGCTTACGTTCAGCACACCTTTGGTGGCGCGGGCAGCTTCATGCTGGCGATTCTGATTTTCCTGGCGTGTCTGGTCACGGCCGTTGGCCTGACCTGCGCCTGTGCAGAGTTCTTTGCGCAGTACGTTCCACTCTCTTATCGCACGCTGGTGTTTATCCTCGGCGGCTTTTCGATGGCGGTTTCTAACCTGGGGCTGAGCCACCTGATTCAGGTCTCTATCCCGGTGCTGACCGCGATTTATCCGCCATGTATCGTTCTGGTGGTGTTGAGCTTCACCCGCCCGTGGTGGAACAATTCCTCCCGAATTATTGCGCCTGCCATGTTTATCAGCTTTATTTTTGGTATCCTTGACGGGATTAAAGCGTCGGCTATTGGCGGTATACTTCCGGCCTGGACTCAGCGTTTACCGCTGTCAGAGCAGGGACTGGCCTGGTTAATGCCTTCCGTTGTGGCACTGATTCTGGCGATTATCTGGGATCGAGCAGCAGGGCGGCAGGTTACTTCCAGCGCGCATTAATCAATCACAAATTGTTTAACCACGGGGCTTATGGCCCCGTGGTTTTTTGTTTTTTTCGTGTTGAATGGCAAGATTTAAATGGAAAGCACTAACAAATTAAAACGTGGATTGAGCACCCGCCATATTCGCTTTATGGCGCTGGGTTCCGCGATCGGAACGGGTCTTTTTTATGGCTCAGCAGATGCCATCAAAATGGCCGGCCCGAGCGTCCTGCTGGCCTATATTATCGGCGGCGTGGCGGCGTATATCATTATGCGCGCGCTGGGCGAGATGTCGGTTCACAACCCTTCTGCCAGCTCATTTTCTCGCTATGCGCAGGAAAACTTAGGCCCGTTGGCGGGCTATATCACCGGTTGGACCTACTGTTTCGAAATCCTGATTGTGGCGATTGCCGACGTGACGGCCTTTGGCATTTATATGGGCGTCTGGTTCCCGCTGGTGCCGCACTGGATATGGGTGTTGAGCGTGGTGCTGATCATCTGTGGCGTCAACCTGATGAGCGTTAAGGTATTTGGTGAGCTGGAGTTTTGGTTCTCCTTCTTCAAAGTCGCGACGATTATCATCATGATTGCTGCCGGTTTTGGCATCATTATCTGGGGCATTGGTAACGGCGGACAGCCGACTGGGATCCATAATCTGTGGACCAACGGCGGCTTCTTTAGCAATGGCTGGCTCGGGATGGTGATGTCGCTGCAAATGGTGATGTTTGCCTATGGCGGTATCGAGATTATCGGGATCACCGCCGGTGAAGCGAAAGACCCGGAGAAATCCATTCCGCGCGCGATTAACTCCGTGCCGATGCGCATTCTGGTGTTCTACGTGGGAACGCTGTTTGTGATTATGTCCATTTACCCATGGAATCAGGTGGGCACCAACGGCAGTCCGTTTGTCCTCACTTTCCAGCATTTGGGCATTGCGTTCGCGGCCAGCATTCTTAACTTTGTGGTGCTGACGGCGTCATTTTCGGCCATCAACAGCGATGTATTTGGCGTGGGACGCATGCTCCACGGCATGGTGGAGCAGGGGAACGCCCCGAAAGTGTTCGCCAAAACGTCGCGTCGCGGTACGCCGTGGGTCACCGTGCTGGTGATGACCGTTGCGCTGCTGCTCTCGGTTTATCTGAACTACATCATGCCGGAAAACGTCTTCCTGGTGATTGCGTCACTGGCGACCTTTGCGACGGTATGGGTGTGGATTATGATTTTGCTGTCGCAGATTGCGTTCCGCCGCCGTCTGCCGCCTGAAGAGGTGAAAGCGCTGAAATTCAAAGTACCGGGCGGCGTGCCAACGACGGTGGTTGGCCTGATCTTCCTGGTCTTTATTATCGGCCTGATTGGTTACCATCCGGATACGCGTATTTCGCTGTATGTCGGCTTTGCCTGGATCGCGCTGCTGCTGATCGGTTGGGTGTTTAAACGCCGCCGCGAGCGTCAGTTAGCACAAGCATAAAGACACGTGCCCGACCTCCGTCGGGCATTTTTTCTCCTCCCCCATCCTCCTCCCCCAATAAACCGTTTCATGATGAGTGATCCTCCACTACGCTGTGGCAAGGTGGCCTCAATTTCATTAAAGGGGATTCGTGATGTTGAACGCCTGGCACCTTCCGGTTGCCCCATTTGTTAAGCAAAACAACGATAAACTGATGATAACGCTATGGCTGACGGGTGAAAATCAGCCACTGCGCGTCACGCTGCGCGCTGAAGTCGACAACGAAGAAACGTCGCTACCGATGCATAAACAGCGCAGTCAGCCACAGCCTGGCGTCACGGCGTGGCGGGCAACACTCGATTTACGCTCCGGCCAGCCGCGACGCCGCTACAGCTTTAAGCTGCTGTGGAATAACCGCCAGCTGTGGTTCACCCCGCAAGGATTTAGCCATTTCCCGCCGACCCGAATGGAACAGTTCGCCGTCGATTATCCGGACAAGGGTCCGCAGTGGGTTAACGATCAGGTCTTTTACCAAATCTTTCCCGACCGGTTTGCGCGCAGCGAAGCGCGGACGTCTGAGCAGGATAAGGTCTATTACCATCACGCCGCAGGGCACGACATTATTCGTAAAGCGTGGGATGAGCCGCTGACCGCTCAGGCGGGCGGATCGACGTTTTACGGCGGCGATCTGGATGGGATCAGCGAGAAACTGCCGTATCTGAAAAAGCTGGGCGTAACCGCGCTGTATCTTAATCCGGTATTCAAAGCACCCAGCGTGCACAAATACGACACCGAAGATTATCGCCACGTTGATGAACAGTTTGGCGGTGATGAAGCCCTGCTGCGCCTGCGAGAAAACACGCGACGTGAGGGAATGCGTTTGATTCTGGACGGCGTGTTCAACCATAGCGGCGATTCCCACGCCTGGTTTGACCGCCACAATCAAACGATGGGCGGCGCGTGTCACAACCCGGATTCACCGCAGCGGGACTGGTATAGCTTTAGCGATGATGGCCATGCGCTTGACTGGCTGGGATATGCCAGCCTGCCGAAACTGGATTTCCAGTCGCCGTCATTAGTCGACGAGATTTACGGCGGGGACGACAGCATCGTGCGCCACTGGCTGAAAGCGCCGTGGAATATGGACGGCTGGCGTCTGGACGTGGTGCATATGCTGGGTGAGGACGGCGGAGCGCGGAATAACATTCAGCATGTTACCGGCATCACCCAGTCCGCAAAGGCCGCCAATCCAGATGCGTTTGTGTTTGGCGAGCATTTTAGCGATGCGCGTCAGTGGTTACAGGCGGATGCGGAAGATTCGGCGATGAACTATCGCGGCTTTACGTTCCCGTTATGGGGATTTCTCGCCAACACCGATATTTCGTACGATCCGCAGCTGATTGACGCGGAAATATGTATCAAGTGGATGGATAACTACCGCGCCAACCTGTCACATCAGCAGCAGTTACGGATGTTTAACCAGCTGGATAGCCATGATACCGCGCGTTTTAAATCGTTACTCGGTAAAGACGTGGCGCGTTTGCCGCTGGCGGTGACCTGGCTGTTTACCTGGCCGGGCGTGCCGTGCATTTACTACGGTGATGAAGTCGGGCTGGACGGCAACAACGATCCGTTCTGTCGCAAGACCTTCCCGTGGGATCCGGACAAGCAGGATAAAAACCTGTTTGCGCTTTATCAACGGCTGGCGAAACTGCGTAAGCACAGTCAGGCGCTGCGTTACGGGGGATGTCAGGTGGTGTATGCCCACGCTAACGTGGTGGTGTTTGCGCGTGTGTATAATCAGCAGCGCGTGCTGGTGGCAATTAACCGCGGTGAGGCGTGTGAAGTGGTGCTGGACGATTCGCCGTTGCTCAACGTTGAGCGCTGGCTGCTGAAAGAGGGTAAAGCGGATCTGCAAGAAGGTGTGCTTTCTTTACCTGCGATTTCTGCGTCGGTGTGGTTTGGTAATTAGCGATTCTACGGTTTTGCATAACAGACACAAAAAAGCCCGCATCAGCGGGCTTTTTTCGTAAACAGTCTAAATGATTACAGGCTGGATACGTTCTCAGACAGGTATTTTGCCACGCCGTCTGGAGACGCGTTCATACCTTCTTTGCCTTTTTCCCACTGAGCCGGGCACACTTCGCCGTGCTCTTCGTGGAACTGCAGCGCGTCAACCATGCGCAGCATTTCGTCAACGTTACGACCCAGTGGCAGATCGTTCACGACCTGGTGACGAACGATGCCGTTTGCGTCAATCAGGAAAGAACCGCGCAGTGCAACGCCAGCGTCCGGATGTTCGATACCGTAAGCCTGCTGGATTTCGCGTTTGATGTCCGCAACCATTGCGTATTTCACTGCACCGATGCCGCCTTTGTCGACAGGGGTGTTACGCCATGCGTTGTGTACAAACTCAGAGTCGAAGGAAACACCCACAACTTCAACGCCACGTTTCTGGAATTCTTCGTAACGTTTGTCGAATGCGATCAGTTCAGACGGGCAAACGAAGGTGAAATCCATCGGCCAGAAGAACAGGACGGTCGCTTTACCGTTGGTGTGCTGTTTGAAATTGAAGTTTTCAACGATTTCACCGTTGCCCAGAACTGCTGCAGCTGTAAAATCCGGAGCCGGACGAGTTACCAGAACCATGTGATTCTCCTGTAGTGACTAAGGTTATTTTGGAACGCAACGCGGGCCATTATAGAGAGGGATTGCGATTAAGACAAAGAGGCGTGAGCAATCGTTCAACGAGCTTTTACCTATCAATCGCGTCTCTATTACAGTTGTTTGTTTTTCGCTTGCACCATCATGCGCGGATAGAACTGCCAGAAGCGGCTCTCCAGTGCCTCATAATGGGTGTCTAAGTCCTGCCAGGAGTCACGAAGCGCATCCAGACGCGGGCGGCGACTCGCCATTCCATTCAGCACCCGCTGGATAAACTCCATCTCGCGATAGCGCTCCAGCCAGCGTTCCGACCACAGGTATTCGTTCAGATTGACGAAGCGCGGCGGTGAGTCCGGTAAAATCATCGCGACCTGGGAGTGGGCGTAACGCACAAATTCCGGTAACGGCATCTCAGGCGAAAGCTGCGCCCAGTGACGCGACAGAAAATGATCCCACATCACGTCCAGCGTGATCGGCGCGACGCGACGCGTCTCGGGGCGGAACCACTCTTTGGCCTCTTTCACTTCGGGCAGATTATCGGTCAGCACATCAATGCGGCGATGCATGAAAATACCGTCCACCACATCGGCGGGATACGCTTGCGTGGGGTTGCCGCGCACAAAATCAGCCAGCAGATTGCCGGAAAGTGAGCTGTCCGCGAGATGGGCGAGGTGCAGGTGTGCGAGAAAATTCATGCGTTTTAGTGTCCGATTACGGCTAGGTGTTGCAGCAAAGAGGCGCGAGCACTAGACTAAGCCGCCTGTTTTTAAGTCACGAGTATAAGTCATGCGCGTCGCCGATTTCTCCTTTGAATTACCTGAATCCCTGATTGCCCACTATCCGCAGCCTGAGCGCAGTGGTTGCCGCTTGCTGTCGCTGGACGGGCCAACGGGCGCGCTGACGCACGGTACTTTCACCGATTTACTCGACAAGCTCAACCCCGGTGATTTGCTGGTCTTTAACAATACCCGCGTGATCCCGGCGCGTCTGTTTGGCCGCAAAGCCAGCGGTGGCAAGATTGAAGTGCTGGTCGAGCGTATGCTCGATGACAAACGTATTCTGGCACATATTCGCGCATCCAAAGCGCCAAAGCCGGGGGCGGAACTGCTGCTGGGCGATGACGAAAGCATTAATGCCACCATGGTCGCCCGTCACGATGCGTTGTTCGAAGTGGAGTTTAATGACGAGCGTCCCGTACTGGATATTCTGAACGCTATCGGCCATATGCCGCTGCCGCCTTACATCGACCGCCCGGATGAAGACGCAGACCGTGAGCTTTATCAGACCGTTTACAGCCAGAAGCCAGGCGCAGTAGCCGCGCCAACGGCGGGGCTGCATTTTGATGAGCCGCTTCTGGAAAGACTGCGCGAAAAAGGCATCGAAATGGCCTTTGTAACGCTACATGTCGGCGCGGGGACGTTCCAGCCGGTGCGTGTGGACACTATTGAAGATCACATTATGCACTCCGAATATGCCGAAGTGCCGCAGGATGTGGTTGATGCGGTGCTGGCCGCCAAAGCGCGCGGCAACCGCGTGATCGCCGTGGGAACCACGTCGGTGCGTTCGCTCGAAAGTGCGGCCCAGGCGGCCAAAAAAGATCTGATCGAGCCGTTCTTTGGCGACACGCAAATCTTTATTTACCCGGGCTATCAATACACCGTGATTGATGCACTGGTGACCAATTTCCATCTGCCTGAATCGACTTTGATTATGCTGGTTTCCGCGTTTGCGGGTTATCAGCATACAATGAATGCGTACAAGGCTGCGGTAGAGCAAAATTATCGCTTTTTTAGCTACGGGGACGCGATGTTTATCACGTACAATCCGCAGGCTTTGAATGAGCGTGTCGGGGAATAAGTCCGCGGCACATAAACTTCTCGGCATATGACGAGAAATTGCGTTGGACTGTTTTTCTGACGCCGGAGAAAAAATGAAATTTGAACTCGATACCACCGACGGAGGCGCTCGTCGCGGTCGCCTGGTGTTTGATCGCGGCGTGGTCGAAACGCCAGCATTTATGCCTGTGGGCACTTACGGCACCGTAAAAGGGATGACGCCGGAAGAAGTTGAAGCCACAGGCGCGCAGATTATCCTCGGTAACACCTTCCACCTGTGGCTGCGCCCGGGCCAGGAAGTGATGAAGCTGCACGGCGACTTGCATGATTTTATGCAGTGGAAAGGCCCAATCCTAACTGATTCCGGCGGCTTCCAGGTCTTCAGCCTCGGTGATATTCGCAAGATCACTGAAAAGGGTGTGCACTTCCGCAATCCGATCAACGGCGATCCTATTTTCCTCGATCCAGAAAAATCGATGGAGATTCAGTACGATCTCGGTTCCGATATCGTCATGATCTTCGACGAATGTACGCCTTACCCGGCGGACTGGGATTACGCGAAGCGTTCGATGGAAATGTCCCTGCGCTGGGCGCAGCGCAGCCGTGACCGTTTTGACTCCCTTGAAAACAAAAATGCGCTGTTCGGCATTATTCAGGGCAGTGTTTACGAAGATTTACGTGATATCTCGGTTAAAGGTCTGGTAGAGATAGGTTTTGATGGCTACGCTGTCGGCGGTTTGGCTGTGGGTGAGCCAAAGGAAGACATGCACCGTATTCTGGAGCATGTTTGCCCGCAAATCCCTGAAGACAAACCACGATACCTGATGGGCGTAGGCAAACCAGAAGATCTGGTTGAAGGTGTACGTCGCGGCATTGATATGTTCGATTGCGTTATGCCAACCCGTAACGCGCGTAACGGACATCTTTTTGTGACCGATGGCGTGGTGAAAATTCGTAATGCGAAGCATAAAAGCGATACCAGTACGCTTGACGCCGAGTGTGATTGCTATACCTGTCGTCACTATTCTCGCGCGTATCTTTATCATCTCGATCGTTGCAATGAGATTTTAGGGGCGCGTCTTAATACCATTCATAATCTTCGTTATTATCAGCGCTTAATGGCTGGTTTACGTAAGGCTATCGAAGAGGGTAAATTAGAGAGCTTCGTAACTGATTTTTACCAACGTCAGGGACGTGATGTTCCACCTTTGAACGTTGACTAATTTTATAAATGAGGGAATTTGAATGAGCTTTTTTATTTCTGATGCGGTAGCAGCAACAGGCGCTCCGTCGCAGGGCAGCCCGATGTCTCTGATTCTGATGCTGGCGGTGTTTGGTCTGATTTTCTATTTCATGATCTTGCGTCCACAGCAGAAACGTACCAAAGAACACAAAAACCTGATGAGCTCCATCGCGAAAGGTGATGAAGTTCTGACCAACGGCGGTCTGGTCGGTCGCGTAACGAAAGTAGCTGAAACTGGCTATATCTCTATTGCGCTGAACGACACCACTGAAGTGGTTATCAAACGTGACTTTGTCGCTGCCGTACTGCCTAAAGGCACTATGAAAGCGCTGTAATCTAACTTCTCCCAAAGGGAACTGCCGTGTTAAACCGTTATCCTTTGTGGAAGTACATCATGCTGGTCGTCGTGATTATCGTCGGCCTGCTGTACGCGCTTCCCAACCTGTATGGTGAGGATCCGGCTGTTCAAATCACTGGCGCGCGCGGTGTCGCCGCCAGTGAGCAAACGCTGATCCAGGTCCAGAACACTTTACAACAAGAAAAAATTACCGCTAAGTCTGTGGCACTGGAAGAGGGCGCTATTCTTGCTCGCTTCGACACCACCGACACGCAGCTCCGCGCCCGTGAAGCGCTGGTGAGCGTGCTGGGTGATAAATATGTCGTGGCGTTGAACCTTGCTCCTGCAACCCCGCGTTGGTTAGCCTCTATCAATGCAGAGCCGATGAAACTCGGTCTTGATCTGCGTGGTGGCGTTCACTTCCTGATGGAAGTGGATATGGATACCGCGCTTGGTAAACTGCAGGAACAGAATATGGACGGCCTGCGCAGCGATCTGCGCGAAAAAGGCATTCCTTACACCACCGTGCGTAAGGAAGATAACTACGGAATGAGCATCACGTTCCGTGATGCTGCCGCTCGCGATCAGGCGGTGGATTATCTCTCTACACGTCACCGCGATCTGGTGATTTCACGTCAGGGTAGCAACCAGCTGCGTGCCGTGATGACCGATGCCCGTCTGAGCGAAGCGCGTGAATATGCGGTACAGCAGAACATCAATATCCTGCGTAACCGTGTAAACCAGCTTGGTGTTGCGGAGCCGCTGGTACAGCGCCAGGGTTCAGACCGTATCGTGGTAGAACTGCCGGGTATCCAGGACACTGCGCGCGCTAAAGAAATTTTGGGTGCGACAGCGACACTGGAATTCCGTCTGGTGAATACCAATGTGGACCAATCTGCCGCGGCGTCTGGTCGTGTGCCTGGTGATTCCGAAGTGAAAGAAACGCGTGAAGGCCAGCCTGTTGTGCTGTACAAGCGTGTGATTCTCACCGGTGACCACATTACTGACTCCACGTCTAATCAGGACGAATACAACCAGCCGCAGGTTAACATCTCGCTTGATAGCGCGGGTGGTAACATCATGTCGAACTTCACCAAGGATAACATCGGTAAACCGATGGCGACCTTATTCGTGGAGTACAAAGACAGCGGTAAGAAAGATGCTAACGGTCGTGCAATCCTGGTGAAAGAGGAAGAGGTGATTAACGTCGCCAATATCCAGTCTCGCCTGGGTAACAGCTTCCGTATTACCGGCATCAGTAACCCGAACGAAGCGCGTCAGCTCTCTCTGCTGCTGCGTGCCGGTGCGCTGATTGCGCCTATTCAGATCGTTGAAGAACGTACCATTGGTCCAACGCTGGGGATGCAGAACATCACTCAGGGCCTGGAAGCGTGTCTGGCAGGTCTGGCGGTTTCGATTCTCTTCATGCTGTTCTTCTATAAGAAGTTTGGCCTGATTGCGACCACCGCGCTGATCGCAAACCTGGTATTGATCATCGGCATTATGTCCCTGCTGCCAGGGGCGACGCTGACCATGCCGGGTATTGCAGGTATCGTTCTCACCCTTGCGGTGGCGGTCGACGCCAACGTACTGATAAACGAACGTATCAAAGAAGAGTTGAGCAACGGTCGCTCCGTACAACAAGCGATCGACGAAGGCTATAAAGGCGCTTTCAGCTCCATCTTCGATGCAAACGTAACAACACTGATTAAGGTTCTTATCCTGTATGCAGTGGGGACTGGCGCAATCAAAGGCTTTGCTATTACAACCGGTATCGGTGTGGCAACGTCAATGTTTACCGCTATTGTCGGCACCCGTGCCATCGTGAACCTGCTGTATGGCGGCAAGCGCGTCAAAAAGCTGTCTATCTGAGGAGTGCGTTGTGGCACAGGAATATACTGTTGAACAATTGAACCACGGCCGTAAAGTCTGGGACTTTATGCGCTGGGACTACTGGGCTTTCGGCATTTCAGGTTTTCTGCTGATTGTCTCGATTGCCATCATTGGCGTCCGCGGTTTTAACTGGGGTCTTGATTTCACCGGTGGTACGGTGATTGAAATCACGCTGGAAAAACCGGCTGATATGGATCAAATGCGCGAAGCGCTGCAGAAGGCGGGCTTTGAAGAGCCGCAGTTGCAGAACTTCGGTAGCAGCCGCGACATCATGGTGCGTATGCCTCCGGTTCACGATGCCAACGGCAGCCAGGAACTGGGAAGCAAGGTCGTTAACGTGATTAACGAAGCGACCAGCCAGGATGCGACCGTTAAGCGTATCGAATTCGTCGGCCCGAGCGTCGGTGCGGATCTGGCGCAAAACGGTGCCATGGCTCTGCTGGTGGCGCTGATTTCCATTCTGGTGTACGTCGGTTTTCGCTTCGAGTGGCGTCTTGCTGCGGGTGTGGTTATCTCACTGGCGCACGACGTGGTCATTACCATGGGCGTGCTGTCGCTGTTCCATATTGAGGTCGACCTGACGATTGTGGCATCTCTGATGTCGGTTATCGGTTACTCACTGAACGACAGTATCGTGGTATCGGACCGTATTCGTGAGAACTTCCGTAAGATCCGTCGCGGTACGCCGTATGAAATCTTTAACGTTTCACTGACTCAAACGCTGCATCGTACGTTGATCACATCCGGCACGACCTTGATGGTTATCCTGATGCTGTTCCTCTTCGGTGGCCCGATTCTGGAAGGCTTCTCGCTGACCATGCTGATCGGTGTTTCCATCGGTACGGCGTCCTCAATCTACGTCGCGTCCGCGCTGGCGTTGAAACTGGGTATGAAGCGTGAGCACCTGATCCAGCAGAAAGTTGAGAAGGAAGGGGCGGATCAGCCGTCTATCCTGCCGTAACGGCAACAGCATTCTGACAATGAAATCCCGGTCGTAAGGCCGGGATTTTTTATGTACGGTATTCAGACTGTTAGCCGATCTCCTTCACTCAATCATAATGGTGGAGTTGGATTCGACAAATAAAAAAGCCAGCATAGCTGGCTTTTTTATCTTCGAGGCGCGAGGCCGATTAAGCGAAGCGCACTCAAGCGCTACCGG
The DNA here is from genome assembly GCF_045627565.1 of Lelliottia sp. NCBI lineage: Bacteria > Pseudomonadati > Pseudomonadota > Gammaproteobacteria > Enterobacterales > Enterobacteriaceae > Lelliottia > Lelliottia sp. Next base: position 335,554 of record NZ_JAZQNX010000005.1, on the reverse strand, counting down.
GATTAGAAGTTGTAACCTACAACCAGGTAACCACCCCAACCGGTAGAACGGACGCTGAAATCACCGTTACCGAAGTTCAGGCTCGCATCGTCGTTCCACTGGCCGCCGTTGTGCCAGTAACGCGCAACCACTGAGTAATGCCAGTGATCGTAGTTCAGGGCCAGAATGTGGCTGGATGCGATAGAGTCGTTAGTACGTGCTTTTTTACCGTTCAGATCGCGGAAGTCGTTGTCGCCCAGATCGGAACCCCAATCGAAGTTGGTGAAACCGATGTAGCTCAGGTTACCGCCCCACAGCTGGGTGATAGGCACAAAGTATTTCACTTTGAAACGGTAGCCATCCCACTCGTTCTCGTTTGCTGCGCCGTAGTTCTGCCACTGGTATTTCGCATATACGTTCATTGACAGGCTCATCGGCAGACCGGTGTCGATGTCAGTACCCAGACCCATGTACCAGGTGCTCTGGCGACCGGAAGCGTTGCGACCCATATCGTAAATATAGTTGTTCGCGATATACCACTCTTTAAATGGACCGAAGCTCAGATCTGCGCCTGTCAGCTTGTCGATAGAGAAGCGCGGTTCGATTTCCATGAACAGTGGAGAACCATGGTTCCAGATACCTTTCGCTTCGGTGTTACCACCGAAGAATACTGGCGCATCCATGTAACCATAGAAATCAAACCAGTCTTTCTTAGCGAAAGCTTCATATTCCAGATAGGTATCGTTACGGATTTGCGGCCCAAAACGGGTGTGGTAGCTACCCACTACGTTAACGCTCTGATGCCACCAGTCGGAAACATACTCAGGTTTTGCGTTCTCTGCTGCGTTAACAGCGAAAGAAGAGGAAAGTGCCAGCGCTGCACCGGCTGCTAATAATGTTTTTTTCATAATCATGCCACTGATTGAAATTCCCTTCCGGGAGTGAAAAATGCGCGATTTGCGTTTCAAAATATTTCGTGTTTCTGCGGAGCCTATTATAGGAATCCTTGCTCACAAAAATATGTGTTGTTTCACATATCTCTCATTCACGTAATCGATTGCGTTCACGTTTGCGTACTTTAAACGGCGGGGATTGTAATGGCAAACCGATAAGTTGCCAATCTTTGCGGAAGGGAAGGAAGGGGAGCGAAACGCGTGACACGCGTTTCGCTAAAAAGGATTACTGAACGACAGGCTGGATATCATGGATGCGGATGAAACCTAATTGATCGGGCGTAATGCCGCTCAATTGCAGCGGGATATCCACGTCGCTCGGCGCCAGCACGCTTGCTGGGGCGTTAATGAGCTGGTTTTTCACGTTCACTTCCTGGAAGCTTTCGGTGGTTCCCTGAATTTGCCCCCATTCTACGGTGCCGCTAAACGCAGGCAGCGGATCGTTAGATTCGCCCTGAATACGCAAGGTAGCGCTTGTCCCCTCCGCATTTGGCGCAATATTTACCAGAGACATTTTCAGCGTACCGACCTGGCTTTGCAGACGCGCTGGCGTGTTAGCACCGGGTAACAGATAAACACCGCTGCTGGATTTGGCATTCAGCGCATTTTGCTGGGTGATCTTTACCGTTTCCTGGTTCAGTTTCGTCATTGCGCTGTTAAGCGTACTGACGCTTTGCTTCATTTGACGGACTTCGCTTTGCTGTGCGCAGGCGCTTAGCGTGAAGAGACTTCCCAGCGCAAGTATTCTTAGGTAACGTCTTGTCATTGCGTTTATTTCCATAAAAATAACGGATTATCGTAATGGTAGTCAGTAAGATGCCGTCTGGTATAGATCCTTTATCTCAAAAAGCGCTCTTCCTTTGTTGTCAGCCCAGTTCGGGTTAAAATAGAGTTCAGTTAACCAGATAGTCAGGACACCGTATGCATTGCCCATTCTGTTCCGCCGTGGATACCAAAGTAATCGACTCTCGTCTCGTAGGGGAAGGCTCCTCTGTACGCCGTCGTCGGCAGTGCCTGGTCTGCAACGAACGTTTTACGACTTTTGAAGTGGCGGAGCTGGTGATGCCGCGCGTCGTGAAAAGTAATGACGTGCGCGAGCCGTTTAACGAAGAAAAACTGCGCAAAGGGATGTTGAAAGCACTGGAAAAACGGCCAGTCAGCGCAGATGACGTTGAAATGGCGTTGAATCACATCAAATCGTATTTGCGTGGGACCGGCGAACGCGAGGTGCCGAGCAAAATGATCGGTAATCTGGTCATGGAGCAATTGAAAAAGCTCGATAAAGTGGCCTACATCCGCTTCGCGTCTGTCTATCGCAGCTTCGAAGATATCAAAGAATTTGGCGAAGAGATCGCCCGTCTACAGGATTAAGCGCATGCAGGATGAGATTTACATGGCGCGCGCGCTGAAGCTGGCGCAGCGTGGACGGTTCACAACCCATCCCAATCCTAACGTTGGCTGCGTTATCGTCAAAGACGGCGTAATTGTCGGCGAAGGATTCCACTATCGCGCCGGTGAACCTCATGCCGAAGTCCACGCTTTGCGTATGGCGGGCGAAAAGGCGCGGGGTGCCACGGCCTATGTCACGCTTGAACCCTGTAGCCATCATGGACGAACGCCGCCATGCTGCGAGGCGCTGATTGATGCAGGCGTGGCGCGCGTTGTCGCTGCGATGCAAGATCCCAATCCTCAGGTTGCCGGACGCGGCCTGTATCGCCTGCAGCAGGAAGGGATCGACGTCAGCCATGGCTTGATGATGGCTGATACCGAAGCGCTGAATAAGGGCTTCCTCAAACGCATGCGTACCGGTTTCCCCTATATTCAGTTGAAGCTCGGTGCTTCGCTTGATGGCCGAACGGCGATGGCAAACGGTGAAAGCCAGTGGATCACCTCACCGCAATCAAGGCGCGATGTGCAACGTCTGCGTGCGCAAAGCCATGCTATTCTCACCAGCAGCGAAACGGTTTTGGCCGATGATCCTGCCATGACCGTGCGCTGGGACGAACTGAATCAGGATACGCAGGCGCTTTATCCGCAAGAGAATTTGCGTCAGCCGCTGCGAATTGTGCTTGATAGCCAGAACCGCGTCACCCCTGCGCATCGTATCGTGCAGCAACCCGGTGAAACGCTTTTCGCGCGCACAAAAGAAGACGATCGCCAGTGGCCAGAACATGTGCGCAGCATTATGGTGCCGGAACACAAAGGCCATCTCGATTTAGTCGTCCTGATGATGTTGCTCGGCAAACAGCAGGTTAACAGTATCTGGGTTGAGGCGGGTCCGACGCTTGCGGGCGCACTATTGCAGGCCGGGCTGGTGGATGAACTGATCGTCTACGTTGCGCCTAAATTGTTAGGTCACGAGGCGCGTGGCTTGTTTGCTCTGCCTGGCCTCGAAAAACTGGCTGATTCGCCGCAACTCAAATTCAGTGACATTCGCCCGGTCGGTCCGGATGTTTGTCTGCATTTAACACCTTTGTAATGCCTTCCGAAATAGGGAAGCAGTACGCGAAGTATTATGATAAAATCCGCCCCCCTGCGGGGCCAAATGAACCCGTAAAGGAAGAGTATGAACATTATTGAAGCTGCTGTTGCTACCCCGGACGCTCGCGTCGCCATCACCATTGCGCGTTTCAACAACTTCATCAACGACAGCCTGCTGGACGGTGCGATTGACGCACTGAAACGTATTGGCCAGGTGAAAGACGAAAACATTACCGTTGTTTGGGTTCCAGGTGCTTACGAACTGCCGTTGGCAGCGGGCGCTTTGGCGAAAACCGGTAAATACGACGCGGTGGTTGCACTGGGTACGGTTATTCGCGGCGGCACTGCTCACTTCGAATACGTTGCGGGTGGTGCAAGTAATGGTCTGGCGCACGTTGCACAGGAAGCTGAAATTCCTGTCGCTTTCGGCGTGCTGACCACTGAAAGTATTGAACAAGCCATTGAACGTGCCGGCACCAAAGCTGGCAATAAAGGTTCAGAAGCTGCACTGACTGCGCTTGAAATGATCAACGTATTGAAAGCCATTAAGGCCTGATTTTTGTAAGGGGAAATCCGTGAAACCTGCTGCTCGTCGCCGCGCCCGTGAGTGTGCTGTCCAGGCACTCTACTCCTGGCAGTTGTCCCAGAACGACATCGCTGATGTCGAATACCAGTTCCTGGCGGAACAAGACGTCAAAGACGTTGATGTCCTGTACTTCCGTGAACTGCTGTCGGGAGTGGCGACTAATAGCGCGTATCTCGATGGTCTGATGAAGCCGTACCTGTCCCGTCTGCTCGAAGAGCTGGGCCAGGTTGAGAAAGCGGTGCTGCGCATTGCGCTGTTCGAGCTGGCTAAACGTGATGATGTGCCCTATAAAGTGGCGATCAACGAAGCGATCGAACTGGCGAAAACCTTCGGCGCTGAAGACAGCCACAAGTTTGTGAACGGCGTGCTGGATAAAGCCGCACCTGCGATCCGTCCCCGTAAAAAGTGATCCGTAAGCCGGAGGTCTGCGTTGCCGTTGGGCTGCGTGGGCTCCGGTTTTTCTTTTCTTTGCTGAGGCATAACGTATGGCTTGCGGCGAATTCTCCCTGATTGCCCGTTATTTTGACCGTGTCCGAACCTCTCGTCTTGATGTTGAAACCGGTATCGGCGATGACTGCGCACTGCTTAATATTCCTGAAAAACAGACGCTTGCGATCAGCACCGACACCTTAGTGTGTGGGCGCCACTTTCTCGCGGATATCAATCCAGCCGATCTGGCCTACAAAGCGCTGGCGGTCAACGTGAGCGATCTGGCAGCGATGGGGGCCGATCCGGCGTGGTTAACGCTGGCTCTGACGTTACCCAACGTGGATGAAGCCTGGCTCGAAGCGTTTAGCGACGCGCTGTTTGACCAGCTCAATTATTACGATATGCAGCTGATTGGCGGTGATACGACGGCCGGTCCACTGTCGATGACGCTGGCGATCCACGGCTATGTGCCCGTTGGCCGTGCGCTGAAACGCTCGGGAGCGAAACCCGGAGACTGGATTTATGTCACCGGTACGCCGGGCGACAGTGCGGCGGGGCTGGCCATTTTGCAGGACCGTTTAACGGTGAGCGACGCGGCTGACGCGGCGTATCTGGTGAAGCGTCATTTGCGCCCAACGCCGCGTATTTTACACGGTCAGGCACTGCGCGATCGCGCCAACTCGGCCATCGATCTCTCCGATGGTTTGATCTCTGATTTAGGCCATATCCTGAAAGCCAGCGGCGTGGGCGCGCGTGTGGATCTGGATGCGTTCCCACTGTCAGAACAGCTTCGCCGACACGTTGAACCTGAGCAGGCACTGCGCTGGGCGCTTTCCGGTGGCGAAGATTATGAGCTGTGCTTCACCGTGCCGGAACTCAATCGTGGCACGCTGGATGTCGCGCTGAATAATCTTGGCGCGCCGTTTACCTGTATTGGACAAATTCTTCCGGAGAGTGAAGGGCTGCAGTTTGCCCGCAACGGTGCGCCCGTTACGCTCGACTGGAAAGGTTACGATCACTTCGCGTAATACATTGCGGCCAATCAATCCCCTCTCTCTTTGGAGAGGGGAGCAACATGCACGACGGTTATTTAAATCCCACCACCGGATGTGGCTGATACGGCGTTTCGAGTTCAGCGATTTGCTCAGGTGTCAGCGTTAAATCCACCGCATTCAGTAACTCATCTAGCTGTTCTTCTCGCGATGTGCCGATAATTGGCGCGGCGACGCCGCGTTTGCTGAGCAGCCACGCCAGCGCGACCTGGGCACGCGTTGCGCCCGTATCTTCCGCAATGGCAGCCAGACGCTCAGCGATCTGGGCATCGCTGGTTTCAGTATCGTTGTACAGTTTTTTACCGACCTCATCGGAAACAGAACGGGCGGTCGTTTCGCCCCACGGGCGGGTTAGACGTCCGCGCGCCAGCGGGCTCCACGGGATAACCGCCACGCCTTCCTGATAGCACAGCGGTAGCATTTCACGTTCTTCTTCGCGATAGATAAGATTGTAGTGATCCTGCATGGTGACAAATCGTGCCCAGCCATGCTGCGCCTGAAGATTGAGCGCTTCGGCAAACTGGGAGGCATGCATAGATGACGCGCCGATATAACGCGCCTTACCGGCTTTCACCACGTCATTCAGCGCTTCAAGGGTTTCTTCAATTGGCGTGTTGTAATCCCAGCGGTGGATTTGCAGGAGATCGACATGATCCATGTTCAGGCGTCTCAGGCTGTCGTCAATGGACTGGAGGATCTGCGCACGCGAAAGACCTTCGCGTAATTCACCTGATGGATAGTAAACCTTGGTGGCTACCACCACATCTTCGCGGCGGGCGAAATCCCGCAGCGCACGGCCCACGATCTCCTCGCTGCTCCCGTCAGAATAGCTGTTCGCCGTATCAAAAAAGTTAATCCCGCCCTCGAGGGCGCGTTTGATGATGAGACGGCTACTCTCTTCCGGCAGCGTCCAGGCGTGATTCCCCCGGTCAGGCTCGCCAAATGTCATACATCCCAGACAAAGACGGGAAACCTTAAGGTCTGTTTTTCCTAATGTATTGTATTGCATGGTTCCACTCCTGCTGTTCACTTAAAAAATTACCTTTAAGCATAGCAGGAGCGGAAAGGGGAGGGATTAGGCGAGCCAGGTGCGGATTTTTGCTTCAATTCCCGCGGCATCAAGACCAATCTCCGCGCGGGCTTCGTCCTGCGTGCCCTGCGGAATAAAGCGATCGGGCAGACCGAGATTGAGTACCGGAACCGGCTTGCGATTCGCCATCAGCACTTCGTTCACGCCGCTGCCCGCGCCGCCCATAATGGCGTTTTCCTCGAGCGTAATCAGCACTTCATGGCGGGTGGCCATTTCCAGAATCAACGTTTCGTCGAGCGGTTTGACGAAGCGCATATCCACGAGCGTCGCGTTCATCGACTCGGCGACTTTTGCCGCTTCTGGCATTAGCGTCCCGAAATTCAGAATCGCCAGCTTTTCACCGTGACGTTTCACGATACCTTTGCCAATCGGCATTTTGGTCAGCGGTTCCAGCTCGACACCCACGGCGTTGCCGCGCGGATAACGTACTGCGCTTGGGCCATCCTGATAGTGATAGCCGGTGAACAGCATCTGACGGCATTCGTTCTCGTCGCTCGGCGTCATGACCACCATATCGGGCACACAGCGCAGGAAGGAGAGATCAAACGCGCCCTGGTGTGTCTGGCCGTCGGCACCGACAATACCGGCGCGATCGATAGCAAACAATACCGGCAGTTTCTGGATCGCGACATCATGGATCACCTGATCGTACGCGCGCTGCAGGAAGGTCGAATAGATCGCCACAATCGGTTTATAGCCACCAATCGCCAGACCTGCGGCGAATGTCACCGCGTGCTGTTCAGCAATCGCGACGTCAAAATACTGATCCGGGTATTTTTTGGAAAATTCCACCATGCCGGAGCCTTCGCGCATGGCGGGCGTTACGGCCATCAGCTTGTTGTCTTTGGCCGCCGTTTCACACAGCCAGTCGCCAAAGATTTTAGAATAGCTCGGCATACCGCCGCTGCTTTTCGGCAGACAGCCGCTGGTGGGATCGAATTTTGGCACGGCGTGGAAAGTGATCGGATCTTTTTCCGCTGGTTCGTAGCCACGCCCTTTTTTCGTCATGATGTGCAGGAACTGCGGACCTTTCAGGTCGCGCATGTTTTTGAGCGTCGTGACCAGGCCAAGCACATCGTGCCCGTCAACCGGGCCGATATAGTTAAAGCCCAGCTCTTCAAACAGCGTGCCCGGCACCACCATGCCTTTAATGTGTTCTTCAGTGCGTTTGAGCAGTTCTTTGATCGGCGGTACGCCGGAGAAGACTTTTTTGCCGCCTTCGCGCAGGGTGGAGTAAAGCTTGCCGGACAACAGTTGTGCCAGGTGATTGTTCAGCGCACCAACGTTCTCGGAGATCGACATTTCGTTGTCGTTGAGAATCACCAGCATATCCGGCTTGATGTCACCGGCATGGTTCATCGCTTCAAACGCCATGCCCGCGGTGATCGCGCCATCGCCAATCACGCATACGGTGCGGCGCTGTTTATTCTCTTTCTCCGCGGCAACGGCGATGCCGATGCCCGCAGAAATAGAGGTTGAGGAGTGTCCCACGCTTAACACGTCGAATTCGCTCTCACCGCGCCACGGGAACGGATGCAGGCCGCCTTTCTGGCGAATTGTGCCGATTTTATCGCGACGTCCGGTCAAAATTTTGTGGGGATAAGCCTGATGCCCGACGTCCCAGATCAACTGATCGAACGGGGTGTTATAGACGTAGTGAAGCGCCACGGTCAGCTCCACCGTGCCAAGTCCGGAGGCGAAATGTCCGCTGGAACGACTCACGCTGTCGAGCAAGTAGCGACGTAATTCGTCACTCAGCTTTGGCAGGCTCTCTTTCGGCAACAGACGTAACTCCTGGGTGGAGTCAACCAACGCCAGTGTCGGGTATTTGGCAATATCAAAACTCATCAAAGGCTCATCGAGAAAGTGTGTTTATTTATCACGCTGGATTATGTAGTCCGCTAGCGCTTCCAGTGCCGAGGTATCAAGTGACTGTGCAGCCAGCGCATTCAGCGACTGGCGAGCATCATCAATTAGATCCCGGGCTTTTTGTTGGGCTTGCTCAAGGCCCAGTAGGGCGGGATAGGTACTTTTGCCAAGTTGCTGATCCGCTCCCTGACGTTTTCCCAATGTTGCAGTATCGCCCACCACATCCAGAATGTCATCCTGTACCTGGAACGCGAGGCCGATACTCTCAGCGTAACGATCCAGAATGGGCAAGGCTTTGCGGCCTCGTTCACCGGCGCTCAGCGCACCCAGACGAACGGCTGCGCGAATCAACGCGCCAGTTTTATGGCGATGAATACGCTCAAGCTGTTCCAGATTAACCTGATGCCCTTCGGCCTCAAGATCCAGCGCTTGTCCGCCGCACATCCCGGCGACGCCGCTGGCCATTGCCAGCTCAGACACCATTGCAAGACGGTCGCGATCGGCCACTTCGATCATCGGCGTATCGCTTAAAATGGAGAACGCCAGCGTTTGTAGTGCATCGCCCGCCAGAATCGCATTCGCCTCGCCAAACTTAATGTGGCAGGTTGGCTGACCGCGACGCAGATCGTCGTCGTCCATGGCTGGTAAATCATCATGAATGAGCGAATAAGCGTGAATACATTCAACGGCGGCGGCGGGTGCATCCAGGGTGTTGGTGCTGATGCCAAACATATTTCCCGTCGCGTACACTAAAAACGGGCGCAAGCGCTTTCCACCTAAGAGTGCGCCATAGTGCATGGCGGCAACCAGAGGAGTGTTCTGAAAAGGCTGTGGCTCAATAAAACGGCGCAACGCATCGTTGGCACGCTCAACACACGCCTGAAGCTCTGTGGAAAAATCCATTTACTCAGCGTCCGGTGTGAAAGGCGTTGGGGCGGCATCTTCGCTGTCGGAAAGCAGGATCTGCACGCGTTGTTCCGCCTGTTGCAGCTTGACCTGCCCCTGGCGCGCAAGCTGTACGCCGCGTTCGAATTCATTGAGCGCATCTTCCAGCGGGAGATCGCCGCTTTCCAGACGGTTCACAATCTGTTCCAGTTCATTCAGCGCAGTTTCAAAACTGGCGGGGGCGTCATTTTTCTTCGGCATAGTGAATATTGACTCTCATATTTTAAGCCCCGCCATGGTAACGGACTCGGGACAATTATCAAATAACGCGCAATGTGCACAGGAGCGTCGCGATGGTGGTATACTCCTGCGCCTGGATGCAACCACGGGTGTGGGTTGCTGTCTCTTTCCATCACAAGCCTTTGCGGGCTTGCCAACGAAACATTGCCGCCATGAAGTTTATCATTAAATTGTTCCCGGAAATCACCATCAAAAGCCAATCTGTGCGTTTGCGCTTTATTAAAATGCTGACCGGAAACATTCGAAACGTATTAAAAGAGTATGAAGAAACGCTCGCGATTGTGCGCCATTGGGATCACATTGAAGTGCGCGCCAAAGACGAAAGCCAACGTCTGGATATCCGCGATGCGCTGACGCGTATTCCGGGGATTCACCACATTCTTGACGTCGAAGATGTGCCGTTCACCTCGCTTCACGATATCTTCGAAAAAGCGCTGGAACAGTTCCGCGCTGAAGTTGAAGGTAAATCGTTCTGCGTGCGCGTCAAGCGTCGCGGCAAGCATGAATTCACCTCTATTGAAGCCGAACGCTATATTGGCGGCGGTTTAAATCAGCATATTGAATCCGCGCGCGTAAAACTGACGCGTCCAGACGTGACCGTCAATCTCGAAATCGAGAACGATCGCCTGCTGCTGGTAAAAGGCCGCTACGAAGGCATCGGCGGCTACCCTATCGGTACCCAGGAAGATGTGCTGTCGCTGATCTCCGGCGGTTTTGACTCCGGCGTGTCCAGCTACATGCTGATGCGTCGCGGCTGCCGCGTGCACTACTGCTTCTTTAACCTCGGCGGCGCTGCGCATGAAATCGGCGTGCGTCAGGTGGCGCATTATCTGTGGAAGCGCTTTGGCAGCTCCCATCGCGTGCGTTTTGTCGCAATTAACTTTGAACCGGTTGTCGGCGAAATCCTCGAAAAAGTGGACGACGGCCAGATGGGCGTGGTGCTGAAGCGCATGATGGTGCGTGCGGCCTCTCAGGTGGCAGAGCGCTACGGCGTACAGGCGCTGGTGACCGGCGAAGCGCTGGGCCAGGTCTCCAGCCAGACGCTCACCAACCTGCGTTTGATCGACAACGTGTCCGATACGCTGATTCTGCGTCCGCTGATTTCTCACGACAAAGAACATATCATTGATATGGCGCGTGAAATCGGTACCGAAGACTTTGCCCGTACCATGCCGGAATACTGCGGCGTGATCTCGAAAAGCCCAACGGTGAAAGCGGTGAAGGCGAAAATCGAAGCCGAAGAGCAGAACTTTGATTTTGCGATTCTCGATAAAGTTGTCGCCGAAGCCACTAACGTGGATATCCGTGAAATCGCGACCCAGACCGCGCAGGACGTGGTTGAAGTCGAAACCGTCAGCGGTTTCAGCGCAAATGACGTGATTCTGGATATTCGCTCTGTTGATGAACAGGATGCCAGCCCGCTGAAAGTAGACGGCGTCGAGGTGATGTCTCTGCCTTTCTACAAGCTGAGCACCAGGTTCGGCGATCTCCAGCAGGATAAAACCTATCTTTTGTGGTGTGAGCGCGGCGTGATGAGTCGTTTGCAGGCGCTGTATCTGCGCGAGCAGGGCTTTGCCAATGTGAAGGTGTATCGCCCGTAACCGGCTTTATTCCTCGCAGATCAAAAACGGCAACCTCAGGGTTGCCGTTTCGTTTTTCTGACTGGCGAAATTCATCACGAGCCGTAGTAATTATAAATTCCCGCAGCGATCACCAGGGATGACGCCACCTCGTGCGCTTTTTCACGCCCAACTACCAGGTCGATAATCTTGAGCGCAAAATCAATCGACGTGCCAGGACCCTGGCTGGTCAGCAGGTTAACGCGGGGATCCCATACAACGCGTTTATCCACCCACTGCTCTTCCGGAATGTGGTCTTTGAGCGTCGGGAAACCAGTCATATTCCCGACCGGGAAGAGCTGATGCGGCACCAGCACGGTTGCGGCCGAAGCGCAAATAGCGGCCACAATTCGGCCCGACAGGTGAAATTGTCTGACTGTTTCAACCAGCAGCGGGCTGTCACGGAAACACTCCGCGCCTTTCAGTCCGCCAGGCAGCACAATCACGTCATAGTCACCGTCTGCCACTTCGACCAGCGGGGCATCCGCCAAAATCTTTACGCCGCGCGAGCAGGTGATGGTCAGATTGCCATCGCTGGCGACGCTTGCCGTTGTGACGGCAATTCCTGCGCGAACCAGTAAATCAATCGTGGTCACTGCTTCTGTTTCTTCGCTACCAGGGGCGAGGCAAATCAGTGCCGACGCGCTCATACTCACTCTCCTTACGTTTAACCATGTCATACAGGCGGATATTTTCCGGCACGCTGATGCCGTGTGCGCGGGCGCGTTTAAGCAGGTAACCTGTGATGTAGTCGATCTCCGTGTGCCGCAATGCGCGAACGTCCTGCAGCATTGACGAGATGTTCTCAGCCGTACTGCCGATGACCTGCTCGACGTAATAGCGAACGTCTTCTGCCGAGGTATGGATGCCTTCGCGCTCCATCACGGCGGCGACCTCAGCGCAAAGCGCTGCAACCTCTTCAGGATGGTTTTTAAGCTCGCCGTTTGGACAATCCCACAGCGCGGTAAGCGGATTAATCACGCAGCTGACCGCCAGCTTGCGCCACAGTTGCGGGCGGATTGTGTTGTACCAGGCCACATCTGGAAGCACATTCTGCAGAACGTCCGCCAGATAACTGTAATCGCCATTCTGCTCGCGAGCCGGCCCCATATGCGTCACGCCGCTAGCGACGTGAACAATGATGTTGCCATCGCGCCGCGCCGCGTGGGTGGTAATGGCCATCAGCAGTGGCTGAGGAATGTTTTTAAGCTCATCAATCGTGCCCATACCGTTATGTAAGAGCAAAATGGGCGTGGTGTGAGGAAGCGTTGCGCTGAGCGCCTTTACCGCGTCCGACACCTGCCACGCTTTTAACGTCACCAGCAGAAGATCGCTTTGTGCCAGAAAATCGGGATCGTTAGCGATGAGAGACTCGTTGAAAATACTCCCGTCTTCACCAATCAGATTTACACTGCAATACGGTTGCGGCACGCGTAGCCAACCTTGCACCTCATGTCCATGTTTGCACAGTGCGGTAAGCCAAAGTTGTCCCAGGGCCCCGCATCCGAGCACAGTAATTTTCATTGTTCCTCCTCACCTGCAACTGCGCCAGGTGTTACAGCCTAAGTATAGCGTTGTCGGCTAAGCTTCTATTCAGTCAACCCGTACATACTTCAAGTTGCATGGCCGTTGGCCTTCCTTTAACTCGAATTATTTGGGGTAAATGTCTCGTTGCGGGTATTATGCAACGCAACAAAAGTGAAGGGAGAAGAAAAGATGCCATCTTTCGATATTGTTTCAGAAGTTGATATCCAGGAAGTGCGTAACGCGGTGGATAATGCAAGCCGCGAACTCGAGACGCGTTTTGATTTTCGCGGTGTTGAAGCGACTTTTGAGCTGAACGACGCAAATAAGACAATTAAGGTGCTGAGTGAATCTGATTTCCAGGTGAATCAGTTACTCGACATCTTGCGCGCGAAGCTGTTAAAGCGCGGCATTGAGGGCGCGTCTCTTGATGTACCTGAAGAGTTTGTGCACAGCGGCAAAACCTGGTTCGTTGAAGCGAAACTGAAGCAGGGTATTGAGAGCGCGATGCAGAAGAAAATCGTTAAACTCATCAAAGACAGCAAGCTGAAGGTGCAGTCGCAAATTCAGGGCGAAGAGATTCGTGTGACCGGTAAATCCCGTGACGACCTGCAGGGCGCGATGGCGCTGGTGCGTGGTGGCGATTTGGGGCAACCGTTCCAGTTTAAAAACTTCCGCGATTAAGATGAAAATGCCCGGCAAACCGGGCATTTTTTTAGGCTTTTATCGCCTGCTCCACTTCAAAGCGGTTTGTCACTTTGCTGTCGATTTTGACATACGCGCTGCGCTCTTCCTGGACAAGCAGCACTTCGCTAATACCCTCTTTTGTCTCCAGGCGCTGTTTCAGCGCGTCACTAATATCGACGCCTTCCGGGATCTCGATTCGCAAGCTGCTGACGTAACGCGGTTCTTTCATGGTGCTGGCAACCAGCAGCCAAGTCATTGCTAACAGCGCACCGGCAAGAAATACCGTCTGCGAATCAAAGAAGCCATCGACCCAACCTCCCAGCGAACCTCCAATGGCGACGCCGAGAAACTGGCTGGTGGAGTAAATTCCCATCGCCGTACCTTTGTAGCCCGCGGGGGACTCTTTACTGATAAGCGAGGGCAACAGGGCTTCCATGAGATTAAAGGCGAGGAAGAAAATCTGCACGCCGATGACCAGTTCCCAGAAGTGCGGACCGGATCCCCACAGCACGATTTCGGCAATCAGGAGCAGCGCGACACACGTCAGGAACACGCGCTTCATGCGACGTTTCACTTCGGCGTAAATAATGAAAGGCACGACGGAGACGAAAGAGATGAGCATCGTCACCAGATAAACTTTCCAGTGTTCAGCAGCGGGAAATCCTGCTGCCGCCAACTGCCCGGGCAGGGCCACGAACGTCGACATCAGCAGGATATGCAGACACATAATGCCAAAGTTGAGTTTGAGCAGACGCGGCTCAACAAGCACTTTACTAAAGCAGCCTTTCACCATGCCTGATTCACGGTTCAGAACATGATTTTTGCTGTCCGGCACTACCCAAATTGTTAGCGCAATCCCGATAGTGGCTAAAACGGCAATCATCCAGAACAGCGCGTTCAGCCCCAGTTTATGGGTAATGATAGGGCCAAGCACCATTGCGATGGCAAAGGTCACGCCAAAACTGACGCCAATAAAAGCCATCGCTTTGGTACGGTTCTGCTCACGCGTTAAATCGGAAAGCAGCGCCATGACGGCGGCGGCAATGGCTCCAGAGCCTTGCAACGCACGCCCAAGAATGATGCCCCAAATGGAGTGCGACAGCGCGGCAATGATGCTGCCGATAACAAAGATAATCAGCCCGCCCACGATCAGCGGTTTACGACCCACGCGATCGGAAAGCAGCCCGAAAGGAATCTGGAAAATAGCTTGTGCGAGACCGTAAATGCCGATCGCCAGACCAATCAACGCTTCGCTGGCCCCCTGAAGTGCCATTCCGTAAGTGGTCAGAACCGGCAGGACCATAAACATGCCAAGCATACGCAGCGAGAAAACAGTCCCTAAGCCCCAGGTCGCACGCAATTCGCCTGGCGTCATTTTATAATCGTTCATTACCACCTCAGTTCAAAAGCAGGCACTAGTGTAGTGTGGGGAAGGGGCGGGGACAACAAAGGGTTATTTAACAAATATTACCCCCGTCATACTTCAAGCAGCAGGCGCGTTGGCTGCGCGCATTTAGGGAATGCATACATAATTAATGGATTCGATGAATGAAAAAGGGTGCCGAAGCACCCTTTTTTGACCTGACCGATGTCTTACCAGACGTAAGTCAGCAAGCTATGTGAATCCGGCACCATAAAGTCTACGGACATCATCACGGATAACGAGGTGATCGCGACAATTGAGAACACAAACAGTTTGCGAGCCCAGACTTTATCGTCTTCCACTTTGTAACCGCGCAGCGCCATACCGAGCCACCACACGCTCACCGCAGCCGCCACGACCAGATATTTGTATCCAGCGTAGCCACCCAGAGAGAGCATCAGCGTCGCCACGGCGAAAGCGATGATGTACAGCGTGATGTGGTTCTTGGCGACAGAGATGCCTTTCACGACCGGCAGAACCGGGATGTTCGCCGCCTGATAATCCTTAAAACGGAAAATCGCAATGGCGTAAGAGTGCGGCATCTGCCACAGGCTAAAGATAGCCAGCAGGATGAGCGCACCACTGTCGAACTCATTCGTGACGGCGCAGTAGCCAATCACCGGCGGCGCAGCGCCGGAGAGAGAACCAATCAGCGTGCCATAGACGGAGTGACGTTTCATATAAAGGCTGTAGACGCCCACATACACCACGAAACCCATCACCCCCAGCCAGCAGGCCAGAGGATTAGCGCCAAACCACAGCAGCATAAAGCCAGCAATACCCAGCAAGGTGGCGTACACCAGCGAGACGGTAGGGGACATCAGGCCTTTGACGAGCACCCGATTTTTGGTCCTTTCCATCTTCCTGTCGATATCCATGTCGATGTAGTTGTTAAATACACAACCGGACGCAACCACCAGTGATACCCCCACCAGCGTCGATGCAAAGAGGGTGTAATCGATGCTGCCCTTGGAGGCCAGCAGGAACCCTCCGATCACGGAGATGAGGTTACCAAAGATGATGCCTGGTTTTGTGACTTGCAGGTATTGCTTAAACATACTCGCCGCTCTTAGTGAACCATCATGTTGTAGTTGAGGTTCCACATAATCCAGATGGAACCGACTACCAGGATAGCGATGATAATCACGGTAAAGACAAAGGCCGTCATGTTCCAGCCTTCATCGGATTTGGTGTTCATGTGCAGGAAGCAAACCAGATGCACCAGAATCTGAATCACGGCGGTAACCAGGACAACGCCCAGGAGTACCGGCTTAGAAGCAGAACCGTTCATCACCATCCAGAACGGAATGATCGTCAGGATGATCGACAGGATAAAACCTGTCATGTAGGTTTTGACGCTACCGTGGGAAGCGCCATGATCGTTTGAATGACTCATTACATCGCCCCCATCAGATAGACAACCGAGAACACACAGATCCACACAACGTCCAGGAAGTGCCAGAACAAGCTCAGGCACATGATACGCGTGCGGTTAGTATTGGTCAGGCCACGACGATAAACCTGGAACATCAGCACCGCCATCCAGATCAAACCAGATGTCACGTGCAGACCGTGAGTCCCTACCAATGCGAAGAACGCTGACAGGAAACCACTGCGATCCGGGCCAAAGCCTTCAGCAATCAGGTGATGGAATTCATAGATTTCCATCCCGATAAATCCAGCACCAAACAGCCAGGTCAACGCCAGCCAGGAGATAACCTGGCTCTTGTTGTTTTTGTACATGGCGATAGCCGCCATGCCGTAGGTGATGGAGCTGAACAGCAGCAGACCTGTTTCAACCAGAACGAACGGCAGTTCGAAAATGTCTTTACCGGTCGGGCCGCCAGCCGTGCCGTTCACCAGAACGGCATAGGTTGCGAACAGACAGCAGAACAGAATGCAGTCGCTCATCAGGTAGATCCAGAAACCGAAGACTTTCATCGGTCCTGTATCGTGGTGCGCGTGTTCATGCGCATGGGCAGTTGAGTGCGCCAAAGTATCAGTTGCCATTTTTCAGCCCCGCTTTAGAAATCTCGTCGAAATGCTGGTTTTCCAGTTTTTCAACTTCACGGACTGGTACGTAGTAGTCCACGTCCTCGTCAAAGCTCTTCACAATCCAGCTGATGATCACGCCAGCAAAGCCAACGATCGCCAGCCACCAGATGTGCCAGATCATGGCGAAGCCAAATACCGTTGCGAAGGCAGCAATAACAATGCCTGCACCGCTGTTTTTCGGCATGTGGATCTCTTCGTAATGCTCAGGTTGCTTGTACGCTTCGCCTTTTTCTTTCATTTCCCAGAATGCGTCACGCTCGTGAATCTGCGGCACAATGGCAAAGTTATAGAACGGAGGCGGAGAAGACGTTGCCCACTCCAGCGTACGACCACCCCACGGGTCACCGGTCAGGTCACGGTTCTGCTCGCGATCGCGAATAGAAACGTAGAACTGAATCAGCTGACACGCGATACCGCAAGCAATCAGCACCGCACCACAGGCTGCGATTACCAGCATTGGGTGGAACTGCGGATCAATCTGCTGGCTCAGGCGACGGGTCATGCCCATGAAGCCCAGCACGTACAGCGGCATAAATGCGACGAAGAAGCCGATAATCCAGAGCCAGAATGCGCGTTTGCCCCAGGTTTCGTTCAGCGTGTAGCCAAACGCTTTAGGCCACCAGTACGTTACACCTGCGAAGCAGCCGAAGACGACGCCGCCGATGATCACGTTATGGAAGTGCGCAATCAGGAACAGACTGTTGTGCAGAACGAAGTCAGCACCTGGCACCGCCAGCAGTACGCCGGTCATCCCACCTACAGAGAAGGTGACGATGAAGCCAATGGTCCACAGCATTGCTGAGTGGAACACGATACGGCCCTGATACATGGTGAACAGCCAGTTGAAGATCTTCACCCCTGTCGGGATGGCGATAATCATCGTGGTAATACCGAAGAAGGCGTTTACGTTCGCGCCGGCACCCATAGTGAAGAAGTGGTGCAGCCAAACGATGAACGACAGAACGGTAATACACACGGTTGCCCACACCAGCGAGGTGTAACCAAACAGGCGCTTACGCGAGAAGGTCGCGGCGATTTCGGAGAACACACCGAAGACCGGCAGAACCAGGATGTACACTTCAGGGTGACCCCATGCCCAAATCAGGTTGATGTACATCATCATGTTGCCGCCCATATCATTGGTGAAGAAATGGGTGCCCAGATAGCGATCCAGGGTGAGCAACGCGACGGTGACAGTCAAGATTGGGAATGACGCAATAATCAGGATGTTGGCGCACAGAGATGCCCAGGTAAATACCGGCATCTTGAACATCGTCATGCCAGGGGCACGCATCTTGATAATGGTCACAAAGAAGTTAATACCGGTCAGGGTCGTACCGATACCGGAGAGCTGAATCGCCCATATCCAGTAATCGACGCCAACGCCAGGACTGTATTCAATTCCCGAAAGCGGCGGATAAGCCAGCCAACCCGTCTGCGCGAATTCACCCACGCCCAGAGACAAGTTAACCAGGATTACACCGACAACCGTGAACCAGAAGCTCAGGTTGTTCAGGAACGGATACGCAACGTCACGTGCGCCAATCTGCAGCGGAACGACAACGTTCATCAGACCGATAACCAGCGGCATCGCCACGAAGAAGATCATAATCACGCCATGCGCGGTAAAGATCTGGTCGTAGTGGTGCGGTGGCAAGAAGCCCGCTTCACCCGCAGAGGCAAGCACCTGCTGGCTACGCATCATGATCGCATCGGCAAAGCCACGAATTAACATGACGATACCGACGATGCAGTACATGATGCCGAGTTTTTTGTGGTCAACCGAGGTCAGCCACTCATTCCACAGGTAGCTCCACTTACCAAAGTAAGTGATTAAGGCCAGTAAGGCCGCGCCGCCAATGATAATTGCAGCGATCGTAACCACGATAATAGGCTCATGGTACGGCACCGCATCCAGTGTCAATTTTCCGAACATTTTCTTCCTCGGCCCCTTAGTGAGAGGTTTCCGCGTGGCTCATGTCCATGCCTTCCATACCTTCGTGCGAGCCGTGCTCACCTTCTGGTTGGGTCACGTTCATGCTCTTGCCGTGGTCCATAAATTTGCCAATAACGTCTTTGAACAAATCTGGTTTCACGTTAGAGAAGTACTCCACCTTGTTGTATTCGCTAGGTGTTGCCACTTTATCGAATGCCGCCATGTCAGACATGGTGTTGGTAGACTGCTTCGCTTTTTCAACCCACTGGTCGAAAGCGGCACGGTCCGGCGTAGCGATAGCTTTGAACTTCATACCTGAGAAGCCCGGGCCACTATAGCTGGCGGAGATACCATCGTAGGTGCCTGCTTCATTCGCGATCAGATGCAAATTAGTCTGCATGCCGGCCATCGCGTAAATCTGGCTGCCCAGACGCGGAATAAAGAAGGAGTTCATCACGGAGTTAGACGTCACTTTGAACTGAACCGGAGTGTTCGCCGGGAAGGCGATTTCATTCACGGTAGCAATACCCTGTTCCGGATAGATGAAGAACCATTTCCAGTCCATGGAGACCACTTCAATGGTAATCGGTTTTTCATCGTGAACCAGGGGTTTGCTCGGCTCAAGCGCGTGAGTGGTTTTCCAGGTCAGCACGGCCAGGAACAGGATGATCAGAATAGGCACCGTCCAGACCACAGCTTCCACTTTATTGGAGTGTGACCAGTTAGGGCTATACTTCGCATCTTTATTGCTTGCACGGTACTTCCAGGCGAAACCTACTGCCATCAAAATGGCAGGAATGACGACAATCATCATCAGGCCAAAAGCCGTCAGAATCAGTGAACGTTGTTCCAGTCCAATCTGTCCTTTGGGGTCAAGAAGCGCAGAATCACAGCCACTGAGTAATACAGTGCCTGCAAATAACGACAACCATCCCAAACTTTTATTGTATTTCCTAAGTGTCATTTAACGACCTCAATTCCACGGGGACCTTGGTGGCGTTTAAAGTGTGGGGGCATTTTACGGGAAGGTTACATTACTGTAAACATCATTAGCCCTGTGTCAGGAAGGTGTTACCGGGTTCTGCCGCACATGTCACATGTGTTGCAAATTATGTCTAATTTTAAGACAAAAGCCGCATGAGACGGGAGTTATAACGAATGGAGTCTCAAGGATACCCTAAAAGGGGCAATTGGTATAACCATTGCTGGAAATATACAATTAATTAACAATAAAGCATCAATTGAGAGACAATTAAAATACGGGAATTTAATCTTTTGGATGCTGAATCGGTTAATGAAAAATGAGCGCTCGTTCAGCTTTCCAGTAATTTCCGGAAACTATCCCGCACAAAACAACAAATATTTTTTTTCGTCAGATGTGGTTATTTCTCCGTTATAATTTCGATCCGTGATTACAACGGGAAATAACTGTTGGGGATATTTTTTAGGTCATCTGCATTTTACGTAGCGCCATAAAATCAAGGACACCGCCGGTAACGATTCCTGACACCGCGAGCAGCGCACCGATATCCAGCAAAAGCGCTTCAAACGGCACTTCGAGCGTCGTCGTTGCACTGATGATAAGCACTATCAGCCACAGGGCGAGTAGCAGGCAACCCGCCATCAATAAACGCAGAGCAAACCGGTAGGCAGAGTGATATTCCGTGCGAGGCATAAAATGCTCAGTCTTCTGGGTATATTCCAGAGTCTGCCGACAAACTAATAAAAGAAGTATCCCTGGCACTGCGGCAATGACGGAGAACAGATAGAACGTTGGCCAGCCATGCGCTTCAACAAACCAGCCCGCAATCGGACCCACATAAACTCGGCCCACGGCAGAAAGGGCCGAGAGGAGCGCAAACTGGGTGGCAGAAAAGGACTTATTGCACAACGTCATGAGAAGCGCCACGAACGCTGCGGTCCCCATCCCGCCGCATAAGTTTTCGAAGAACACCGCGGTTGCCATACTGAACATGTGTTTGTCAGTTACGGCTAGCAGCCAATAGCCCGCGTTGGAAATGCCCTGCAAAATGCCAAAAATCAGTAGTGCGCGGAACAGCGTCAGACGCTGCATCAGCACGCCGCCGTAAAGCGCGCCGATAATCGTCGCCAGCAGCCCCAGTGATTTATTAACCACACCCACTTCGCCCGCATCAAATCCGACACCACGAATCAGGAACGTGGTGGTCAGGCTCATGGCAAAGGCGTCACCAAGCTTATAAAGGACGATCAGCAGTAAAATTAGCCAGGCGTTGTTGCGGCCAAAGAAATCTTTCAGCGGTTCTGCAACAGCTTGCTCTAACGATCGTGGAACAGGAATGACATCGCTGGGTTCAGGCGCAAATAGGGTGGCGATAATGCAGGGGATTAACAGCACGGCCATCAGCCAGTACATACCTTGCCAGCCGAGATATCGGTCGGCCAGCCACAGCGCTAATCCGCCGGAGACGAGCATTCCCAGACGATAGCCCAGGACGCTGATCGCCGCACCCGCCCCGCGTTCTTCGGCAGGTAAGACGTCCGTTTTCCAGGCGTCAAATACGATATCTTGCGAGGCTGAACAAAAGGCAATAACGACCGCCAACGCCGCCATCCAGCGCAGCTGTGTGGAAGGCTCCAGGAACCCCATCGCAGCGATGGCCAGCAGCAGCATGACCTGCGTCATGATTAACCAGCCGCGGCGGCGACCCAGAAACGGCGGGGTGTAGCGGTCCATCACTGGCGACCACAAGAACTTAAAGACGTAAGCCTGACCGACCAGAGAGAAAAAACCGATGGTTTTAAGATCGATATTCTCCACGGTCATCCACGCCTGAAGCGTGCCGGAAGTGAGGGCGAGCGGTAAACCGGAGGCAAAACCGAGAATCAGCAGAATGGCTGATTTAGGTTGCTGGAAAATGCGTAAGTAATTATTGGGCATGAGTAGACAAAACTGACCCGACGGAACGCCGGGTCAGTGTGCAGAATTAACGTGCGTTCTGCTTGATGAAATCGTGAATGCTGGTGTCCTGTGCCATATCGGCGATGGTATCGGTCAGCACGCTATTCACTGCGTTAGCAATATTCTTGTTGGTGGCCTGGAAAGCGCCTTCAACAGAGTAGCTAGCACGGTAGTTTTTGTTCATTTTGTTGCCGTTCTTCGCGGTGGCGATAATGGCGATATCGGCCTTCGTGGCGATGTTGTAGCGCACGTTGCCCTGAGAGACATCCGCATACAGGTTGTTCACGATGATTTGCAGGTCAACGGCACCGCTTGGGCCAATCATGTAACCGCGAGAGGTCATCTGCTTCTCAAGCACTTCTTGCAGCAGGAAGCGCAGGTCACGAGAGGCAGTCAGGGTGACTTGCTGGTTGTCACGAGTGACTTTCGCCAGCGCTTGATCCTGACGCTGATCGGCACCGTTAATACTTACGGTTACGCCCATCAGACTAGGGTCTTGCTGCGGCAGGGTAATTTTCGGGGATACATCAATAGTCGTCGGTGGCGTTGCACAACCAGCCAACATAAAGAGTGCTACCAACGGAAAGAAGAGTTTTTTTAACATTTCAGGTTCTCAACGGATCGTAAGCATAGTAAAGAGGAAATTGCCGCCATCATAACATCGCAATCGGCAAGGGGAAGTGGTCAACGCATGTAAATTCATCGCCTTGTCCGAAATATGACCACCCTATGTCCTTTCTTATGCTCATTCGAGACAAAACGTATGAGCAACACAGTTAACTTCATCCGTTTGACTGAGAAAATCAGACGAAAGCTAAATATTTGTTGCCTTGATGTAATGGAAGCGGTAAAAGCGGCTAACATTTAAAGGGATGGGTGACATATCAGCGTTGTCGGAGGAGTAATTTCATGATGATACGTGAACAGATCGAAGAAAAACTAAGGACAGCGTTTAATCCCGTGTTTCTCGAAGTCGTCGACGAGAGCTACCGTCATAACGTACCGGCTGGTTCTGAGAGTCATTTCAAAGTGGTGCTTGTGAGCGATCGCTTCGCTGGCGAACGTTTTCTCAATCGTCACCGTATGATTTACGGGACATTGACGGAAGAGCTTTCTACTACCGTGCACGCGCTGGCACTGCATACCTACACTATTAAGGAGTGGGAAGGGTTGCAGGATACCATATTCGCCTCTCCGCCTTGTCGAGGCGCGGGAAGCATCGCTTAATAAATCCTGGTTGCAACGGCGGGAGTTTTTCCAGTATGTTGCATGCAGAATGATATCAAGACGGCCTGCGGGCCGTTTTGTTTTGTCTGCGTTTTGAGCGTGTGGGGCGGATTTTAGGCCAAAAATAGCCTTAAATTGTGAAAAAAGCCGCAGGAAGATACCCCAACCGTTCTCGACTCACCTATGTGATGCCGCTATAATGCCGCGTCTTAATGAATGTCTTCGGGATGATTCTGGCGACAGGGAATGTGAATCTGCTAATAGTGAGCATCCCGGGATTGCGAGACAAATTCAGAGTTGACCGAGCACCGTGATTTTTTTGAGGTAACAAGATGCAAGTTTCAGTTGAAACCACTCAAGGCCTTGGCCGCCGTGTAACGATTACTATCGCTGCTGACAGCATCGAAACTGCTGTGAAAAGCGAGCTGGTCAACGTAGCAAAAAAGGTACGTATTGACGGCTTCCGTAAAGGTAAAGTACCGATGAACGTTGTTGCTCAGCGTTATGGCGCGTCTGTACGCCAGGACGTGCTGGGCGAGCTGATGAGCCGCAACTTCATTGATGCCATCATCAAAGAAAAAATCAATCCAGCTGGCGCACCTAACTACGTTCCAGGCGAATACAAGCAGGGCGAAGACTTCACCTACTCCGTAGAGTTCGAAGTGTACCCAGAAGTTGAGCTGAAAGGTCTTGAAACGATCGAAGTTGAAAAACCGGTTGTTGAAGTAACCGATGCTGATGTTGATGGCATGCTGGACACCCTGCGCAAGCAGCAGGCGAACTGGAAAGACAAAGACGGCGCCGTTGACGCTGAAGACCGTGTCACCATCGATTTCTCCGGTTCTGTAGACGGTGAAGAGTTCGAAGGCGGCAAAGCGTCTGACTTCGTACTGGCGATGGGTCAGGGTCGTATGATCCCAGGCTTCGAAGAAGGAATCAAAGGCCACAAAGCGGGCGAAGAGTTCACTATCGACGTGACTTTCCCTGAAGAATACCACGCTGAAAATCTGAAAGGTAAAGCAGCGAAGTTCGTTATCAACCTGAAGAAAGTTGAAGAGCGCGAACTGCCAGAACTGACTGAAGAGTTCATCAAACGTTTCGGCGTTGAAGATGGTTCCGTTGCTGGTCTGCGTGCTGAAGTGCGTAAAAACATGGAACGCGAACTGAACGGTGCTGTGCGCAACCGCGTGAAATCTCAGGCTATCGACGGCCTGGTTAAAGCGAACGAAATCGACGTCCCTGCTGCACTGATCGACAGCGAAATCGACGTTCTGCGTCGTCAGGCTGCTCAGCGTTTCGGTGGCAACCAGCAGCAAGCGCTGGAACTTCCACGCGAACTGTTTGAAGAGCAGGCTAAACGCCGCGTTGTTGTTGGTCTGCTGTTGGGCGAAGTGATTCGTACCCACGAGCTGAAAGCTGACGATGAGCGCGTGAAAGGTCTGATCGACGAAATGGCTTCTGCTTACGAAGATCCAAGCGAAGTTGTTCAGTTCTACGGCAGCAATAAAGAACTGATGGACAACATGCGCAACGTAGCGCTGGAAGAACAAGCTGTTGAAGCGGTTCTGGCGAAAGCTAAAGTTTCTGAAAAAGCGACTTCTTTCAACGAACTGATGAACCAGCAGGCGTAATTCTGCCCAAGCGGTTTAAAGTTTGAACAAAAACCCGTTGCCTTCCGGTGACGGGTTTTTTTATCGCTGTAATAGACCAGGAAGAGTGCTAAAACGCCCTTTCAGTGTTAGCGTAACAGCAAAATATTGTTATGCTTGAAATATGGCGCTGCCGTCCCCATAAGTGTGTAATCACGATGAATGAGACTGGCTGATAATCCGTCCATAAGGTTACAATCAGCACAGCAGGTATTTTCCAATTTTTATCCAGGAGACGGAAATGTCATACAATGGCGAACGAGATAACATTGCACCCCATATGGCTTTGGTGCCAATGGTTATCGAACAGACATCTCGCGGTGAACGTTCTTTTGATATCTATTCCCGTCTGCTCAAGGAGCGCGTCATCTTTCTGACTGGTCAGGTTGAAGACCACATGGCAAACCTGATCGTGGCGCAGATGCTGTTCCTGGAAGCGGAAAACCCGGAAAAAGACATTTACCTGTATATTAACTCTCCGGGCGGCGTCATTACTGCTGGGATGTCAATTTATGACACCATGCAGTTTATCAAGCCTGATGTCAGCACCATTTGTATGGGGCAGGCGGCATCCATGGGGGCGTTCTTGCTTACTGCAGGCGCAAAAGGTAAGCGTTTCTGTTTGCCTAATTCCCGCGTGATGATTCACCAACCGCTGGGCGGATACCAGGGGCAGGCAACCGATATTGAAATTCATGCGCGTGAAATCCTGAAGGTAAAAGGGCGCATGAATGAACTTATGGCGCACCACACGGGTCAATCACTTGAGCAGATCGAGCGTGATACCGAGCGCGATCGCTTCCTCTCCGCATCAGAGGCAGTTGAGTACGGCTTAGTCGACTCCATTTTGACCCATCGTAATTGATGCCCACGGCGCGAGTGTGCCGCTATACTAAGGTAGGGCGGCACTTTGCTGAATAGCGACTTGCGTCCGAGAATGGCATTTGCGTCGTCATGTGCGGCACAAAGAACTTAAAAAGAGGTTTGGACTCATGACAGATAAACGCAAAGATGGTTCGGGCAAACTGCTGTATTGCTCTTTTTGCGGCAAAAGCCAGCATGAAGTGCGTAAATTGATTGCCGGACCGTCCGTGTATATCTGCGACGAATGTGTCGATTTATGTAACGACATCATCCGCGAAGAGATTAAAGAAGTAGCCCCGCACCGTGAGCGCAGCGCATTGCCGACTCCGCACGAGATTCGTCATCATCTTGATGATTACGTTATCGGTCAGGAACCGGCTAAGAAAGTGCTGGCTGTTGCGGTGTACAACCATTACAAACGTCTGCGCAATGGCGATACCAGCAATGGCGTTGAGCTGGGCAAAAGTAACATTTTGCTGATTGGCCCAACTGGTTCTGGTAAGACGCTGCTGGCTGAAACGCTGGCACGCCTGCTCGACGTCCCCTTTACCATGGCTGATGCTACCACGCTGACCGAAGCCGGTTACGTGGGTGAAGACGTCGAAAACATCATCCAGAAACTGCTCCAGAAGTGCGATTACGACGTGCAGAAAGCCCAGCGCGGTATCGTGTATATCGATGAGATCGACAAGATCTCCCGTAAATCCGATAACCCGTCAATCACCCGTGACGTTTCAGGTGAAGGCGTGCAGCAGGCCCTGCTGAAACTGATCGAAGGCACCGTTGCAGCGGTTCCGCCACAAGGTGGTCGTAAGCATCCGCAGCAGGAATTCTTGCAGGTGGATACCTCTAAGATCCTCTTCATTTGTGGCGGTGCGTTTGCCGGCCTGGATAAAGTCATTTCCCATCGTGTAGAAACCGGCTCCGGCATTGGTTTTGGCGCGACGGTGAAAGCGAAGTCTGAGAAAGCAAACGAAGGTGAGCTGCTGTCTCAGGTTGAGCCAGAAGATTTGATCAAATTCGGTCTGATTCCTGAGTTCATTGGTCGTCTACCTGTTGTGGCAACGCTGAACGAACTGAGTGAAGATGCGCTGATTCAAATCCTGAAAGAGCCGAAAAACGCCCTGACCAAGCAGTATCAGGCGCTGTTTAACCTCGAAGGTGTTGATCTGGAATTCCGCGACGAAGCCCTGATTGCCATTGCGAAGAAAGCGATGATCCGCAAAACCGGTGCGCGTGGTTTGCGCTCTATTGTTGAAGCGGCGCTGCTGGACACCATGTACGACTTACCGTCTATGGAAGATGTCGAGAAAGTGGTTATCGATGAGGCCGTTATCAGTGGGCAAACCAAGCCGCTACTGATTTATGGCAAACCAGAAGCGCAACAGGCATCTGGCGAATAATTCACCAAATCATACAAGCAGTTAATCAAAAAGGGGGGATTTTATCTCCCCTTTTATTTTTCCGTATTCATAGCGTTGAATGTGTGGGAAACATCCCCATATACTGGTTACATGTTAATGGTTGTGTAAAGCACAGTTGCAGAACCAGTTTCCCTGGCGGACACTAAACTAAGAGAGAGCTCTATGAATCCTGAGCGTTCTGAACGCATTGAAATCCCCGTATTGCCGTTGCGCGATGTGGTGGTTTATCCGCACATGGTCATACCCTTATTTGTAGGGCGGGAAAAATCCATCCGTTGCCTTGAAGCTGCCATGGATCATGATAAAAAAATCATGCTGGTTGCGCAGAAAGAAGCATCAACGGATGAGCCGGGTGTTAACGATCTTTTCACCGTCGGGACCGTGGCCTCTATTTTACAAATGCTTAAGCTGCCTGACGGCACCGTTAAGGTGCTGGTAGAAGGCCTGCAGCGTGCGCGTATCACCACACTTTCTGACGATGGCGAACACTTTTCTGCTAAAGCGGAGTACCTCGAGTCGCCGCAGCTTGACGAGCGTGAGCAGGAAGTATTGGTGCGCACCGCGATTAGCCAGTTCGAAGGCTATATCAAGCTGAACAAGAAAATCCCACCAGAAGTGCTGACGTCGCTGAATAGCATCGACGATCCTGCGCGTCTGGCGGATACCATCGCAGCACATATGCCCCTAAAACTGGCAGACAAACAGTCAGTGCTTGAGATGTCCGACGTGAATGAACGTCTGGAATATCTGATGGCGATGATGGAATCCGAAATCGATCTGCTTCAGGTCGAGAAGCGCATTCGTAACCGCGTTAAAAAGCAAATGGAGAAATCCCAGCGCGAGTACTACCTGAACGAGCAAATGAAAGCCATTCAGAAAGAACTCGGTGAAATGGATGATGCTCCTGATGAAAACGAAGCGCTGAAGCGCCGGATTGACGCGGCCAAAATGCCGAAAGAGGCAAAAGAGAAAGCTGAAGCAGAACTGCAGAAGCTTAAAATGATGTCTCCGATGTCAGCTGAAGCGACCGTTGTGCGCGGCTATATCGAATGGATGGTTCAGGTTCCGTGGAATGCGCGTAGCAAGGTTAAAAAAGACCTACGCCAGGCGCAGGAAATCCTTGATACCGACCATTACGGGCTGGAGCGCGTCAAAGACCGTATTCTTGAGTATCTCGCGGTTCAAAGCCGTGTGAACAAGCTTAAAGGCCCGATTCTGTGCCTGGTCGGACCGCCGGGGGTGGGTAAAACCTCTCTGGGGCAGTCGATCGCTAAAGCGACCGGCCGCAAATACATCCGTATGGCGCTGGGTGGCGTGCGTGACGAAGCTGAAATCCGAGGTCACCGTCGTACTTACATCGGCTCTATGCCGGGTAAATTGATTCAAAAAATGGCAAAAGTGGGGGTTAAAAACCCGCTGTTCCTGCTGGATGAAATCGACAAAATGTCTTCAGACATGCGTGGCGATCCGGCGTCAGCTCTGCTGGAAGTGTTAGATCCAGAACAGAACGTGGCATTTAGCGACCATTACCTGGAAGTTGACTACGATCTGAGTGATGTCATGTTCGTGGCAACGTCCAACTCCATGAACATTCCAGCACCGCTGCTGGATCGTATGGAAGTGATCCGTCTTTCCGGTTACACCGAAGACGAAAAGCTGAATATAGCCAAACGCCATCTGTTGTCTAAGCAGATTGAGCGTAACGCTCTGAAAGAAAGCGAAATTACCGTCGACGACAGCGCGATTGTCAGCATCATTCGTTACTACACGCGTGAAGCGGGTGTGCGTAGCCTGGAACGTGAAATCTCTAAACTGTGTCGTAAGGCGGTTAAACAGCTGTTGCTGGATAAATCCCTGAAACATATCGAGATTAACGGCGACAATCTGCACGAGTATCTGGGCGTACAGCGCTTCGATTACGGCCGTGCGGACAATGAAAACCGCGTGGGCCAGGTTACTGGTCTGGCATGGACGGAAGTGGGCGGCGATTTGCTGACCATTGAAACCGCCTGTGTTCCAGGCAAAGGAAAACTGACCTATACCGGTTCTCTCGGCGAAGTCATGCAGGAATCCATTCAGGCAGCGCTGACCGTGGTGCGTGCGCGAGCGGAAAAACTGGGTATTAATCCAGACTTTTACGAGAAGCGCGACATTCACGTTCACGTTCCGGAAGGGGCAACGCCAAAAGACGGTCCAAGCGCCGGTATTGCCATGTGTACAGCGCTGGTTTCTTGCCTGACGGGCAACCCTGTTCGCGCCGATGTGGCGATGACAGGTGAAATCACGCTGCGTGGTTTGGTGCTGCCGATTGGTGGTCTAAAAGAAAAACTGCTGGCTGCGCATCGCGGTGGTATCAAAACCGTATTGATTCCGCACGAGAACAAACGTGATCTGGAAGAGATTCCTGACAATGTTATTGCCGATCTGGATATTCATCCGGTGAAGCGTATTGAAGAGGTTTTGACCCTCGCATTGCAGAATGAACCTTCAGGAATGCAGGTTGTGACCGCAAAATAGTGACATCGCGCAAAGAGCGTCAATAAAAACAGGGCTGGTAGGTGAATTCGCACTTGCCAGCCTTTTTTTGTATAGCTAATTTAGATTGCTGATTGGGCTAGCCATCAACAACGGGTGTTGTAAGGTCATGGCAGGCCTGATATAACTGCTGCGCGGTCGCGTCGTGAAGGATTCAGACGCGATATAAATTATAAAGAGAGGAAGAGAACAGTGAATAAATCTCAACTGATTGACAAAATTGCTGCGGGTGCTGATATCTCTAAAGCTGCGGCTGGACGTGCATTAGATGCATTAATTGCCTCTGTAACCGAAACTCTGCAGTCTGGGGATGACGTTGCGCTGGTAGGTTTTGGTACTTTTGCTGTTAAAGAGCGTGCTGCCCGTACTGGCCGCAACCCTCAGACCGGTAAAGAGATCACCATCGCTGCCGCCAAAGTACCGGGTTTCCGTGCAGGTAAAGCACTGAAAGACGCAGTAAACTGATCGAATTCTCGTTCAAGGGAAGTTGAAAAGTACAAGGGCGCATCATTTGATGTGCCTTTTTTGTTTGTCCAGTACGACTTTATATGAGTTTATGCGAGTTGTGGGCTGACAATTGCCCCGGTTTCTTGTCACAATACGACTTTATGCGCTGCGGTCAGGATTTCCGCCAGCGTCAGGTCACCAGTCACCTACAGCGGAGTGTGGTCACACCATGATGGACAGCTTACGCACGGCTGCTAACAGTCTCGTGCTCAAGATTATTTTCGGTATCATTATCCTGTCATTCATTTTGACCGGCGTGAGTGGATACCTGATTGGCGGTAGCAGCAACTACGCCGCTGAAGTGAATGGCCAGGAAATTAGCCGCGGGCAGTTTGAAAATGCCTTTGCCGGTGAACGTAATCGCATGCAGCAGCAGCTCGGCGACCAGTTCTCTGAGCTTGCAGCGAACGAAGGCTACATGAAAACCTTACGCCAGCAGACGGTAAATCGCCTTATCGACGAAGCGTTGCTGGATCAATACGCTAAACATTTGGGTCTGGGCATCAGCGATGACCAGGTCAAAAAAGCCATTTTCTCAACGCAGGCTTTCCAGACAAACGGCAAATTCGACAACACCCGCTATAACGCTATCGTCAACCAGATGGGGATGACGGCGGATCAGTATGCGCAGGCTCTGCGTAATCAGCTGACTTCTCAGCAACTGATCAACGCAGTAGTGGGTACCGATTTCATGCTCAAAGGCGAAACCGACGAGCTGGCGGCCTTGGTGTCACAGCAGCGCGTAGTGCGTGCAGCCACGATCGACGTGAATGCCCTGGCGGCAAAACAGCAGGCCAGCGACGAAGAAGTTAAAGCTTATTATGAGCAGAATAAAAACAACTTCACCGCACCTGAGCAGTTCCGCGTGAGCTATATCAAGCTGGACGCGGCGACCATGCCGGAAACCGCTTCCGACAGCGATATTCAGTCCTACTACGACCAGCATCAGGATCAGTTCACTCAGGCGCAGCGTAACCGTTACAGCGTGATTCAGACGAAAACGGAAGCCGACGCAAAGGCGGTCGTTGACGAACTCTCTAAAGGCGCAGATTTTGCGACCGTGGCGAAAGCAAAATCCACTGACATCATCTCTGCAAAAAATGGCGGCGATATGGGTTGGCTGGAAGATGCCACCACGCCAGAAGAGCTGAAAAACGCGGGCCTGAAAGAAAAAGGCCAACTGTCCGGTGTCATTAAATCCTCCGTTGGTTTCCTGGTTGTGCGTCTGGATGATATCCAGCCTGCCAAAACCAAACCGCTGGCTGAGGTTCGTGATGATATCGCGGCGAAAGTGAAGCAGGAAAAAGCGCTGGACGCCTACTATGCGCTGCAGCAGAAAGTGAGCGACGCTGCGAGCAATGACAACGAGTCTCTGGCGGGTGCTGAGCAAGCCGCAGGTGTTAAAGCCGTTGTGACCGGTTGGTTTGGGCACGATAACTTGCCGGAAGAACTGAACTTCAAACCGGTTTCTGATGCCATCTTCAACGGTGGTCTGTTAGGTGACAACGGTACGCCGGGCAACAACTCTGACATCATCACGGTCGACGGCGATCGCGCCTTTGTGCTTCGTGTTACTGAACATAAAGCAGAAGCCATTAAACCGCTGGAAGACGTCAAAGATCAGATTGCTACTCTGGTGAAACACACCAAAGCGGAACAGCAGGCGAAGCTTGATGCTGAAAAACTGCTGGCTGAACTGAAAGCAGGCAAGGGTGACGCAGCGCTGAAAGCGGCGGGTCTGAGCTTCGGTGAAGCGAAAACCTTGAGCCGTACCGGTCAGGATCCGATTAGCCAGGCGGCGTTTAGTCTGAGCCTGCCAGCGAAAGATAAGCCAAGCTATGGCACCGCATCCGACATGCAGGGCAACATCGTTGTGCTGGCGCTGGATGAAGTGAAAGCAGGCACAATGCCGGATGAACAGAAAAAGGCGATGGTTCAGGGTATCACTCAGAACAACGCTCAGATCGCTTTCGAAGCATTGATGAGTAACCTGCGTAAAGAAGCGAAAATCAAGCTGGGCGATATCATCACTCAGCAGCAGTAATTACGTCGCTGCTCGCAGATTTTCGTAACGCACTGCAAAATTCAAAGGCCGCTTTCGCGGCCTTTTCCATTTCTGTAATCTGCCGTTTGTTCTTGTTTTGCTTGGGCGCTATCGTCACCTGGCTGTCAACAAACAAGGAGAAAACAGCATGAAACGCGGAATCAAAGCACTTTTTATTACTCTTGCAATCGCTACGGCGGGAATGAGCTTTAGCGCTATGGCGGCGACACCCGTGGCGAAAACGCATGCCACTTCATCTGCGGCGGATTCAGCCACGCCGTCGGCATCGGCATCTGAACAAACCAAGGCGAAGGCAAGCGCCAAAGCCACGGACGAAGAGGGCACGCAGGTCAGCATCAACTCTGCATCAGCAGAAGATCTGGCCCATGCCATGAACGGTGTGGGTCTGAAAAAAGCGCAGGCGATTATTGCCTATCGCGATGAGTACGGCCCCTTTAAAACCATCGACGATCTCAAGCAAGTCCCCGGCATTGGCAACTCACTGGTTGAGCGTAACCTCACACACTTAACGCTGTAATCATGTAATAGCTTGCAGAGCAGCAAAAATTTGCCAGGATAAAGAGGTCATACCAGTTGTGACCTCTCATCCTATAACAACAGTAAAGGCTATTGCGCTATGCAGACCCAAATTAAAGTTCGCGGTTATCATCTTGATGTTTACCAGCATGTGAATAATGCACGTTATCTGGAGTTTCTGGAGGAAGCGCGTTGGGACGGGCTGGAAAACAGCGAAAGCTTCCAGTGGCTCACGGCGCACAACATTGCTTTTGTGGTCGCGAACATCAATATCAACTATCGCCGCCCGGCAGTACTGGGCGACAGGCTGACAGTCACCAGCCAGGTGCAGCAGCTAAACGGCAAAAGTGGGGTGCTGAGTCAGATAGTGACACTGGATCCCGAAGGGCAGGTGGTGGCGGATGCGCTGATCACTTTCGTCTGTATCGATCTCAAAACGCAGAAAGCGCTGCCGCTGGAAGGAGAGTTGCGCGAAAAGCTCGAGTTGATGATCGTATAACGCCCATGGAAGGCGCGGGGCTGGAAGGATTTTCATGACCGTGCTGGCGCGGCAAACTGTTCGCCAGCACGGTCGTCAAAGAGCGTTATTTCAGCCCAGTTTTGGCTTTCATTGCCGACATCACTGTGGGCTTATTCGTCAGATAATGATTGAGCCCGTTGGCGCGCAAATTACAGGCGGCACACTGTCCGCATCCGTCGCCTTTAATCCCGTTATAACAGGTCAGCGTTTCAATGCGGACCAGTTCCAGTTTTTCCCAGTAATCTGCCAGCGCCCAGGTCTCAGCTTTATCGAGCCACATTAGCGGCGTTTCGAAGCGAATTTCTTTTGCCATACCCAAATCGACGGCATGGTTGAGCGCTTTAACGAACTCGTCACGGCAATCTGGATAGCCGGAGAAATCGGTTTCGCAGACGCCCGTAATGATCGCTTCGGCTTTCACCTGATAGGCGTAAATCGCTGTCAGCGTGAGGAACAGAATATTGCGACCAGGCACGAAGGTATTCGGAATGCCGTCGGCATCGGGTTCGTAGTCAGGCACGGGGATACTGTCGCGGGTGAGGCTACTGACGGCCAGTTCGTTTAACAGCGTGACGTCCAGGACTTTGTGCGCACGTGCCCCAAGCTTCAGCGCCAGTTCCCGAGCCACGTCGATTTCGGCACGATGACGCTGACCATAATCAAACGTGACGCAATGCACTTCATCATATTGATGCAAAGCCTGAATCAGGCAGGTGGTGGAATCTTGTCCTCCGCTGAACACGACGACGGCACGTTTCATAAATAATCTCATCAGTAACGGTAAAGGTGTCATGGTAACGTCTGACGATCGCGCCGACCAGCTTCTTCACGTATTTGGCGCCGGAAGCCACGCCAGCGTGAAATCAAACCAGCCACGAGTGTTAAGGCGGATACCGTTAACCCCCGGCGGAGCGCTGATTTGATATTGATAGTTAAACAGCGGCGTCAGTACGGCATTTTCCATTAGATTGGTGAAGATGGCTTTTAGCCCCGCGTGACGCGCTTGCTCATCAGTCTGGATCTGCACCGCATCCAGCGTCGCCTGGAGATGAGCATATTGCGGCGCGCTTAACAGGTGCGGCCACAGCGTATCGCAGCGGAGCCATTGCTCCAGCGTATAGCCCGGCGCTTCACCTATCAGCCTGTCGCCCATCATCAGATCGGCATCGGCAAGCGCGCTGCACCCGTCCCAGGTTTTGGCGTCATGAAAAACGACCGTCAGATTGCAGCCCAGATTGGCCAGATAACGTTTGAGCTGTTCTGCCATGGTATGAAGTTCAACGGGCAAATGATAAACCAGGGTCAGCGTCTCAGGCAGCGCGACCGTAATCAGCGTTGGCCAGTCGGGAATGGTCCAGCCCGGCAGCAACTCCTGTGCAGGCGTAATCAGGTTTTCATCCAGCGGGAGCGTATGCAACAGCGTGGTGTGATGGATGATAGTGATGAGCCGCTGCGCCTGCATTTGACTAAGACGCGGGCTTTGTTTCAGCGTGAGATAACAGAATCCCAGGCTGGTACTGCTGCTGACCAGACTCAGATTAGCCAGTTCATCCGGCTCACCAATGGCGATTTGTACGGGGTGACGACAGCTGGTGCCTAAATCCTGTTCAAAAAGTTGCGGGGTGATCCAGTATTCAATGGCCTTCAGCAAAGGGTGACTGAGGTGGTACTGCTCGTGGCTCTCCAGCCGGACCAAATCAGGCTCGTATGCCGTCAAACGAAACGGACCGCTGCCGGTCAACGGGCGATCAGGATGGGCCAGGCGGCTGCAATAACTTGCCAGGCGATGGGCGAGCCAGTAATCCGGCTTATGTAAAACAAACGTCAGGCATTGCGGATGTGTCACATCGATGCGCAATACGCTGTTGAACAATCGGCGCAGCGCAGGGAGATCGAGCAATTTTATCAAGCTGGACTGAAGCTGTGCCGTCTCGACCTTGTCGGCGTTATGCCAGTGCAGCGTCGAGCGAATGTAAAAATGCCAGCGTAACCCGTCGGGCGACACCTCCCAGTGATGGGCCAGATCCCCCGTGGGTTCGCTACTGTTGCCGTTAAACCGTGTGAGCCCCGAGAAGACTTGCCCCACAAGATGCTGCTCAGCCCGCCCGGGTAAAAATCCTGCGTGCAGCGGATCAAGCGAGCGATAGTAAGGTATACGCAGCGTGGGCGTATCGTTTTGCCACTGACCACCCAAAAACGGATGCAGCAGCGTGCGGAGTTCCTGTGGCGCAATTTGTGCCAGTTCCAGCGCGTTGTGCTGATGCCCGTTTTTTAGCGCCTCTTCCATCATAATATTGCGCAGCGAGTCTGGCGAAACGTGGAAGGTCAGCTCCCCTCGTTTGCCGCGCCCGGATTGCGCTCGCCAGCTCAGCCAACCGGCATCCTGTGCCTGTCGCAACAGCGTTCGTATATGCCGTTCGCTGCAAAAGCAGCGGCTGGCAAGTTCGTTTACCGTAATGTGTTGAGTGGCACCCGCAGAGGGTTGCCACAGTCGTTGATATTGGTTGAGACGATTTAGCTGGCGCATGATAAACCCGGAACAATTATTGTCATCTATTCACTATTACTTCCGTATATCTCAGGCAATACTGAACCACAAGTTAATCCCATCACATTTCAGGAGTCATCATGGCGCGGCTTGCAGCATTTGATATGGACGGCACGCTTTTAATGCCGGACCACCGCTTAGGGGATAAAACTCTGAGCACGCTGAAGCGCCTGCATGATCGTGATATCACGCTGACGTTTGCCACCGGTCGCCATGTGCTGGAGATGCGCCATTTGCTGGGGGCGCTTTCGTTAGATGCGTTTCTGATAACCGGCAATGGCACACGCATTCACTCTGTAGACGGTGAAGTATTACACCGCCAGGATCTCGATCCTGACGTCGCAGATTTAGTTCTGCACAGTACCTGGGAGACCGAGGCGAGTATTCACGTCTTCAACGATACGGGCTGGTTAACGGGCAAAGAGATCCCTGAGCTGCTGCATGCCCATGTTTACAGCGGATTTCGCTATCAGCTGACAGACTTGCGTCGTATCCCCTCGCATTCGGTGACGAAAATCTGTTTCTGCGGCGATCACGACGATCTCTGCCGTCTGCGCATTCAGCTCAACGACGCGTTAGGCAGCCGCGCGCATCTCACGTTTTCGGCGATGGATTGTCTGGAGGTGCTGCCCGTGGGATGTAACAAAGGCTCTGCCCTGGCGGTGCTGAGCGACCACTTGGGCTTAACCTTGCAGGATTGTATGGCGTTTGGCGACGCCATGAACGACCGCGAAATGCTGGGAAGCGTGGGTCGCGGTCTGATTATGGGGAATGCAATGCCGCAGCTTATCGCGGAGCTATCCCATCTACCGGTTATCGGGCATTGCCGTAACGAAGCGGTGTCCCATTTTTTGACACATTGGCTGGATCAACCAAACCTCCCATATTCCCCCGAATAGTGAGACCCTTCCAGCAAGCCAGACCTCGGTCTGGCTTTTTTTATTTCAGCATCTGCGCGATCTGCGCTTTCCACGGTTCTATATCCCCGATATTGGTTTTCACCCACTCTGCGTTGTAATAGGTGTCGAGATAGCGCTCGCCGCTGTCACACAGCAGGGTAACGATAGAACCGGTGCGGCCCTCCTCGCGCATTCGTGAAGCCAGGTGCAGAACGCCCCACATATTGGTCCCGGTTGACGCGCCCACTTTGCGGCCAAGCTGCGTTTCAAGCCAGTGCGCCGTCGCCACGCTTGCCGCATCTGGCACACGCAACATCTCATCGACGACATCAGGAATGAAAGAAGGCTCCACGCGCGGGCGACCAATCCCTTCGATTTTGCTGCCCACTGGGCTGCGAAGCGTGGCATCGCGGCTCTGCCAGTAATCCATAAACACAGAATTCTGCGGATCAACCACCATCAGTTGAGTGTCATAGCCCTGGCAGCGGATATAGCGGCCAATCGTCGCCGAGGTGCCGCCCGTTCCGGCGCTCATGACGATATACGACGGCTGGGGGTGCGGCTCATTGTTCATCTGACGGAAAATACTGTCAGCAATGTTGTTGTTCCCGCGCCAGTCGGTCGCACGCTCGGCAAATGTGAACTGGTCCATATAGTGACCGTTCAGCTCGCGGGCGAGCATTTCCGAGGCGGCGTAAATCTCGCAGGCGCTTTCCACAAAGTGGCAGCGGCCGCCGTAGAATTCGATCTGTTCGATTTTGCGTTTCGCGGTACAGGAGGGCATCACGGCGATAAACGGCAGGCCAAGCAGGCGCGCGAAATAGGCTTCTGACACGGCCGTTGAACCCGATGACGATTCAATGATCGTTGTGCCTTCTTTGATCCAGCCGTTGCACAAACCATACAAAAACAGCGATCGCGCCAGACGATGCTTGAGGCTGCCCGTAGGGTGAGTACTTTCATCTTTTAGATAGAGCTGAATGCCTGCAAAACCCGGCAGCGCGAGGCGAATCAGATGCGTATCTGCCGAACGTTGATAATCGGCATTAATCTCGCTAATCGCATGTTTGACCCAAGAGCTATTCATCGTAGGAATCCGTTTGTCATTTTGTGCCCAGCATAGCGAATAGCACGGAAAAAATTGTTGCTATCTGGCCTTTAAAATAGAATGTCAGGAGAAAAATATTCTCTGTGAGGTGGGTTATGTTAGATAAAATTGACCGTAAGCTGCTCTCTTTGCTGCAAAAGGACTGCACCCTCTCTTTGCAGGCACTCGCTGATGCCGTTAATCTGACCACCACGCCCTGCTGGAAACGGCTCAAACGACTCGAAGATGACGGCGTCTTACTGGGGCGCGTGGCCCTGCTGGATCCCGAAAAACTGGGGCTTGGACTGACCGCGTTTGTTCTGATAAAAACGCAGCATCACAGTAGTGACTGGTACTGCCGATTTGTCACCGAAGTCTCAGAGATGCCAGAGGTGCTCGGGTTCTGGCGCATGGCGGGTGAGTATGACTATCTGATGCGCGTCCAGGTGGCGGACATGAAACGCTATGATGACTTCTACAAACGGCTGGTCAACAGCGTACCGGGCCTCTCGGATGTCACCTCGAGTTTTGCCATGGAACAGATAAAATACACCACAGCTTTACCCATTGAATAACATCCGGACTTTGCCGGAACAATACCTTCAGGAATTTACCGCGTGCGATTATTTGCTCAATTAAGCTGGTACTTCCGCCGGGAGTGGCGACGCTATCTCGGCGCAGTAGCCCTGCTTATTATCATTGCCATTCTGCAACTGATTCCGCCCAAAGTGGTGGGATATGTGGTGGATGGCGTCACGGAACAGCATTACACCACCGCACGGGTGATGATGTGGATCGGCACGCTGGTCCTGACCGCGGTGATTGTCTACCTGTTGCGCTACGTCTGGCGCGTGCTGCTGTTCGGTGCGTCCTATCAGCTGGCCGTCGAGCTGCGCGAGGATTTTTATCGCCAGTTGAGCCGTCAGCATCCTGAATTCTACCTCCGCCATCGCACCGGCGATCTCATTGCGCGCGCCACCAACGATGTGGATCGCGTGGTCTTTGCCGCCGGGGAAGGGGTTTTAACGCTGGTGGATTCGCTGGTGATGGGCTGCGCGGTGCTGATTGTCATGTCGACGCAAATCAGCTGGCAGCTCACGCTGCTGGCGCTGTTGCCGATGCCGATTATGGCGCTGGCGATCAAGCGCTATGGCGATCAACTGCACGAGCGTTTTAAGCTGGCGCAGGCGGCGTTCTCGTCGCTGAACGACAGAACCCAGGAGAGCATGACCAGCATCCGGATGATCAAAGCCTTTGGTCTTGAGGATCGCCAGTCGGCGTTGTTTGCCGCGGATGCCGCGGACACCGGCGCGAAAAACCTGCGCGTGGCGCGGATTGACGCCCGATTTGATCCCACGATTTATATCGCCATCGGTACGGCGAACCTGCTGGCGATCGGCGGCGGAAGCTGGATGGTCGTCAACGGCTCCATGACGCTCGGCCAATTAACCAGCTTTGCCATGTATCTTGGCCTAATGATTTGGCCAATGTTGGCGCTGGCGTGGATGTTTAACATTGTCGAACGCGGCAGCGCGGCGTACAGCCGTATTCGCGCGATGCTCGCCGAAGCACCCGTCGTTAACGACGGCATCGAATCCGTCCCGGAAGGGCGTGGTGTGCTGGACGTGGCGATCCGTCAATTCACCTATCCGCAAACCGAAAAACCGACGCTTGAGAAGGTGAACTTCACGCTGCGTCCTGGGCAAATGCTGGGGATCTGCGGCCCAACAGGTGCGGGGAAAAGTACCGTATTGTCACTG
Source organism: Lelliottia sp. (assembly GCF_045627565.1). Classification (NCBI taxonomy): domain Bacteria; kingdom Pseudomonadati; phylum Pseudomonadota; class Gammaproteobacteria; order Enterobacterales; family Enterobacteriaceae; genus Lelliottia; species Lelliottia sp. Next base: position 296,144 of record NZ_JAZQNX010000005.1, on the reverse strand, counting down.
ATTCAGCGTCACTTTGATGTCACGCAGGGTGAGATTTGTTTTCACGATCTCCCCCTGACGCGTTTGCAGCTCGACGCCTGGCGCAGCCGCCTGGCGGTCGTCAGCCAAACGCCATTTTTGTTCTCCGATACGGTGGCGAACAATATTGCGTTGGGACATCCGAATGCGACACAAGAAGAGATTGAGCATGTGGCGCGGCTTGCCAGCGTCCACGACGATATTCTGCGCCTGCCGCAAGGTTATGAAACCGAAGTTGGCGAGCGCGGCGTGATGCTCTCCGGCGGGCAGAAACAGCGCATTTCCATTGCCCGCGCGTTACTGCTCAACGCCGAAATCCTGATTTTGGACGATGCCCTTTCTGCCGTTGATGGCCGGACGGAACACCAGATTTTGCACAACCTGCGCCAGTGGGGCGAGGGACGCACGGTGATCATCAGCGCTCACCGCTTATCGGCATTGACCGAAGCGAACGAAATTCTGGTGATGCAGCACGGGCATATCGCCCAGCGCGGACATCACGACCAGCTTGCCGAACAGGCAGGTTGGTATCGCGATATGTATCGCTATCAGCAGCTGGAAGCAGCGTTGAATGATGCGCCAGATCTGAATGAGGAGGCCACCGATGCGTAAATTCGTGCAACTTTGGCCGACGCTAAAACGTCTCCTTGCCTACGGTTCGCCATGGCGTAAACCGCTTTCTATTGCGGTCGTGATGCTGTGGATAGCGGCGATTGCCGAAGTCAGCGGTCCGCTGCTGATCAGCTATTTTATCGACAATATGGTCGCGAAAAGCTATATGCCATTAGGCCTGGTGGCTGGACTGGGTGTGGCCTATATCGGCCTGCAACTGCTCGCTGCCTCGCTGCATTATGCGCAATCACTGCTGTTCAACCAGGCGGCGGTTGGCGTTGTGCAGCAACTGCGCACGGACGTTATGGACGCCGCGCTGCGCCAGCCGCTGAGTGAATTCGATACCCAACCCGTCGGGCAGGTGATTTCGCGCGTCACCAATGACACCGAAGTGATCCGCGATCTGTACGTCACCGTCGTGGCCACGGTTCTGCGCAGCGCCGCATTAATTGGCGCTATGCTGGTGGCAATGTTCAGCCTCGAATGGCGCATGGCGCTGGTGGCGATCACTATTTTCCCAGCCGTGATGATTGTGATGGTGATTTATCAGCGCTACAGCACGCCTATTGTGCGTCGACTGCGTGCCTATCTCGCCGATATTAATGACGGCTTCAACGAAGTCATTAATGGTATGAGCGTGATTCAACAGTTCCGCCAGCAGGGGCGTTTTGGCGAGCGCATGGGCGAGGCGAGTCGCTCGCACTACATGGCGCGAATGCAAACGCTGCGACTTGACGGTTTCCTGCTGCGTCCGCTCCTGAGCCTGTTTTCGGCGCTGGTGCTGTGTGGCCTGCTGATGCTGTTTGGTTTTGGCTCCGGCGGCACAATTGAAGTCGGCGTGCTATATGCGTTTATTAGCTATCTGGGGCGTCTCAACGAGCCGCTGATTGAGCTGACGACGCAGCAATCCATGCTGCAACAGGCGGTGGTGGCGGGTGAACGCGTATTTGAGCTGATGGATCGCCCGCGTCAGACTTATGGCGATGATGAGCGTGAGCTGCAAAGCGGCTCCATTGCGATTGAAAATGTCTCCTTCGCCTATCGCGAGGATCGGCTGGTGCTTCAGGACATCAACCTTGAAATCCCGTCGCGCAGCTTTGTGGCGCTGGTGGGGCACACGGGGAGCGGGAAGAGTACGCTCGCAAGCTTATTGATGGGCTACTATCCGCTGAGCCACGGCGAAATCCGCATTGATGGCCGACCGCTAGCCTCTCTGAGTCACAGCGTGCTGCGCAAAGGGGTCGCTATGGTGCAGCAGGATCCGGTGGTGATGGCCGACTCGTTCTTTGCCAACGTCACGCTGGGAAGGCCTTTTACGGAAGAACAGGTCTGGGACGTGCTGGAAAAAGTCCAGCTCGCCGATCTGGTTCGCGGTATGAGCGATGGACTCTTCACGATGCTCGGTGAGCAGGGGAATACGCTTTCCGTTGGGCAGAAACAGCTGCTGGCGCTGGCGCGCGTGCTGATTGAAACGCCGCAGGTGCTGATTCTGGACGAAGCGACTGCCAGTATCGATTCGGGTACCGAGCAGGCCATTCAGCAGGCGCTGGCTGCCGTCAGAGAGCACACCACGCTTGTGGTGATTGCGCACCGCCTCTCGACGATTGTTGATGCGGACACCATTCTGGTGCTGCATCGCGGGCAAGCCGTTGAGCGCGGGAATCACCGCCAGCTGCTGGAGGCCAAAGGGCGCTATTGGCAAATGTATCAGTTGCAGCTCGCCGGTGAAGAGCTGGCCGCCAGCACGCGCGAAGAGGAATCACTGAGCGCGTGATGCACCAGAATTAAGCACATCGCTAACAGGGATTTTCTGTTGGTGCAAAAATACAACGCATCATGCACTGTCATGGTGCGTTTTTTTTCGTTAAAACCAAAACCCTGCCTCTCTTCGCCACTCCAGCCTGATTTTGTCCTCTTTTCCAACTCTGGCACAGCGCTTGCAATATCTCTTTCGTAAGCGCTGCGGCCATTATTGAATTCTGACTGGAGGGGATCTATGAAGCTGGTTACGGTTGTCATCAAACCATTCAAACTCGAAGACGTGCGTGAAGCGTTGTCTTCAATGGGTATTCAGGGGCTGACGGTCACCGAAGTGAAAGGCTTTGGGCGTCAGAAGGGTCATGCGGAGCTCTATCGCGGAGCAGAATACAGCGTCAACTTCCTGCCTAAAGTGAAAATTGATGTAGCGATTGCTGACGATCAGCTTGATGAAGTGATCGATGTGGTCAGCAAAGCGGCCTACACAGGCAAAATTGGCGACGGCAAAATTTTCGTTGCCGAATTGCAGCGCGTCATTCGCATCCGTACGGGCGAAGCTGACGAAGCGGCACTGTAAGTAACTCCTGGCACACAGTGATAGGGATCGAGAAAATGAAGAAAACAACAATCAAACTGGCTCTGGGGTCTCTGGCACTGCTGCCGGGCCTGGCGATGGCGGCCCCTGCGGTGGCTGATAAAGCCGATAACGCTTTTATGATGATCTGCACCGCGCTGGTGCTGTTCATGACTATTCCGGGCATCGCGCTGTTCTACGGCGGCTTGATCCGCGGTAAAAACGTCCTGTCGATGCTGACTCAGGTTGCCGTGACGTTCGCGCTGGTCTGTGTGCTGTGGGTAGTTTACGGTTATTCACTCGCGTTCGGTGAAGGCAACGCCTTCTTCGGCAACTTTAACTGGGTGATGCTGAAAAATATCGAACTGACCGCTTTGATGGGCAGTTTCTATCAGTACATCCACGTCGCGTTCCAGGGGTCTTTCGCCGCGATTACGGTTGGCCTGATAGTTGGCGCGCTGGCGGAACGTATTCGCTTCTCAGCGGTGCTCATTTTCGTGGTGGTGTGGCTGACGCTCTCTTATGTGCCAATTGCGCATATGGTCTGGGGCGGCGGTCTGCTGGCTTCCCATGGCGCGCTGGACTTTGCAGGCGGTACGGTTGTCCACATTAACGCTGCGGTAGCAGGCCTGGTGGGTGCATACCTGATTGGCAAGCGCGTGGGCTTTGGCAAAGAAGCGTTCAAACCGCACAACCTGCCGATGGTCTTCACGGGCACCGCGATTCTGTACTTTGGCTGGTTTGGCTTCAACGCTGGCTCTGCGAGCGCCGCGAACGAAATCGCCGCTCTGGCCTTTGTGAACACCGTTGTCGCAACCGCTGGCGCAATCCTTTCATGGGTGTTCGGCGAGTGGGTGGTACGTGGTAAACCGTCTCTGCTGGGCGCGTGTTCCGGTGCGATTGCCGGTCTGGTCGGTATCACGCCAGCCTGTGGTTATGTGGGTGTAGGCGGAGCGCTGATCGTCGGTCTGGTTGCCGGTCTGGCTGGTCTGTGGGGCGTAACCGCACTGAAACGTGTTCTGCGTGTCGATGACCCTTGCGACGTGTTCGGTGTGCACGGTGTGTGCGGCATTGTTGGCTGTATCATGACCGGTATCTTTGCCTCAACGTCGCTGGGCGGTGTAGGTTATGCAGAAGGTGTCACTATGGGCCATCAGGTTCTTGTTCAGCTGGAAAGCATCGGCGTGACAATCGTCTGGTCTGGTGTCGTCGCCTTCATTGCATATAAACTTGCTGATATGACCGTGGGTCTGCGTGTACCGGAAGAGCAGGAACGCGAAGGTCTGGACGTCAACAGCCACGGCGAAAATGCGTATAACGCGTAATAAAAGTAAAAAGGCAACGTCAGTTGCCTTTTTTAATGTTTATTCCCTCTCCCCGTGGGAGAGGGTCAGGGTGAGGGCATCAGACCGCACAAGGTCAAAGTAAAAAGGCAACGTCAGTTGCCTTTTTTAATATTTATTCCCTCTCCTTGTGGGAGAGGACCAGGGTGAGGGCATCAGACCGCACAAGGTCAAAGTAAAAAGGCAACGTCAGTTGCCTTTTTTAATGTTTATTCCCTCTCCTTGTGGGAGAGGGTCAGGGTGAGGGCATCAACCTGCTCCAGACTTAACCTCGATTTCGCATCACCCCTTCCTGCACTGTCGAGGCCACCAGAATGCCATCCTGAGTATAAAACTCGCCGCGCACAAAGCCGCGCGCGCTGGATGCCGACGTACTTTCCACGCTATATAACAGCCATTCGTTCATATCAAACGGGCGATGGAACCACATGGAGTGGTCAATAGTCGCCACCTGCATTCCCGTCTCCAGGAAGCCCACGCCGTGCGGCTGCAATGCCACCGGCAGGAAATTGAAATCAGAGGCATAGCCCAGCAAATATTGATGAACGCGAAGATCTTCCGGCATCGCGCCGTTAGCGCGCATCCACACCTGACGCTTCGGCTCGGCGATATGGCCTTTCATCGGGTTGTGGAACTCAACCGGGCGGATTTCCAGTGGCTTATCACACAGGAATTTTTCTTTGACCTGCGGCGGCAACAAATGTGCCAGCGCACGCGCGATATCCGTTTCTGATTTCAGCTCATCAGGAGCAGGGGCGGACGGCATCGTTTTTTGATGCTCATAGCCCGGTTCCGGGGCCTGAAATGAGGCCGTCATGTAAAAAATCGGTTTACCATTTTGAATGGCGGCCACGCGGCGGGCACTAAAACTATTACCGTCGCGAAGGACTTCTACATCATAAATAATCGGTTTTGCGCTGTCGCCGGGACGCAAAAAATAGCTGTGAAAAGAGTGCACCAGACGATCTTCGGGCACGGTCTCTTTGGCTGCGTACAGCGCCTGACCCACGACCTGACCGCCAAAGACCTGGCGCAAGCCGAGATCTTCGCTCTGTCCGCGGAAGAGTCCTTCCTCAATTTTTTCCAGATTCAGTAATGTCAGCAGATTGTTCAGTGCTTGACTCATAGTCGTCCTCAATAAAGCGCCATCGCGAAAGATACGCTGATTATAACGCAGAATGGCAAGTGGTCCGATGGGTGCAATAATCTGAATAACGAGGCGAAACCAGGCATAAATAAGTGATATGTGCCACACTTAGTCACGTTATGTTTTTGTTAACGACTTCGGGCGGGATCGATCCCGCTTGTGCATTGAAGATAAGGAGAACTCAATGAAACTCGTGCACATGTTAAGTGGTTTAGCGGTAGCGGTTGCTCTGTCTGCGTGTGCGGACAAAAGTGCAGACATTCAGACGCCAGCGCCAAACCCTAATGCGGCAGGGGCGACAACGCAGCCGACCATGCAGCAGCCAAATGTTTCTGGTACGGTTTGGATCCGTCAGAAAGTGGCACTGCCGCCGGATGCCGTGTTGACCGTGACCCTGTCGGATGCTTCGCTGGCTGACGCACCGTCAAAAGTGCTGTCGCAGAAAGCGGTACGAACCGAAGGTAAACAGTCCCCGTTCAGCTTCGTGCTGCCCTTTAACCCGGCAGACATTCAGCCAAATGCGCGCATCTTGTTGAGCGCAGCGGTGACGGTTAATGACAAATTGGTGTTTATCACCGATACGGTTCAGCCGGTGATTAATCAGGGTGGGACAAAAGCCGATCTGACGCTGGTACCGGTTCAGCAGACAGCCGTTCCGATGCAGCAGGGCGGTGGTTCGGCAACAACCGTTCCGTCAACCTCACCAACGCAGGTTAATCCGTCTTCAGCGGTTCCTGCCCCGACGCAGTATTAATCTCGTCTCTCGCCCTCTCCTTGCGGGGAGAGGGTTTTAATACACCCACCGATATTTCTTCATATCGATTTGGCCTTTCCCCGAGACCTGCACGCCTTCTGACAGCAACGCCTGGCGCTGACGCTGTAGATCAGGCCCCGTCAGGGAAATCTCTCCGTGACGATTCACGACCCGATACCAGGGTAACGTGCTGCCTTCTGGCAAGCGCTTGAGTACGCCGCCCACCTGACGCGCCGCGCGTGGCGAACCCGCCAGCCGGGCTACGTCGCCATAGGTCGTGACAAATCCTTGCGGAATCGAGGCCACAATCTGCCACACCCGTTGCGGGAAGGTGTCGTTATTGTCCATGCGTTAGCCCTGTCGACGTTTCTCTAAACGGATATCGCCATCGCCAGCGTCCTGTTCATTGCCCCATCCCAGATGGCGATAGAAGCCCGCGGCTTGCGTATGCTTTCCCGTTTCCAGCCAAATCGTGGCGCTGTGTGTGAAAAGCGCCTGCTCAGCAATGTGCACCAGCTTTTTACCCAGTCCTAAACCTGCAAATTGTGGAAGAACAAACGCGGCGAAAAGACAGTTATCCTCGGGGATAATCATGGAAAAACCCACGATGCGCTCGTCATCTACTGCGACCCACGTGCAGTCAGAAGCCAGGATCATCGATGTTATCGCTTCAGGCGTAATGCCCAGCGCCTGCATCTCTTCCAGGTTCATCGCGTTTTCCGTGACTGATGTGCGGACCTCGAATAAACCGGGAACATCGCCTGGAACCGCGAGTCTTATTTTTACTGCCATGCTTCATCCTTGCGCTCATTTCATGCCGGGATGACGATAATAGCGGATAAATGATGTGGTTTGCGCAATAAACCATCATCTGGTCGCGGTTAACTTGCAATTGCGATCCTGTGCAGGGATAATGCGCCAGCGCGTTGGGAACAACGCTCTCAATGGGGGCTCTGTTGGTTCTCCCGCAACACTACTCTGTTTACCAGGTCAGATCCGGAAGGAAGCAGCCAAAGCGGATGACGTGTGTGCCGGGATGTAGCTGGCAGGGCCTCCACCCATTTGTGCCTGTCTCGACTTTCTCGCTCGCGTAACACCTTCGATCTTCACTGGCCTTCCACACTTCACTACCGTCCACAGAACCCACAATTGATATTCTCGTTATTAGCCCTACTTTTAAATGGGTTATGTAATATATCATTCATCCATCTGAAATATTATTGTCATAAACCTGTAATAATAGACTGGCAAATTATTGTTGGGTGTTTTTATTCCGTCATAAGCAAAAAATATATATGTGGATTGCGCTGATAACTTCGTGTATTAAATAAATAACTTATTCCGAAGGGAAGTTACAAACATGGTCACTGCGGTACTTAACGTAAAAATAGATGAAGCGCTGAAAGAAAGACTTCGCCATTACGCAGAAGTGAATAACGAGAATTTAAGTGTCACCACAGAAAAACTGCTGCTGCTGGCCTTTGAAGCAGTAGAAGAGGCGGGAGTATCGGAAGAGGATATCGATAATCAGCATACGGAAGAAGAGAGTGTAGCGCCATTTACTCCTAAAGAAATCAAAGCACTACGAAAAATTCTGAAGAAGAGAAAATGAAACAACAACTGTCTAATGCCAGTGACTACAAAGAGGCCTGCGATCTGCTCCGCTCAGGCTATGTAAAGCATGTACGTCTTGGCTGGAATGTAGGAAGTGATGAGTTCTTTCGCATTGCGTCTGACTGGTGTGATACCGGCGCAAAAATAAAGAAAGAAGGAGAAAGTTTTGTTATTTCTCTGAAGGGTTTCCCAATTCCTCCTCAGCACTGAGAACAAACCTGTGAAAACTGCTGACTGCATGCATTGCAGCCAGCAGTTTTTATTATTTCTGCAACGCTATATAACAGCGCGTTTTAAAAAAACGTCTGTTTTATTCAAATTTGCCCATAGCGGTTTAATTTGCAAAAGTGCTTTCTCAAGCTCCGCGGGATCCAATGAAAAAGGCATCCGCAGGTAGCGATCAAATGCTCCCGAAACACCAAACCGCGTGCCGGTACCCAGATGAATTCCCAGCGCTTCTGCTCGGGCCGCCAACTGAGTCGCCACCATTCCGGGAAGTTCTACCCAGTAAGAAAGCCCCCCTTCTGGCTCACAGAAGCGCCACTCAGGAAAATGCTCGCGCATCAACGCGCCACATTGGTTCCGGCGTTCAAGCAGCATCTCTCGTCTTGCTGGCAGGAACGACGCTGAATTCTCAATCAACCAGAGCGTAGCAAGCTGTTCCAGCAACGGTGATCCAAGATCGAGCGTATCGCGCGTTTGCGCAAGCGTCGCGATGGTGCGCGAAGACGCGCGGATCCAGCCAAGGCGTAATCCTCCCCAGAAGCTTTTTCCTGCAGAACCCAGTGTGATAACGCTGGCCTGCGAGTTAAATGCCGCCAGCGGCGCCGGGGGGGGGGCATCAAACCACAGGTCAACCATAGTCTCATCGACCACGAGAGTTGTGCGGCTCTGGGCGGCGATATCCGTTATCGTCTGACGGATGGCTGCGTCCATACAACGTCCCGTCGGATTATGGAAATCCGGCATCAGGTACGCCAGGCGCGGCGCGGTTTGCGCCAGCGTGGCGGCAAAACCGTCGGTGTCCCATCCCGATTCCGGCAGCGAAACACCGACGGGACGACACGATGCCCCCTGAATCGCAGCGATCGCCAGCGGATAGGTCGGATGATCCACCACCACCCGATCGCCAGGACCGGTAAGCATTCGTAATACTAATGCCAGCCCGCTGACCGCGCCATTAACTACCATCACTTCATCCGCGCGCGTCGGCAATCCACGCGCGCTGTAGCGTGCGGCAATCGCTTCGCGCAGCGCCAGCAACCCCATCTGATCGTAACCCGTCAGCGACAGATGCTGCGTCATGGCGGTGAGCGCGTGGGTATAAGCCTGATGAATTTCTGGTCCGGCGCTGAGCGCGGCAGTGGAGAGATCCAGTGCCGATGTGATGGCTGCGCGAGTCGGAACCGTGTGGCTTTCCGGCAGAATCACGCGCGACCCGCTTCCATGACGGCTTTCCAGATAACCTTCGTCGCGCAGGTGCGCCAGTGCGCTACTGACGGTGGTACGGCTGACATTCAGCGCGCTCGCCAGTTCCCGCTCGCCGGGCAGGCGTGTATCCAGCGCCAGCCTGCCGTCCAGAATGAGCAGGCGCAGCGCATCGGCTAACTGACGCCACAGCGGCGTGCGCGAAGAAATTTGCTGCCAGTGACCCAACAGGCGCACCAGCGACTGGCTACCAAAGCGACGTGATGACATATGCAGTCCACTATTTGAAAACTGGACATTAATCATAGGGCCATTTCCGGCGAAGATGAAAGCATAAACTTCAGGAGAAAAAGAATGCTGCGTCGCTTACTGCAACTTTACGTCGGGCTGGGATTTTACGGGCTTTCCACCGCGATGTTCGTCCGCGCCGATCTGGGTGCTGATCCATGGAACGTGTTTCACCTTGGCGTAGCCAAACTGCTGGCGATGGACATCGGTACGGTGATGATTTTAACCGGTGCGCTGGTGTTGCTGTTCTGGATCCCGCTGCGTCAGCGTCCAGGTCTGGGGACCATCAGCAATGTGATTGTGATTGGCCTGGCGGCCGATGCCTCGCTGGCGTTGCTTCCTGAAATGAGTTCGCTGGTGGCGCGCAGCGTGCTGTTGCTGTCAGCGGTAGTGGTGAATGCGCTCGCCACCGGGATGTACATTGGTGCGGGTTTTGGTTCTGGACCGCGAGACGGTCTGATGACCGGCATCAACGCCCGTACAGGCTGGTCGGTGCGCAGTGTTCGTACGGCTATTGAAGTTTCCGTTTTACTGATCGGCTGTGTGCTGGGCGGCACGTTCGGCGTCGGCACCGTGCTGTATGCGCTTGCCATCGGCCCACTGATTCAAATTTGTCTGCCGTGGTTTCGTCAGAAACCAAAAATGAATGTGGCCCCGCAACCGGAAAGCGCTGTTTAATTATGCGAAGCGCTCACATGCTTTAACGGACGGGCTATGCCAGAATATCGGCATCTCCCGTTGCGATGTAGACAGCATGAAAGCCATTACACTCTATGACGTTGCCCGCCTGGCGGGCGTTTCTTATCAGACGGTTTCCCGCGTGATTAACGATGCGGAACACGTCTCCTCACGCACCCGTGAAAAAGTGCAGCAGGCAATGGCCGAGCTGCATTACGTGCCCAACCGCGGCGCACAACAGCTCGCTGGGAAACGCACCCGCACGCTCGGGCTGATTACCACCGATCTGGCCTTGCATGCGCCGTCACAAATTGCCTCTGCGGTAAAATCCCGTGCGGGTGAGCGCGGCGCGAGCGTGATGATCTCGATGGTGGAACAGCCCGAATTTTGTCAGGCTGCGTTGCAGGAATTACTGGCGCAGCGTGTTGAAGGCTTGCTGGTGAACGTTCCGTTGGACGACGCCGAAGCGGAGAAAATTCGCCATCTGGCCGCGCCGGTTCCGGTTCTGTTCTTTGATGTTTCTCCTTCTGCGAACGTCCATCGTCTGGCTTTTGACGCCGAGCAGGGCGCGACGCTGGGTGCAGAACACTTGCTTTCACTTGGGCATCAACATATTGCACTGCTTGCCGGGCCAGAAAGCTCGGTCTCTTCCCGCGCGCGCTTATCTGGATGGCAGGCGCGGCTGGGGCAGGCGAATGTCACGCCGTGTGCTATCGCTCACGGTGACTGGAGCGCCGCCTCCGGGTATGAAAAAGGGCATCAGCTTCTGTCTGGCGCAACGCTTCCCGACGCCATTCTGGTGGCCAACGATCAGATGGCGCTGGGCGTGATGCGCGCCTGCGCAGAAAAAGGGATAGCCGTGCCGGGGCAAATTTCCGTAGTGGGTTTCGATGACACCGCCGACAGCGCCTGGTTTTCACCGCCGCTGACTACGATTCGTCAGGCCTTTCGCGACGCGGGTGAGCGCAGCGTCGAATGGCTGCTTTCTTCCGCAACGAATGAACTGTGGCAAACGCAGCTGCCCGTCACGCTGGTCGCGCGGCATTCCAGCGCGCGATTCTCGCCGCAGCAGGCCGATCGCGAAGCGCTGGCGCAGCAGTTAAAATCACTCGCCATCATGGCCGAACAGCTGGCGCGGCAATAACGCTTTTGTGATCGACTTCGCTTTGCAGGGGGACGATCCTTTACCGGATCATTTCTCCAGGGCATTGTGACTAAAATTGTGAGCGCTTCGCAAAAGAGGTCTATATGTTTACTGCATCCCCGATGTCACTTAGCAAAATCTTAGCCCGCCGCGACTGGGAAAACCCAGGCGTGACCCAATGGCATCGCTTGCCTGCCCATGCCCCGTGCAATAGCTGGCGCGATGAAGCATCCGCACGGGCCGATGACCACTCCTCCCGTAAGCGCTCGCTGAGCGGTGACTGGCAGTTTAGCTATTACGCGGCACCAGAGCAGGTGCCAGACAGCTGGGTTACGGAAGATTGCGCTGACGCGGTGACGACGCCGGTTCCGTCAAACTGGCAGATGCAGGGCTTTAATACGCCCATTTACACTAACGTTACCTATCCGATTCCGGTGAACCCGCCGTTTGTGCCAGCAGAGAACCCAACCGGTTGTTACTCGCTCACATTTGAAGTGGATGAGCAGTGGCTCGAAAGCGGGCAAACGCGCATTGTTTTTGATGGCGTGAACTCAGCGTTTTATCTCTGGTGCAACGGCAAGTGGATGGGCTATTCGCAGGACAGCCGCCTGCCCGCAGAGTTTGATTTAAGCGCGGTTTTGCGCCCGGGAACCAACCGTCTGGCGGTACTGGTGCTGCGCTGGTGCGACGGGAGTTATCTCGAAGATCAGGACATGTGGCGGATGAGTGGCATTTTCCGCGACGTGACGCTGCTGCATAAACCGCACACCCATATCGCGGATTATCATGCCGTGACGGAACTGAATGCCGATTACGACCGCGCAAAATTACAGGTTGAAGTGGCGCTCGCCGGTGAGCAGTTTGCCGATTGCGAAGTGGCTGTAACCCTGTGGCGTGACGGGCTATCAGTCGCGACGGCCAGCGCCAAACCCGGTTCAGCCATTATTGATGAGCGTGGCAATTGGGCGGAGCGTTTAAATGTCACGTTGCCAGTGAATGATCCGGCACTGTGGAGTGCCGAAACCCCGGAACTGTATCGCTTAACCCTTGCACTGCGTGACGGGCAAGGTGAGATTCTCGACGTGGAGGCTTGCGACGTCGGTTTCCGTCGCGTGGAAATCAGCAACGGTTTGTTAAAAGTGAACGGCAAACCGCTGCTGATCCGTGGCGTCAACCGCCATGAGCACCATCCGGAAAACGGACAGGTGATGGACGAAGCCACCATGCGACGTGACATTGAGCTGATGAAACAGCACAACTTTAACGCCGTGCGCTGCTCGCATTACCCGAACCATCCGCTGTGGTACACGCTGTGCGATCAATATGGACTGTACGTGGTGGACGAAGCGAATATTGAAACGCACGGCATGGTGCCGATGAGCCGTCTGGCTGACGATCCGCGCTGGCTGCCCGCGATGAGCGAACGCGTGACGCGCATGGTGCTGCGCGATCGTAACCATCCATCCATTATCATCTGGTCGCTGGGCAATGAATCCGGGCACGGTGCTAACCACGACGCGCTGTATCGCTGGGTGAAAACCACCGATCCTACGCGTCCTGTGCAGTATGAAGGCGGCGGCGCGAACACCGCTGCGACCGATATCGTCTGCCCGATGTACGCCCGTGTCGATCAGGATCAACCGTTTGAAGCCGTACCGAAATGGTCACTGAAAAAGTGGATCGGCATGCCGGATGAGACGCGCCCGCTAATCCTGTGCGAGTACGCCCATGCCATGGGAAACAGTTTTGGTGGATTTGCAAAATACTGGCAGGCGTTTCGCGATCACCCGCGCTTGCAGGGCGGATTCGTCTGGGACTGGGTGGATCAGGCGCTGACCAAAAAAGACGACAACGGCAACGCTTTCTGGGCGTATGGCGGCGATTTTGGTGATACACCGAATGATCGTCAGTTCTGTCTGAACGGCCTGGTGTTCCCGGATCGCACACCGCATCCGGCGCTGTTTGAAGCGCAGCGCGCGCAGCAGTTTTTCACCTTTACGCTGGTCAGCACCTCACCTCTGGTGGTCGACGTGCATAGCGATTATCTGTTCCGTCAGTGTGATAACGAGCAGTTGCGCTGGAATATTGCCCGCGACGGCGAAGTGCTGGCGAGCGGGGAAGTGGCGTTGACGATTGCCCCGCAGCAAACGCAGCGTATTGAAATCGACGCGCCGGAATTTGCCGCGGCGGCAGGCGAAATCTGGCTGAATGTGGATATTGTCCAAACGGCGGCGACCGCCTGGTCTCCGGCGGATCATCGCTGCGCCTGGGATCAGTGGCAACTGCCCGCGCAGCTCTATATTGCGCCGCCCGTTGTGGGAACGGCGAAGCCAGAGCTGACGGTAAAAGAGGCTGTGCTTGAGGTCAGCCATCAATCGCAGCGCTGGCACTTTGACCGCGCCAGCGGAAACCTGACCCAATGGTGGAACAACGGCACCGCGACGCTCCTCGCTCCGCTGAGTGATAATTTCACCCGTGCGCCGCTCGATAATGATATCGGGGTCAGCGAAGTCACGCGTATTGATCCAAATGCGTGGGTTGAGCGCTGGAAAGCGGCGGGTATGTACAACCTCACGCCGCGTCTGTTGATCTGCGAAGGAGAACAACTCGCGCAGGCTGTGACAATTACCACGCTGCATGCCTGGGAATTCAACGGGAAAGCGCTGTTCCTGAGCCGTAAGGTCTGGAAAATTGACCGCGCTGGCGTGCTGCATGGTGACGTGCAGGTGCAAGTGGCAAATGATATTCCGCAGCCCGCGCGCATTGGTCTGAGCTGTCAGCTGGCACAAACGCCGCAAACGGCAAGTTGGCTGGGCCTGGGACCGGACGAGAACTACCCGGACAGAAAGCTGGCTGCCCGTCAGGGACGCTGGACGTTGCCGCTCGACGCGCTGCATACGGCGTATATTTTCCCGACCGATAATGGCCTGCGCTGCGATACGCGCGAACTGACTTTTGATACCCATCAGCTGCAGGGCGATTTCCACTTTTCATTAAGCCGCTACAGTCAGCAACAGCTGCGTGATATCAGCCATCATCATTTGCTGGAAGCAGAGCCGGGCTGCTGGCTGAATATCGACGCCTTCCACATGGGCGTGGGCGGCGATGACTCCTGGAGCCCAAGTGTGTCGCCGGAATTTATCCTGCAACGCCGAGTGATGCGTTACGCGTTTAGCTGGCGACAGGACTAAACTTAACCTTGTCGGTTGCGGTCACAGCTGGTGGCCGCCCGCTCACTTCGGAGGTTTGACTCATGAAGTATGTCGATGGTTTTGTGGTTGCCGTTCCTGCAGCAAATAAGGAGGCTTATCGCGAGATGGCGGCCAAGGCGGCTCCACTGTTCAAAGAGTTTGGCGCGACGCGGGTTGTTGAGTGTTGGGCCGAAGACGTTCCGGATGGAAAATTGACCGATTTTCGCATGGCGGTCAAAGCGGAAGAGGGCGAAGAAGTCGTTTTCAGCTGGATTGAATACCCGTCGAAAGAGGTCCGCGATGAGGCGAACAAAAAGCTGATGTCCGACCCACGCATGAAAGAGTGGGGGGATTCGATGCCGTTCGACGGCAAGCGAATGATCTACGGCGGGTTTATGCCGTTACTGGATGAGTGATGGTTCGCGCCCGGCGACGCATCGCGTGCCGGGCTACTTATTCACCCGGGTCGAGATTGTTCTCTGCCCATACGATGAACTCCCCTTTTGGCAGCGCTTTACTGTACAACCAGCCTTGCCCGTACTGTACGCCGTGGCGACGTAGCCACTCTAATTGCCCTTCGGTTTCGATACCTTCAGCGACCATCGCCATGTTTAGCGATTTTGCCATTTCAATAATGTGCGGCGTGACGTTTTTGTATTCCAGCGCGTCCACGAACGACTTATCAATTTTCAGCGTATCGACATCCAGATCCTGGAGATAGCTAAGGCTGGAGTAGCCGGTACCAAAATCGTCGATATAGATGGGGTGACCTGAACGGCGCAAACTGGCGATGAGCGGCGCGCTCACTGTAGGATCGGCAAATCCCCGTTCGGTCAGCTCCAGCGCAATTTGTTGCGGCTGAATCTGCCAGTGATTCAGAAGGCGACTCAGCACCTGCGGCAGTTCGACGCAAAACAGATCTGCCGGGGAAAGGTTAATGGAAATATGTTGATGTGGATGATGGCGCAGCCATTCGCCCATATCCTCAAAGACCTTTTCAATCACCAGCAGGGTTAATTTAGACGTCAGGCCCGTTTGCTCTGCCAGCGGAATAAAAATGTTTGGCGAGAGCAGGCTGCCGTCTGGCTGCGGCCAGCGGGAGAGGGCCTCGGCACCGGTTATCTTGCCGCTGTCGAGCGCCACGATGGGCTGATAATGGATAACAAATTCGCGGGCGTGTATCGCATCCAGCAGGCGATTGCGCGGGGATTGCAGGCGGCGTAAAAGGCGCATCACAAAGGCGGCGGCCACCAGGCTGACCAGAACACCGAACGGGAACCAGAACAGCAGTTGCTGATGCCAGCTCTCCTTGAGCGGCTCGAGAGAAGCCCAGGCGACGACCGCAATGCGTAAATCAGGAACAGATTTGACGACGTACATCGATCCCCGGTACTGCAGAGGCGCAAAATTCTGTTTCTGTAATTGCTGCCAGATGTGCTGCGGGAGAGGGCTGCTGCTGGAAAAAACAATATTGCTGTCAAAACCGACCAGCGCGGCTTCGATCGGCCAGACACCGAAAGGAATGACATCAATCAGCGATTCCGGATCCAACAGCACCAGATAATTTCCGAGACCCAGCACAGCCATATAGCGCTGAATGCCGAGATCGTTTTGATGCGTCAGCCACGCATCATAGCCGTCGCGCGTGGTGCGCATAGGAAGCGGAAATGCGGTTGCTTTGCTGGCCTGTTCCAGCGAGGAACACACAGGCTGGCGGTTATTGACGTACATCACTTCCTGAACGTAGCGGAAGGAGAAAGAGATCCGGCGCATTTCCAGTAAATGCTGATAGCTGCACGGCTGGCCGTTAAACGACTGGATCTGCGTTAACGCTTCTTTAGCCTGATCAACCACTTTGCTGTGCGGATCAGCACGCGCGATGAGTAGCGATCCAAATCCTGGACAAATTTGTCTTCTGCCTGGCGATGCGCGAGCCAAACACTCAGGCTGATGGGGATCAGCACGGAAAAAATCAGAACACCAGTCACCAGGCTGACCAAATGGCGGGTTGTCATGCAGGGTTATCCTTTCTGCAGTGCTGAATTAAATCGCCTCAAAATGATAATCTTATAGCATGCCGCGGTGATTGATTTCATTCAGGGAAAAGTAATGAAGAAAAAAGAATTTGTGACGCAAGATCTCCTGAGCAAAATTTATCAGGACACCACGCCTGGCCCGCGCAAACTCTCGCCGGAACGACAGCTCGCTGAAGAATATGGTGTGTCACGTTTCACTATTCGGCAGGCGCTCGAAAAGCTGGTCAGCATTGGCGTGGTGCGGATTGTGCAAGGTTCGGGGATCTGGATCAACGAGCAAGCGCGTAATAATCCCCTGGTTTATAACTCGATCACGGAAAAGCGTTTCGATCAGATGCGTTACCGGATGATCAGCCTGCATAAGAAACGCCCCGATCGCGCGGCGCAGCAGATTTTCGGTATTGATGAGGAGAGTTTTATCTGGCATTTCTGCCGCTTGCGCTACGTTGATGACGTGCCCGTACAGCTGGAAGTGTCGAGTATGCCTGCCGCCGATTTCCCGGATCTGAATCAGCAGGCCATTGAGCGCTCAATCCAGCAGTATGTCCTGAGCAAAGGGTTTACCATTTCTCATATGCTGACCACCTATCGCGCGGTGAGCGTAGGCCGTGAACAGGCGGTCATTCTGGGCTGCAAGAAAGGCAGCCCGGCAATGCATATCAATAACCGCGGGATTCTGGATGGCGGGCGCGTGTTTGAGGTGAGCGATATTATTGATATCAACTACACCTGCACCTACGTCATTCCGTACAACCGCGACAATCTGGCCTGGCGTCAAAATCAGGGGGTATGAATCGTGCCGTCAGGCAGGCGGCTTTGCGTCCATTCGTGCGGTCGATAGAGCACCGGGTGCGCCAGCGCCAACGCTTCGTTGAAACCCACGCCGATACCGGGCTGTACGGGCGGATAGACAAATCCCTCTTTCACTTCTGGCGCGCCGGGGAACACGTCGTTTGTCGTGGCAGAACGAGGAATAAATTCCTGAATCGCCGCATTGTGCAGATGAATATTCAGGTGCGTGTTCACCGCGACGCCGATCGGTGTCATATCGCCCGGGCCATGCCAGGCGAGGCGCACGCCAAAGGCCTGGCACAGATGCGCCAGCTTCAGCGCCGGTGTGATCCCGCCGATTTGCGAGACGTGGCAGCGTATAAAGTCGATACGACGATTCACAATCAGATCGTGCCATTCAGCAGGGTTATTGAATAACTCTCCCAGCGCCAGCGGAACGCAGCTTTGCTGACGCACCTGTTCCAGCCATGCGCTTTGCTGCGGTGGCAAAATATCTTCAATGAAGTAGGGCTGGAACGGCTCGAGCTGTTTCGCCAGCTGCACGGCCTGCTGCGGGAACAATCGCTCGTGGACATCATGCAAAATATGCAGCTTCCAGCCATATTTTTCGCGCAGGGCGCGGAACATCTCGACGGTATTGCTCATGTACTCTTGCTGATCGAACCATGCGCCCGGCGTGGGGTTATCCGGAGCGTGGAGTGCGGATGGCGTACCGCCGTAAAAGCCGAGCTGGCAGCGGATATGACGATAGCCCTGCGCAATGAGCGCATCAACGGAGGCAAATAACGCTTCCAGAGTTTCTCCGCTGGCGTGGCTGTAGGCCGGGATCGCGTCGCGGGATTTACCGCCAAATAGCTGATAGAGCGGCATACCGGCCAGCTGGCCTTTGATATCCCACAGGGCCATGTCGACGCCTGAAATGGCATTGTTCATTAACGGGCCGTTACGCCAGTAGGCGTTGACGTTCATCATCTGCCACAGGTCTTCAATATTGTTCGCATCACGCCCAATCAGCAGCGGTTGCAGGTATTCATCAACCAGCGTTTTGACGGCCAGGGGGCGCTGCTGAAAGGTGGCACAGCCATGTCCCGTGATACCCTGCTCGGTGGTCACACGGACGGTGACCAGATTATGTCGGTCCGGGCGGGTAATAAAACACTCAATATTTTTAATGATCACAGGCGTCACGAAATAACTCCTTTGCTGCACTGTGGGAATAAGTTATGGCGAATATCATCACCCTAAAATCGTGAGTGGGTAAACCGTTTTTTTGACTATTTATTTTGGTCAGTTATTTGTCGTAAATGTAATTTAAAACCGTACCAATTTGTCCTCTTTTACGATTATGTGGCTTTCTGCTGGCTAATTGTGAGCAAAGTCTAATTTTATTGGTTTTTTTTGTTGTCATGCTTTAATTATTCTTCATGGCGACATTAAAACGACAACAACATCGGGCAGGAGTCTTTATGGGGACGCACGAAGCGATCAATAATATTATTCGTCTGGTCGGCGGCCAGAGGAATATTAATAAAGTCTGGCACTGTATGACGCGGCTGCGCTTTGATCTCATTGACGATAATAAAGTCGATCAAAACGAGATAAAAAAACTGCCCGGTGTGCTGGGCGCGCAGCTGCAAAGCGATCAGTTTCAGGTCATTATTGGCCCGAAAGTGAACACCTGGTATGAGCAGATGCTCACCGTACTGGGCAATAACGATACGGCGGTACCCGCAGCGACCAAGGGGCGTAAGAGCCTGATATCGCTGTTTATGGATACCGTGTCGGGCGTGTTTGGTCCGATCGTTCCGGCCATCGCTGGCGCAGGGATGATCAAAGGTCTGCTGGCGGGTTTGATTGCGCTGAAAGTGGTTTCCGCCAAAAGCGATACCGTGATGGTTATCGATCTGATTGCCAGCGGCGTGTTTTATTTCCTGCCGTTTTTCCTCGCGGTATCGGCGGCGAAAATCTTCAAAACCAATGAGTATCTGGCGGCGGCCGTCGCGGCGTGCCTGATGTATCCGTCGCTGATTGATGCGGCCAAAGCGCTAGCAACGCATCAGGAAGGGGCGGTCAGCGCGCTCTGGTTGCTCAATGCGATTCCTGTTTCGGTGTTCAACTATTCTTCCAGTGTGATCCCGGTGATTTTCTCGATTCTGGCCTTAAGCTATATCCACCGCTGGGTCGATAGCATCATGCCGGACGTGCTGAAGACCGTGTTCACCCCCACGCTAACGCTGTTTATCGGTGCACTGGCCGCGCTGGTGGTGATCGGCCCGATTGGCATTTGGTTGGGTAAAGGGCTGGCGTTGTTTATCGAGGGGCTGTTTAGCGTGTCAGCAAGTTTTGCCGGGTTGATTGTGGGCGCGATTCGCCCGGTGGCGATCCTGACCGGCATGCACCATGCGATGACGCCGATCGCGCTGCAAAACTTTAGCGATCGCGGATACGACATGCTGATGCCGATGATGTTTATGGCCAATATGGCGATTGCCGGTTCGACGTTTGCCATCTGGCGTTTAAGCCGAGATCGCCAGGAGAGAACCGTTACCCTTTCCGCCGCGATTTCCGCACTGCTGGGCATTACCGAACCGGCGCTATTTGGTGTTCTGACGCGCTACAAAAAAGCGTTTATTGCGGCTACCGTCGCCAGTTCACTGGCCTCAGCCTTTATCGCGTTCTTCGGCGTGCGGCTCTATGGCTACATTCTGTCGAGCATCTTCAGTTTGCCTGCTTATATCGGCCCGTATTTTACCTTTGCGCTCGCGGGCGTAGTGATGGCGTTGGTGCTATCGTTTTTCCTGACCACTTTGCTGGTAGGCAAAGAGCAGGCTTCCCAAGACGCATAGTGTTGTTTCCCTCGCCCACTCGGGCGGGGGTTGTTTTTATCCTGTGACTCGGATAGACTTTTGTTATGTTATAACAAAACACATTGAGCGTAAGATGAAACCTGATATCCATCCGCACTACCGCACCGTCGTTTTTCACGACACCAGCGTTGACGAATTTTTTAAAGTGGGATCGACGATTAAAACCGATCGCGAAATCGAACTCGACGGCCAGACGTATCCGTACATCACTCTCGATGTCTCGTCAAAATCGCACCCGTATTACACCGGGAAGCAGAAAACCTTCTCGACAGAGGGCAGCGCTGCACGTTTCCGCCAGCGCTTTAGTGGCTTTATCAATGCGAAGCGAGGCTAACCATGCAGGTACTTAACTCGCTGCGCAGTGCCAAACAGCGTCATCCGGACTGCCAGATCGTAAAACGTAAAGGACGCCTGTACGTGATTTGCAAATCTAACCCGCGCTTTAAAGCGGTGCAGGGAAGAAAGAAAAGACGTTAACGACGTGATTCGCGCCAATTTTCCAGGGACCTTATCTGCTTGCCGTCGGCAGTGAAATTGTCGGCGGCAAGCCAGTTCTGGAACGCGCTTTCCAGTCCTGGCCATTCGCTATCGATAATCGAAAACCAGTCGGTGTCGCGGTTGTGTCCTTTGATAACCAGCGCCTGGCGAAAACGCCCTTCATACTGGAACCCGAGACGTTGCGCCGCACGGCGTGAAGGCTCATTCAGACTGTTGCATTTCCATTCGTAGCGACGATATCCCAGCGTAGTAAACACATGACGCATCAGTAAATACTGCGCTTCGGTGGACATCGGCGTGCTGCTGAGTAGCGGTGAAAAGTGGACATGCCCAACTTCGATCACGCCGTTTTTCGCATCGATACGCATCAAGGCTAACGTGCCGACAGGTAATTTCGTCTGGTTGTCGATGACCGTGAAATGAATCGGATCGGACAGTTCAGAAACGCTCTCCACCCACGCGGCAAAGTCTTGTGCATTCGCATCGGGTTCACGCAAAAGCCACGTCCAGCTGCGGGTGTCTTCAGCCTGCTGATAGGCGGCAAAAAGTGCGTCAGCATGTTCCGGGCGTAACGGCGTGAGCGTGCAATAATGCCCTTTTAAATCCACGCGATTCGGATGTGGCCGAGGCTGCCAGTCGCTCATCGCTTTACCCACTGGCTGACCAAACTGATTGAATTGGTTCATGTTGATTCCCGTTGTCTGATGTGAATTCCAGATTAGGAAATTTGTGGCCCCACAAGAAGATCCACAAGGGTATAATCATGTGGTACCACGGAGGCAGCAATGAATATTTCAGGCGAAGATTTTTACGCATTAATCAGCGACATGCTGCAACGACGCGGTGCAGAGACGCTTCAGCGGTCGCTGTATCGCGGTTTGCGAGAAGCCATATTAAACGGCAGGCTACTGGCGGAGAGCCGTTTGCCGGGTTCCCGCATTATCGCTGAACAACTGGGGATTTCGCGTAATACGGTGAATGCCGCGCTGGAGCAACTCACGCTGGAAGGCTTTTTACACCGTAATCGGCAGGGAACGCGTGTGGCTCATGTTGGGCATCGTGATGGCGTCCAGCCCGCGCAGGTGCTGGAGGTTAAGCTTGCGCAGCGCGTCGCGCGGCTCCCTGCGCCGACATCTCGCACCATGCCCGTCCCTGCATTCACGCCCGGTACGCCCGCGATTCACTATTTTCCATTACCGCTGTGGCGACGTTTATACGATCGCGTTTTACGAGCAGAAGGCAGCGCGCTGTTAGGCTATGGCGATCCGGCGGGGGAACGGTCGCTGCGTAGCGCCATCGCGCGCCATCTGGCGCTTTCGCGTGGAATTGAGTGCGATGCCAGCCAGATCGTGATTACCGAAGGCGCGCTTGAAGGGGTAAATCTGTGTACTCAACTTCTGAGCGAGACGGGCGATATTGCCTGGATAGAAGATCCGGGTTACGCCGGTGCGAAAAGCGCTTTTGCGAAATCGGGCCTGACCATGGTCGGGATGCCTGTCGACGAAGAAGGCATGCGACTGGAAACAGAAGGTGAGCACTCACCTACACTGATATTCACCTCTCCTTCTCATCAGTTTCCGTACGGGAGCGTGTTAAGCATCCATCGACGATTCGCGCTGTTGGAGTTCGCGCGCCAGCATAACGCGTGGATTATTGAGGATGATTACGACAGTGAATTTCGCTATAGCGGCGAACCCGTTCCCGCGATGATGGGCATGCAGAAAAATGCGCCCGTGGTCTATTTAGGAACATTTAGCAAAACGTTATTTCCCTCGCTACGCATCGGTTTTATGGTGATGCCAAAGGCGCTGGCGAACGCCGCACAATCCGCGATTGGCTCGCTGCTGCGGGGTGGGCATCGCGCTGAGCAGCGCACGCTGGCGTTGTTTATCGAAGAGGGGCATTACGCCCGACATCTTGCCGCGATGCGGCGTTTGTACCGCAAGCGCTATAAACAGCTGCGCGATGCGCTTCACGCGGAACTCCACATTCCACATCGGGTTTTAGCCGGAGAAGGGGGCATGCACCTGACCGTCGCGATCGACGGTATTGATGATAAGGCCGTGGCACGGCAGGCCAGTCAGTATCAGATGGCGCCCGCTGCGCTGAGCGGGTATTACCTTGACGAGCGGCAGGGGCAAACCGGTTTGGTTTTGGGGTACGGAAATACCCCCGCGTCTCAGTTTGCGCCTGGCATCAGGCGCTTGCAGACGTTAATTATGCAGTCTCGGGGCGAGAAAGGGTGAAGACGTCGTAGAAAGACAGTTCACCTTTCGTGGAGACCATTTTCTGCAATTTAGACTTTTGCTCTTCTTCCACATTTGGCGAATGCAAAATGCGGGTGATCAGTTCCGACGGTACATAACGCGTGTTGTACCACTCACCGTTATAGCAAACGCGGAAATCGAGCACGTCGATATCTTCATAGCGATAGCGAGGATTAACGTCGAAGAAGAAGAACGCGTTAAAGACGACGAATAAAACGATCAGCAACCACACCGAGTCGATGAGCGTTTCTGACAGTAGCATAACGATGAGTGTTGCCAGGAGGGCGGCATACATCGCCAAAAATAGGCCAGTATGTTTACGGATAAAGCTAATGCTAAAGCGCGGGCGATTATCGCGTTTCTCGCGGGTATTGAGATCGTCGATGGTTTCGGTAAGCAGGCGCTGTATCTCTGTCATTTATAACCTTCATGAATTTTGCAAAATACAGGGGATCTGCCCATTTTAGGGGAGTGGTTTGGCGGAAAAAAGTAACAGTTATGCCGGGAAAAAGCATAACAGTTACTCATTTCAGATTTACAGTGTTTTGATGATTTTGGCTGGGTTGCCGCCCACGACGACGTTAGCTGGTACGTCTTTTGTGACAACGGCTCCGGAGGCCACCACCACATTATCACCAATCGTGACGCCCGGATTAATCACCGCACGTCCGCCAATCCAGACATTATGGCCGATGGTGACGGGTTTACCTAATTCCAGGCCGCTGTTACGTTCGGTCGCGTCCAGCGGATGCGTCGCGGTGTAAATATGTACGCCAGGCGCCAGCATGCAATTGTCACCAATATTAATCGGGCACACATCCAGCATCACGCAATCAAAGTTCGCGTAAAACCCTTTACCAAGATAAATGTTGTAGCCGTAATCGCACCGAAAGGTTGGCTCAATATAAGCGCCTTCGCTTTGTCCCAATAATTCGTGTAGCAAAGCCTGACGCTCAGATTTCGCATCCGGTGCAGTGTGATTGTAGCGGTGAATCAAATGGCGGGCCTGAAGGCGCTCCGCACGCAGGGTCTCGTCCGAAGGGCGGTAAAGCTCCCCGGCGATCATTTTTTGTTTTTCTTCACTCATGGAATGCCTCACTGGAATGATACGCTCGGTAGCAGCGTAAATAACCTCATCCAGAAAGGGAACGTTCCCGATAAGTTGATGTGATCAAAGTCACAGCATAAATGCCGACGCGCACGTTTGAAACGGTGGACCTGCCTTTCACGCAGGGATCGTAAATCGAAAGGTGAATTCAGCGTAAGAAGATAACGGTAGTGCCTCTAAAACAAGCCTGAAATTAACGGACAAATTTCCATACAGATACCGGGATTTTGTCATACAGTTTATTCATGGTTAGCTCGGCAAGACGATGGTCGGCGGCTGAATAAAATACAGCCAGTTCATGATCGGGCAGCTCATATTTATTTTTTTCAATAACACGTTCAAGGGTGTCGAGTGACTGACAGCGACGCAAGCGCATCAAATAATCTGTCTTGGTTAATGGTTTATCAGACATAAATTCACCTTAGTATTTGTAATAATTCTAACAGGAATGACTTACCGGATTAGCTCTGCTGACGTTGTTGAAACAACGGA
Organism: Lelliottia sp.; assembly: GCF_045627565.1. Taxonomy (NCBI): domain Bacteria; kingdom Pseudomonadati; phylum Pseudomonadota; class Gammaproteobacteria; order Enterobacterales; family Enterobacteriaceae; genus Lelliottia; species Lelliottia sp. The sequence continues at coordinate 271,535 of NZ_JAZQNX010000005.1, read as the reverse complement.
ATAGCCGATTTCCTGATTTACGCCATTTTTGCAAGTCTTGCGTGTTAATGCCATAACTACTGAACAACATAAAAGTGTCGTCCAGATATTCATCAATTTGCTCAATCAGCTTATTATCTTCATTGTACTTAATTTTATAATTAAGTGCGAAGGTTGCGATATGCTCTATCAGCTCATTAAGCTGTAAATTGATTGCAGAGGTCGGATCATTAACCCAGCCATGGTTACTTTCATCAAGATTGGCCAGGCAGTCATGGTACAAGGATTCGCAGAGAAATTTCAACTGCGCAACATCATGCCTTTTTGGCGAGTACTCGTCCATAGCGCATCCCCTTTTGAGTGATTCTTTACTCACCGAGCATCAATGTCGGGATGGATACAACTAGCGTAGCCTTTACGGGTGCAGTTCTCCTGATGTCTTTAACTATAAGCCACTCGGATCAAAATTTCATCGCGCTATTACGAAAAATTACAATTAAACCGGTAATGGTGACAGTTAAATGAATGCTAATCGTTGCCAGGGTAAATACTTACTTACTCGGCAGTGGCATTTTTAATGCGACCTTAAGATTCATCACGTTACCTTGTTCTCGCGTATAAACTCTGGACCGGTTCACGCCGCACTTACTTAATCGACCAGGAATAATCCTAATAATACTGAAATGAGATCCCATTAAATAACTCAGAATTTATGGTTTAGTTTCTCAATTAAATAGGATATGCCTTATGACGTTGTCAGAAAATAAATGAACTGACAATAAGCGTAATTGATGATTTTACGGAAAAGAAAAAGGCCGCTATTGCGGCCTTTTTTATGGGGTGAAACCGGTATCAGTGATGATCTACTGAGTGACTGTGTTCCACGTCTTCATTCTTGCGGCTAAAGCGGCGGCGTACCACCACGAAGAACACCGGAACGAAGAAGATAGCCAGTACGGTTGCGGTAATCATACCGCCCATTACGCCTGTACCCACGGCGTTCTGTGCACCAGAGCCAGCGCCAGTGCTGATAACCAGCGGCATTACCCCAAGGATAAACGCCAGCGATGTCATCAGGATGGGACGCAGACGCATACGTACCGCTTCCAGCGTTGCTTCAATCAGACCTTTGCCCTCTTTATCCATCAGATCTTTGGCGAATTCCACGATAAGTATCGCGTTCTTCGCCGACAAGCCAATGGTTGTGAGGAGGCCCACCTGGAAGTAAACGTCGTTTGTCAGTCCACGGAACGTTGCGGCCAGCAGTGCACCAATAACCCCCAGCGGAACAACCAGCATAACGGAGAACGGAATCGACCAGCTCTCGTACAATGCCGCCAGACACAGGAACACCACAATCAGAGAAATGGCGTACAGGGCAGGGGCCTGGTTGCCCGACAGACGTTCCTGATAGGACATTCCCGTCCAGTCATAGCCAATACCCGAAGGCAGCTTGCTGGCGAGTTCTTCCATCAGGTTCATTGCTTCACCTGTACTTTTCCCTGGTGCAGCCTGGCCCAGAATTTCCATCGACGGTAAGCCGTTGTAACGTTCCAGACGCGGTGAACCGTATTCCCAATGCGAGGTTGAGAAGGCAGAGAACGGAACCATCTGACCATCGCTACCGCGCACGAACCAGTTGTTGATATCGTTCGGCAACATACGGTACTGCGCTTCAGACATGACGTAGACTTTCTTGACACGGCCACGGTCGATGAAGTCGTTCACATAGCTACCGCCCCAGGCTGCGCCCAGTGTGGTATTGATGTCGCTGATAGAAACGCCCAGCGCCTGTGCTTTTTCCTGATCGATATCGATCTTGTACTGCGGCGTATCTTCCATACCGTTAGGACGTACACCGACCAACAGGTCAGGGTGTTTCGCTATTTCGCCAAACAGTTGGTTACGTGCCTGAGTCAGTTTTTCGTGACCCAAACCGCCCTGATCGATCAGCTGGAAGTCAAAGCCCGTTGCGGTACCCAGTTCCACGATCGCGGGCAGGTTAAAGGCGAACACCATCGCATCTTTAATCTGTGAGAACGTGCCCATGGCACGGCCCGTAATCGCTTCAACTTTGTTTTCATCGCCCGAACGTTCAGACCAGTCTTTCAAGGAAACGAACGCAATACCGGTGTTCTGACCACGACCCGCAAAGCCAAAGCCGTTAACCGCAAACACCGATTCAACGTTCGCTTTTTCTTTGGTCAGGTAATAATCGGTCACTTCATCCAGCACTTTCTGCGTACGTTCTTGCGATGCACCCGCAGGAAGCTGCGCCATCGTCAGGAATACACCCTGATCTTCATCCGGCAAGAAGGAGCTTGGCAGACGAACGAACAGGAATGCCATACCTACGACGATGATGATGTAGAGCAGCAAATAACGACCCGTGCTGCGCAAGATGCCGCCGATGCTGTCCGTGTAGTGATGCGTGCTCTTATCAAACATGCGGTTGAACCAGCCGAAGAACCCTTTCTTGTTCTCACCGTGATCGCCTTTGGCGATAGGTTTTAGCATGGTTGCGCACAGGGCTGGCGTCAGGATTAATGCCACCAGTACCGACAGCGCCATCGCAGAAACGATGGTGATGGAGAACTGACGGTAAATCGCACCGGTTGAGCCACCGAAGAAAGCCATCGGGATAAATACTGCTGACAGTACCATCGCGATACCCACCAGTGCGCCCTGGATCTGGCCCATGGATTTACGGGTAGCTTCTTTCGGCGGAAGACCCTCTTCGGCCATCACACGCTCGACGTTTTCGACCACCACGATGGCGTCATCGACGAGCAAGCCTATCGCCAGCACCATCCCAAACATCGTTAAGGTGTTTATCGAGAAGCCGAATATCGACAGGATGGCAAAGGTGCCTAACAGAACAACCGGTACGGCGATGGTTGGAATCAACGTCGCGCGGAAGTTTTGCAGGAACAAATACATCACCAGGAATACCAGAATGATCGCTTCGACCAGCGTTTTCACCACTTCGTGAATGGAGATTTTCACGAACGGGGTGGTGTCATACGGGTAAACGATTTTCAGGCCAGATGGGAAGAACGGTTCCATTTTCTTCAGTTCAGCACGAATCGCTGTGGCGGTATCCAGGGCGTTTGCGCCGGTTGCCAGCTTAATACCCAGACCGGATGCCGGCTGACCGTTAAATTTCGCAATGACGTCGTAGTTCTCACCACCCAGTTCAACCTTTGCAACATCGCGCAGGCGAACCTGTGAACCGTCCTGATTCACTTTCAGCAGAATTTTGCTGAACTCATCCGCGGAGGTTAAACGAGTTTGCGCGATGATGGAGGCGTTCAACTGCTGGCCTTTCACCGGCGGTGTACCGCCTAACTGACCGGCTGCCACCTGGGCGTTCTGCGCTTTAATGGCGGCAATAACGTCGACCGGCGTAAGCTGGAAGTTGTTCAGTTTGTTCGGGTCCATCCAGATACGCATCGCGTACTGGGAACCAAACAGTTGGACGTCACCGACACCTGAAGTACGGCTGATCGCGTCCTTCATGTTGGCGCCTACGTAGTCGGAAATATCCTCCTGCGTCATGGTGCCATTGGTGTTAATAACGCCGACAACCATCAGGAAGCTACTGGACGATTTCTCGACGCTCACACCCTGCTGCTGGACTTCTTGCGGCAGTAACGGCATGGCCAGCTGCAGTTTGTTCTGCACCTGAACCTGCGCGATATCCGCATCAGTACCAGACTCGAAGGTCAACGTTATCTGAACCGTACCGGTGGAGTCACTGTTGGAGGACATGAACATCAGTTTATCGATACCGTTCATGTTCTGTTCGATAACCTGAGTTACGGTATCCTGCACCGTTTTCGCATCAGCACCAGGGTAGACGGCGGTGATTGAAACTGCTGGCGGCGCAATTGTTGGATATTGCGCCACGGGCAGCTTCAGGATCGCCAGTCCCCCTGCAAGCATGATAATGATGGCGATCACCCACGCGAATATGGGGCGATCGATAAAGAAATTAGGCATGTCTTAACGGCTCCTGTTTAAGTTAAGACTTGGTTTGTTCTGACTCGCCACCGGCTGCGGCTTGTTGTTTCTCGTCAGATTTGACTTCCTGGGCCTTCACTTGCGCACCAGGTCGTACTTTTTGCAAACCAGTAATAATTACGCGATCGCCATCTTTCAAACCTTGGGTCACCAGCCATTTGTCGCCAATCGCCTGCGTCGCAGTGATTTGACGAGTCTCGACCTTGTCATCCGCACCGACAACCAGCGCGCTGGCATCGCCGCGTGGCGTACGTGTTACGCCCTGCTGTGGGACCAGAAGTGCGGTTGGGTTAATCCCTTCTTCAAGACGGGCACGCACGAACATACCGGGCAACAGCGTGTGGTCAGGGTTCGGGAAAATGGCACGTAAGGTGATGGAGCCTGTGGTCTGATCGACGGTCACGTCAGAGAATTCCAGCGTACCTTCCTGGGCGAACTTGCTGCCATCATTGGTCACCAGTTGCACTTTCGCTTTGCCGTTCTCTTGCTTCAGCGCACCGCTCGCCAGCTCTTTCTGCAGACGCAGGAAATCGTTGCTGGATTGCGTGACGTCAACGTAGATCGGATCAAGCTGCTGAACTGTTGCCAGCGCGGTCGCTTGACCGTTCTGAACCAATGCGCCTTCAGTGACGGAGGATTTACCAATACGACCACTGATAGGAGAGGTCACTTTGGTATACGCCAGGTTAATGCGGGCGGTTTCAACAGCGGCCTTGGCGGCGACAACCGCAGCGTTGGCTTGTTGGGAATCTGCCTGCGCAGTGTCATAGTCTTGTTGACTGATGTATTGCGTACCGAGCAGTTTCTTATAACGGTTAAGCGTGACCTGAGAAATTCGGGCTGCCGCTTCTGCTTTCGCCAAATCGCCTTTCGCGCTTTCGTAAGCAGCCTGATAGGTTGCCGGATCAATCTGATACAGAGACTCACCTGCTTTTACATCACCACCCTCGGTGAAGTTACGTTTCAGGATAATCCCATTCACCTGAGGACGAACTTCCGCAACGCGGTAAGCGCTTGTACGGCCTGGTAATTCTGTTGTGATTTGCAGAGGTTCGGTTTTAAGCGTCACGACACCGACTTCGGGTGCCTGCTGCGCTCCTTGTTGAGCCTGTTTCTCATCACATCCTGTAAGCGCTAAGCCGCCTGAGAGCATCAGAACGATCGCCAGAGGCGTTAACCCTCTGTTTTTGTTCATATGTAAACCTCGAGTGTCCGATTTCAAATTGATCAATGGATCAAAAGTCCGCAAACCCATTGCTGCGTTTATATTATCGTCGTGCTATGTTACATACATTCATAAATGTATGTAAATCTGACTACTGTAAATTCACTCACGTATGGCACGAAAAACCAAACAACAAGCGCTTGAAACTCGACAACACATTCTTGATGTGGCGTTGCGTCTGTTTTCTCAGCAGGGCGTGTCATCGACCTCGCTGGCGCAGATTGCTCAGGCCGCAGGTGTCACGCGGGGAGCGATTTACTGGCATTTCAAAAATAAGTCAGACTTGTTCAGTGAAATCTGGGAGTTGTCAGAATCTAGTATTACCGATCTTGAGACTGAGTATCGGGCAAAATTCCCTGACGATCCACTCTCAGTTTTGAGAGAAATACTGGTATATGTTCTTGAGGCGACAGTCATTGAAGAACGACGCCGCCTGATGATGGAAATCATCTTCCATAAATGTGAGTTTGTCGGTGAAATGGAGAGCGTGCAACAGGCGCAAAGAAGCCTGTGCCTGGAGAGCTACGATCGCATCGAGTACACCCTTAATCAGTGTATTCAGGCGAAAATGTTACCTGCCGATCTGCTGACTCGCCGGACGGCCATTCTGATGCGCAGCTATATTTCCGGTCTGATGGAAAATTGGCTTTTTTCTCCGCAGTCGTTTGACCTCAAAAATGAAGCGCGTAGTTACGTCGAGATTTTACTCGAGATGTGCCAGTTCTGCCCAACGCTTCGCGCCGGTTCCGCCACCCCTCAGCTTTAATCGACCCAGGAATTTTCCTGGAGCTTGGCGTTCTCGCTATTCTGCATCTTGTGCGCGTGATATTCTCCGCATCTGGCTATTTTTGGTCATCTTCTCACAGCAAACTCATAACTATGTTGCACTATTCTCGCTTGCAAAACCCTGTTTTTGCCTTAATTTTCTCCGTGCTGGTATTCTTGATGACGGCACCTGCCTCCTGGGCGCGAGCTGAAAACAGCTCTGAGCTCCCGGCGCGTGCGGATGTTCAGTCGCAGGTAGACACGCTCAACAAACAAAAAGACCTCACGCCGCAGGATAAACTCGTCCTGGCCGATCTGACGGAAACGCTGGAAACGCTCGATAAACTCGAGCGCGTGAAGACGGAAACCACTCAGCTGCGTCAGAAAGTGGCCGAAGCGCCTGCGAAAATGCGTCAGGCTACCGCATCGCTTAGCGCGTTGAGCGACGTGGATAACGACGATGAAACCCGCAAAACGCTGACGACACTCTCGCTGCGCCAGCTTGAATCGCGGATGACGCAACTGCTCGACGATTTACAAACCGGGCAGAGCGATCTCGCGACGTACAACAGCCAACTGGTCTCCCTGCAAACGCAGCCGGAACGCGTTCAGAACGCGATGTACACCGCCTCGCAACAGCTTCAGCAGATTCGTAACCGCCTGAACGGGACGACGATGGGAGAGGGCGCGCTGCGCCCCACTCAACAAACGCTTTTGCTGACACAGCAAGCGCTGCTCAACGCGCAAATTGACCAGCAGCGTAAAAGTCTGGAAGGCAATACCGTTTTGCAGGATACCCTGCAAAAGCAACGTGATTATGTCACGGCGAACATTAATCGTCTGGAGCACCAGCTTCAGCTCTTGCAGGAAGCGGTAAACAGCAAACGTCTGACGCTCACTGAAAAAACCGCGCAGGAAGCCGTCTCGCCGGACGAAACCACGCGCATCCAGACGAATCCCCTGGTTAAGCAAGAGCTGGATGTGAACCATCAGCTCAGCCAGCGCCTGATCCAGGCGACGGAGAGCGGGAACTCGCTGGTTCAGCAAAATATTAAAGTTAAAAACTGGCTGGATCGCGCGCTGCAGGCGGAACGCAATATCAAAGAACAGATTGCGGTGCTGAAGGGCAGTCTGCTTTTATCGCGCATTCTCTATCAGCAGCAGCAGACGCTGCCTTCCGCCGATGAGCTGGAAGACATGACGAATCGTATTGCCGATTTACGTCTTGAGCAGTTTGAAGTGAACCAGCAGCGCGATGCGCTTTTCCAGAGCGATGCTTTTGTCGCGAAAGTGGAAGATGGTCATTCCAGAGAAGTGAATGACGAAGTCCACGATGCGCTGTTGCAGGTGGTGGATATGCGCCGCGAACTGCTCGACCAGCTCAACAAACAGCTGGGTAATCAGCTGATGATGGCGATCAATCTGCAAATCAACCAGCAGCAGCTGGTGAGCGTATCGAAAAGTCTGCAGGAAATTCTGACTCAGCAAATCTTCTGGGTGAACAGCAATAAACCGATGGACTGGGACTGGGTGAAATCCTTCCCTGAAACGCTGAAATCCCAGATCAAGAGCATGAAAATTACCGTGAACTGGGAGAAAGCCTGGCCTGCGGTGATGATTGCCTTCCTCGCAGGTTTGCCGTTGCTGTTGATTGCGGGCTTGATTCGCTGGCGTCTCGGCTGGATGAGAAAATACCAGGAGAAGCTGGCCGACGAAGTGGGGCAACTGCGTAATGACAGCCAGCTTCACACGCCAAAAGCGATCCTTATCGATCTGATCCGCGCGATGCCGATCTGCCTGGTGATTCTGGCCGTTGGCCTGATTCTGCTGACCATGCAGCTCAACATCAGCGATCTGCTGTGGGCGTTCAGTAAAAAGCTGGCGCTGTTCTGGCTGGTATTTGGCTTGTGCTGGAAAGTGCTGGAAAAAGACGGCGTGGCAGTGCGTCACTTCAATATGCCTGAGCAGCTTACCAGCCACTGGCGTCGCCAGATTGTGCGCGTGAGTCTGGCGCTGTTACCGCTGCATTTCTGGTCAGTTGTGGCAGAGCTTTCCCCGCTGCATCTGATGGACGATGTGCTCGGCCAGCTTGCTATTTTCCTCAACCTGCTGCTGATTGCCGTGCTGATGTGGCCGATGTGCCGCGACAGTTGGCGCGACAAAGAGTCGCACAACATCCGGTTGATCACCGTTACCGTGCTGGCGATCATTCCGCTGGCGCTGATGGTACTCACCGCGACGGGCTATTTCTACACCACGTTGCGCCTCTCGGGCCGCTGGATTGAAACCGTTTATCTGGTCATCCTCTGGAACCTGCTGTATCAGACGGTGCTGCGTGGCCTGAGCGTGGCGGCGCGCCGTATTGCCTATCGCCGTGCGCTGGCGCGTCGCCAGAATATGGTCAAAGAGGGCGCAGAGGGGGCCGAGCCGCAAGAGGAGCCGACTATCGCGCTCGAACAGGTTAACCAGCAGACGTTGCGTATCACCATGTTGGTAATGGTGGCGCTGTTTGGCGTGGTGTTCTGGGCGATTTGGTCAGACTTGATCACCGTATTCGCCTATCTCGACAGCATCACCCTGTGGCAATACAACGGCACCGAAGCCGGTACGGCGGTGATGAAAAGCGTCACCATGGGTAGCCTGCTGTTTGCACTGGTTTCGTCGATGGTTGCGTGGGCGCTGATCCGCAACTTGCCGGGCTTGCTGGAAGTGCTGGTGCTCTCGCGTCTGAACATGCGCCAGGGCTCTTCGTACGCCATCACCACCATTCTGAACTACGTGATTCTGGTGGCGGGGGCAATGACCGTCTTCGGGTCGCTTGGCGTCTCGTGGGATAAACTTCAGTGGCTGGCTGCCGCGCTCTCCGTGGGTCTCGGTTTTGGCTTGCAGGAGATCTTCGGTAACTTTGTTTCCGGTCTGATTATCCTGTTCGAGCGCCCGGTGCGTATCGGCGACACCGTGACCATCGGCACCTTCTCCGGTACGGTCAGCAAGATCCGCATTCGAGCGACCACGATTACCGATTTCGATCGCAAAGAGGTGATCATCCCCAACAAGGCGTTTGTCACCGAGCGTCTGATCAACTGGTCGCTTTCCGACACCATTACGCGCGTGGTAATCCGTCTCGGCGTAGCGTACGGTTCCGATCTCGACAGGGTGAAAGAAGTTCTGCTGCAGGCAGCGATGGAGCATCCAAAAGTGATGCACGATCCGGCTCCGGCGGTGTTCTTCACCACTTTTGGCCCAAGCACACTGGATCACGAGCTGCGTTTATATGTGCGTGAACTGCGCGATCGCAGCTATGCCGTTGATGAGCTGAACCGCACCATCGACCGCCTGTGCCGCGAAAACGGCATTAATATCGCCTTCAACCAGCTTGAAGTTCACCTGCGCAATGAGAAAGGTGATGAGCATACGGAAGTGAAGCGCGAAATTAAGGGTGACGACCCTACGCCAGCCTGATTTTTCCCGGCTTGAACGCTGGCTTGATTACATTCCCTCTCCCGGTGGGAGAGGGGTAGGGTGAGGGCATCCAGCCTTCACCTTGCTTTCAAAATCCCGCGTCACAATTTCCAGCGCTTTCAGCACCGTTTCGGGCGGAAGATCGTGATTTTCCAGCAGCATAATCAGATCGACGGCCAGTTTGACCTCATCCGGTGCGTTTTCCAGCGACATTTTTCTCTCCATTAACGGGTCATACGCGCAATCACGCGTTCGATCTCTTCCAGCGCCTGACGACAACGCGTGATACGGCCTTCCAGTGTGCTGACTTCACGCATTAAGCGCTGCTGATCGTCCAGCGTTTCGGCGGATTCTAGCTGCTTTTCTCGATCCCGTTTCATCTCAAACAGTCGACGCTCAAATTCCTGATGCTCCAGCCGTTTGCGCTGCCATTTTCCTGCACCGGGCGACGCACTATCCCAGGCGCGCAGCGGCCATGCGGTAATCTCGCGATGCAGGGCGGTGATCTGCTCGGTCAGATGCCCAGCAAGCCATGCCACCTGCTCAGGCTGCACCTGGTTAACGGCGCGCTGCAACTCATCAAAGTGAGCCTGCGCTTCATCAAGATAATCTTTCATGAGCGTGCTGCGGGTGCGGAATAATTGCCTGTCAAAGCGGGGTTTCAGCGTCGCGTGCTGCATCAGCGGTGAGGCCTGCGCACGCAGAGCGATCAGCTGATTTTGCAGGGTTTCTAAAAGCAAGGCTGTTTTCAATCCGCTCTCCAGTGGTAAAGTAGCCGTTCAGTTTGATAACGATTCGCATTATGAAGCGTACTATTTTAATCATCATTGGCTGGCTTGCGGTAGTGCTTGGCACGTTGGGCGTGGTTTTACCGCTCTTGCCGACCACGCCGTTTATTCTGCTGGCGGCCTGGTGTTTTGCCCGCTCGTCGCCGCGATTCCACCAATGGCTGCTTTATCGCTCGTGGTTTGGTGGCTATCTGCGCCACTGGCAACAATACCGGGCGATGCCGCCTGGGGCAAAGCCGCGCGCCATTGCGGTGATCCTCATTACCTTTGCCATTTCAGTGTGGCTGGTCAAGATGATGTGGGTACGCATCTTGTTGCTGGTAATTCTCTCCTGCCTGCTATTCTTTATGTGGCGAATTCCAGTCGTTGATGAAAAACAACAAAAGCACTGAAGAGCGCTGATGGCTGTTGCAATTATCCCGCGCAGCCAGTAAATTCGACCGTTTTCGAGCACAGGTGCGCCTGGTCAAAGGTTAATCAATTGTAACTTTGACCGTACTTTTCTGCACACCGTGGGTAACACCGTTTTTAACCAGGCATACATTTATGACCGCAACTGCGCAGCAGCTTGAATATCTGAAAAACAGCATCAAAAGTATCCAGGATTATCCAAAGCCTGGCATTCTTTTCCGTGATGTCACCAGCTTGCTGGAAGACCCGAAAGCGTACGCACTCAGCATTGAACTGCTGGTTGAGCGTTACAAAAACGCCGGGATCACTAAAGTAGTAGGAACAGAAGCGCGTGGCTTCCTGTTTGGCGCACCGGTTGCGCTCGAGATGGGTGTGGGCTTTGTACCGGTACGTAAACCGCGTAAATTGCCACGTGAAACCATTGCTGAAAGTTATGAGCTGGAATACGGCACCGATCAGCTTGAAATCCATGTTGATGCGATTAAACCGGGTGATAAAGTGCTGGTTGTCGACGATCTGCTGGCAACGGGTGGCACGATCGAAGCGACCGTGAAACTGATCCGCCGTCTGGGTGGCGAAGTGACCGACGCGGCCTTCATCATCAATCTGTTCGATCTGGGCGGCGAACAGCGCCTGGAAAAACAGGGCATCACCAGCTACAGTCTCGTTCCTTTCCCGGGTCATTAATCCCGACTCCCGCAACCTCGCCCAACGGGTGAGGTTGTGTTAGCATGACCCCCCTGAATTCCACCTTCCAGCGTTGCAGAGCCTGCCCATGAGTTATCAGGTGTTAGCCCGAAAATGGCGACCCCAAACCTTCGCTGACGTTGTCGGCCAGGAACATGTGCTGACCGCCCTGGCGAACGGTTTATCGCTAGGACGTATTCATCACGCGTATCTATTTTCCGGCACGCGCGGCGTCGGCAAAACGTCTATTGCCCGTTTGCTGGCAAAAGGCCTCAACTGCGAAACCGGGATCACCGCAACACCGTGCGGCGTATGTGATAACTGCCGTGAAATCGAGCAGGGGCGTTTTGTCGATCTGATTGAGATCGATGCTGCATCGCGCACGAAAGTCGAAGATACCCGCGATCTGCTGGATAACGTGCAGTACGCCCCGGCGCGTGGCCGCTTCAAGGTCTATTTGATCGATGAAGTGCACATGCTGTCGCGCCACAGCTTTAACGCCCTGCTGAAAACGCTGGAAGAGCCGCCATCGCATGTCAAATTCCTGCTGGCGACGACCGATCCGCAAAAGCTGCCTGTCACCATTCTGTCGCGTTGCCTGCAGTTCCATCTGAAGGCGCTGGACGTTGAACAGATCCGCGCGCAGCTCGAGCATATTCTTGGCGAAGAAAAAATCGTCCACGAACCGCGTGCGCTGCAACTGCTGGCGCGTGCTGCAGACGGTAGCCTGCGTGATGCGTTAAGCCTCACCGATCAGGCGATTGCCAGCGGTGACGGCCAGCTTTCAACGGTCGCGGTCAGCACGATGCTTGGCACGCTCGACGACGATCAGGCGCTGTCGCTGGTCGAAGCCGTGATCGAGGCGAACGGTGAACGTGTGATGTCGCTGGTCAACGTCGCGGCGTCTCGCGGTGTGGAGTGGGAAGCGCTCCTGGTAGAAATGCTCGCCTTGCTGCACCGCGTAGCCATGTTGCAGCTTTCGCCTGCCGCCATTGGCGCAGATATGGCCGCGATAGAGCAGCGGATGCGCGAACTTGCGCGCATCGTTCCGCCAACCGACGTTCAGCTTTACTATCAGACGCTGCTGATTGGCCGTAAAGAGCTGCCGTTTGCGCCGGACCGCCGTATGGGTGTCGAAATGACGCTGCTGCGTGCGCTGGCGTTCCATCCTCGCAAGCCGCTGCCAGAGCCTGAAGCCACGCAACAATCTTTTGCTCCGGTCGCGCCAACCGCCGTGTTGACGCCGCCGCAAGTGCCGCAGGAAGCTGCGCCACCACCCCGGCAGGACGTCTCGCTGCCGGATGCCACCAGTTCGGTGCTCGCCGCCCGCAATCAGCTACAGCGCGCGCAGGGAGCAACCAAGCCAAAAAAGAGTGAACCGGCAGCGCCAGGAAGAGCGCGGCCGGTTAATAACGCCGCACTCGAACGACTCGCATCGGTAACGGAGCGCGTACAATCGCGCCCCGCGTCCAGCGCAGCCGAAGCCCCGGCGAAGAAAGAGGCTTACCGCTGGAAATCGACCAACACCGCAGTAGAGGTGAAAGTCGAAGTTGCCACGCCGAAAGCGCTAAAAAAAGCGCTCGAACATGAGAAGACGCCAGAGCTGTCAGCAAAGCTTGCCGAAGAGTCGCTTGAGCGTGATGCCTGGGCCGCTGAGGTCAGCAAATTGCAGTTGCCGAAGCTGGTGGAACAGGTTGCTCTGAATGCCTGGAAAGAGCAGGACGGGAATCATATCCGCCTGCATTTGCGTCCGAGTCAACGGCATCTCAATTCCCCGTCAGCGCAAAAGGTGTTGACGGAGGCGCTTGCCACATTGCACGGTGCACCGGTTGAATTGACTATCATTGAAGATGATAATCCCGAGATGCGAACGCCGCTGGAGTGGCGACAGGCCATTTATGAAGAGAAGCTTGCGCAAGCGCGCGAGTCGATTATTGCGGATAACAATATCCAGACTCTGCGTCGTTTCTTCGACGCCGATCTGGATGAAGAAAGTATTCGCCCCCTTTGATCGTGAGTCTGACTTACGGTTTTAATCGTTAAACGTGAAAGAGAGAGAAGCCTATGTTTGGTGGAAAAGGCGGTCTGGGTGGCCTGATGAAGCAGGCTCAGCAGATGCAGGAAAAAATGCAGAAGGCACAGGAAGAGATCGCCCAGTTGGAAGTCACGGGTGAATCTGGTGCCGGTCTGGTGAAAGTCACCATTAACGGCGCGCACAACTGCCGCCGCGTGGAGATCGATCCGAGCCTGCTCGAAGACGACAAAGACATGCTGGAAGATCTGGTTGCTGCTGCATTTAACGATGCTGCGCGCCGTATCGACGAAACTCAGAAAGAGAAAATGGCCTCTGTTTCCAGCGGTATGCAATTGCCGCCGGGCTTCAAGATGCCGTTCTGATGCAAACCAGTCCGCTGCTCACGCAGTTAATGGAAGCGCTGCGCTGTTTGCCGGGCGTTGGCCCGAAATCAGCGCAACGTATGGCGTTTACGCTGTTACAGCGCGACCGCAGCGGCGGGATGCGCCTGGCGCAGGCACTGACCCGCGCCATGTCAGAAATTGGTCACTGTGCGGATTGCCGTACATTTACCGAGCAGGATGTGTGCAATATCTGCACCAATCCGCGTCGTCAGGAAAACGGTCAGATTTGCGTGGTGGAGAGTCCAGCGGACATCTACGCCATTGAGCAAACCGGGCAGTTTTCGGGCCGTTATTTCGTACTGATGGGGCATCTGTCGCCACTGGATGGGATTGGCCCGGATGATATTGGTCTGGATCGTCTTGAACAGCGCCTTGAATTTGAGACGCTGACCGAGGTGATTCTCGCCACCAACCCGACGGTGGAAGGCGAGGCGACAGCGAACTATATCGGTGAGCTGTGCGCGCAGTATGGCGTGAGCGCCAGCAGAATCGCCCACGGCGTGCCGGTTGGCGGTGAGCTGGAAATGGTGGACGGCACCACGCTGTCACACTCTCTGGCTGGGCGTCACAAGCTTATTTTCTGACCAAACGGAGGCCGCATTCGTGGCCTCCGCTTGAAATATTCTGTTCTTATCCCCATCTCTCACTCAACTCGTTTAAACCCCATTAAATGGCATTGTTGAGGTCGATTGAATATGAAAGGACAAGAAACCCGTGGTTTCCAGTCAGAGGTCAAACAGCTTCTGCACCTGATGATCCATTCCCTGTATTCCAATAAAGAAATTTTCCTGCGCGAACTGATTTCCAACGCCTCGGATGCGGCGGACAAACTGCGCTTCCGCGCGTTGTCCAACCCGGATCTGTATGAAGGCGACGGTGAACTGCGCGTGCGCGTCTCTTTCGATAAAGACAACCGCACCCTGACCATTGCTGATAACGGTATCGGCATGAATCGCGACGAGGTGATCGATCATCTCGGTACGATTGCTAAATCTGGTACCAAATCCTTCCTCGAATCCATGGGTTCCGATCAGGCGAAAGACAGCCAACTGATTGGCCAGTTCGGCGTGGGCTTCTACTCTGCGTTTATCGTGGCGGACAAAGTCACCGTGCGCACCCGCGCGGCGGGCGACAGCGCTGAAAACGGCGTGTTCTGGGAATCTCACGGTGAAGGTGAATACACCGTTGATGACATCACCAAAGCCGATCGCGGTACCGAAATCACCCTGCACCTGCGCGAAGGCGAAGACGATTTCCTGAATGACTGGCGCGTGCGCTCGATCATCAGCAAATATTCCGACCACATCGCATTGCCTGTTGAGATCGAAAAACGGGAAGAGCAGGACGGGGAAACCGTTGTCTCCTGGGAAAAAATCAACAAGGCGCAGGCGCTGTGGACGCGTAACAAGTCTGAAATCAAAGACGACGAATACAACGAATTCTATAAGCACATCGCCCACGACTTTACCGATCCGCTGACCTGGAGCCACAATCGTGTAGAAGGTAAGCAGGAATACACCAGCCTGCTGTATATCCCGGCGCAGGCACCGTGGGACATGTGGAACCGCGATCACAAGCACGGCCTGAAACTGTACGTGCAGCGCGTGTTCATCATGGACGATGCCGAGCAGTTCATGCCGAATTACCTGCGCTTCACCCGTGGTCTGATTGATTCCAACGATCTGCCGCTGAACGTTTCGCGCGAAATCCTGCAGGACAGCACCGTGACGCGCAATCTGCGTAACGCGCTGACCAAACGTACGCTGCAGATGCTGGAAAAACTGGCGAAAGACGATGCGGAAAAATACCAGACCTTCTGGAAACAGTTCGGCCTGGTGCTGAAAGAAGGCCCAGCGGAAGATTCGGGCAACGTGGAATCAATTGCCAAACTGCTGCGCTTTGCCTCTACGCACACCGACTCTTCCGAGCAGACCGTGTCGCTTGAAGATTACGTGTCTCGAATGAAAGAAGGGCAGGAGAAGATCTACTACATCACCGCAGACAGCTACGCTGCGGCGAAGAGCAGCCCGCATCTGGAGCTGCTGCGTAAGAAAGGCATCGAAGTGCTGCTGCTTTCCGACCGCATCGATGAGTGGATGATGAACTACCTGACGGAGTTCGACGGTAAAGCGTTCCAGTCTGTGGCGAAAGCGGACGAATCCATCGATAAACTGGCGGATGAAGTGGACGAAACCGCGAAAGAAGCCGAGAAAGCGCTGGAGCCTTTCGTAGAGCGCGTGAAAACCCTGCTGGGCGACCGCGTGAAAGAGGTGCGCTTCACGCACCGTCTGACCGATACCCCGGCGATTGTCACTACCGATGCGGACGAAATGGGCACCCAGATGGCGAAACTGTTCGCTGCTGCGGGCCAGGCGATGCCAGAAGTAAAATACATCTTCGAGCTGAACCCGGATCACCCGCTGGTCAAACGCGCGGCAGATACGCAGGATGAAGCACGCTTCTCCGAGTGGGTTGAACTGCTGTTGGATCAATCCCTGCTGGCCGAGCGCGGTACGCTGGAAGATCCAAACCAGTTCATCAAGCGCGTGAATGCATTGCTGCTGGCGTAATTAAACACCTACCCCTCACCCTGCCCTCTCCCCAAAGGGGAGAGGGTGTTCAAGTTCCCTCTCCCCTTTGGGGAGAGGGCTAGGGTGAGGGGGAATCAATCGCACGAACCCAAATTATCTCCCCCGTTAACCGTTTCAGCCTCCCCGCCTTCCTTGAGCCATACCCGTTCTGATGGTATTGTTTAGCGCTTTTGAAAAATTGAACCAACTTTTGAGGGGATTTTCGCAATGCGTATTATTCTGCTTGGCGCTCCGGGCGCGGGTAAAGGAACTCAGGCTCAGTTCATCATGGAGAAATACGGTATTCCGCAAATCTCTACGGGTGACATGCTGCGTGCCGCTGTTAAATCTGGCTCCGAACTGGGTAAAAAAGCGAAAGACATCATGGACGCCGGCAAACTGGTGACTGACGAACTGGTTATCGCCCTGGTAAAAGAACGCATCACTCAGGAAGATTGCCGTAACGGTTTCCTGCTGGACGGCTTCCCGCGTACCATTCCGCAGGCTGACGCCATGAAAGAAGCGGGTATCAACGTGGATTACGTTCTGGAATTTGCCGTTCCTGACGAGCTGATCGTTGACCGCATTATCGGTCGTCGCGTCCACGCTGCATCCGGTCGCGTTTACCACATCAAATTCAACCCACCGAAGGTTGAAGGCAAAGACGACGTGACCGGCGAAGAGCTGACTACGCGTAAAGACGATCAGGAAGAGACCGTGCGTAAACGCCTGGTGGAATACCATCAGATGACCGCGCCGCTGATCGGCTACTACTCTAAAGAAGCGCAGGCGGGTAACACCCAATACGCCAAAGTTGACGGCACCAAGCCAGTCGCTGAAGTGCGTGCAGAGCTGGAAAAGATCCTCGGCTAATCGCTTTTCGCCACTCAATCATTCGGGCTGCATCGCGGCGGCAAGGACTCGACTCCCTGGAATAGAGATAACTCTGTGACAGGGGAGAGGGCGCAGCCAACAAAGAGGCAGCCTGAAAGATGACGTGGACTCACCCGAAACGCTTCGGGTGAGATATTCTCTCCTCTTTCCTATCGCAGCAATGGGTTCCGTTTACACGCTTTTCAGTTACAATCATCAGCCATTCAAATGGTTAAGAGGCGTGAATGAGTCAGGCGAAAACCGGCATCCTGCTTGCCAATCTGGGCACTCCAGAAGCACCCACTCCAGCAGCAGTTAAGCGTTACCTGCGACAGTTTTTAAGCGACACGCGCGTCGTCGATACCCCACGAGTGTTGTGGTGGCCGCTATTGCGTGGCGTCATTCTGCCGATTCGCTCCCCACGCGTTGCCAAACTTTACCAGTCCGTATGGATGGAAGAGGGCTCTCCGCTGATGGTTTACAGCCGTCGTCAGGAGAAAGCGCTTGCCGCCCGTTTGCCGGATATGCCCGTCGCGCTCGGCATGAGCTATGGCAAACCGTCGCTGGAAAGTGCGGTCGAAAACCTGTTGTCACAGGGCGTTGAGCATATCGTGGTACTCGCACTGTATCCGCAATATTCCTGCTCGACGGTCGCTGCAGTCTGGGACGAGCTGGCACGCATTCTTGCGACGCGTCGTCATATTCCTGGCATTACCTTTATCCGCGATTACGCCGATGATGAGATGTACATTGCGGCTCTGGTGAACAGTGCGCGCGCATCGTTCGCTAAACACGGCGAGCCGGATCTGCTTTTACTCTCCTATCACGGGATTCCGCAGCGTTACGCTGATGAAGGCGATGACTATCCGCAGCGCTGTCGTGACACCACGCGCGAACTGGTTTCTGCGCTGGGCCTGCCGCCTGAAAAAGTGATGATGACCTTCCAGTCGCGCTTTGGCCGTGAACCCTGGCTGACACCTTACACCGATGAAACGCTGAAAATGCTTGGTGAAAAGGGCGTGAAGCACGTTCAGGTGATGTCCCCTGGCTTTTCGGCGGACTGTCTGGAAACGCTGGAAGAGATCGCGGTGCAGAACCGGGAGTTTTTCCTCGAAGCTGGCGGAACGAAGTACGAATACATTCCAGCCCTGAATGACTCGCCAGAGCATATCGAGATGATGGTCTCGCTGGTAACGACGCGGCGCTAATCGCGTTTTGGGCCGGGTTTGTGCTACCATTTCCGGCCCATTAGTCACTCGTAGCCCTGAACATGAAATTTCCCGGTAAGCGCAAATCCAAACACTATTTCCCCGTCAACGCACGCGATCCCCTCCTGCAACAGATTCAGCCAGAAAATGAAACCAGCGCGGCGTGGGTGGTCGGTATCGATCAAACGTTGGTCGACATTGAAGCGAAAGTGGATGATGCATTTGTTGCACGTTATGGGTTAAGTTCCGGTCATTCGCTGGTGATTGAAGATGATGTTGCTGAGGCGCTGTACCAGGAGCTGGTGCGCGAAAACCTGATCACCCATCAGTTTGCCGGCGGCACTATCGGGAACACGATGCATAACTATTCCGTGCTGGCAGATGACCGTTCGGTCCTGCTGGGCGTGATGTGCAGCAACATTGAAATCGGCGGCTACGCCTACCGCTATCTTTGCAACACCTCCAGCCGTACCGATCTGAACTATCTGCAGGGTGTTGACGGGGCGATAGGCCGCTGCTTTACGCTGATCAGCGATTCCGGCGAACGCACGTTTGCCATCAGTCCAGGTCACATGAATAAGCTGCGCGCGGAGAGCATCCCGGAAGAGGTGATCGCGGGCGCTTCTGCCCTGGTGTTGACCTCCTATCTGGTGCGCTGTAAGCCCGGTGAACCGATGCCGGAAGCGACCATGCAGGCGATTGAATACGCGAAAAAATACAATGTGCCGGTGGTGTTGACGCTGGGGACTAAATTCGTGATTGCTGATAACCCCGAGTGGTGGCAGGCGTTCCTGAAAGAGCATGTTTCCATTCTGGCGATGAATGAAGAAGAGGCCGAAGCGTTGACCGGCGAAAGCGATCCGCTACTGGCGTCTGATAAAGCGCTGGATTGGGTCGATTTGGTGCTCTGCACCGCCGGTCCTGTGGGGCTGTTTATGGCGGGCTTTACGGAAGAAGAGAGCAAACGCAAAACCCAGCATCCGTTATTGCCGGGCGCGATTGCCGAATTCAACCAGTACGAATTCAGCCGCGCGATGCGCCACAAAGAGTGTGAAAATCCGCTGCGTATTTTCTCTCATATCGCGCCTTATATGGGCGGGCCGGAGAAGATCATGAACACCAACGGTGCGGGCGATGGCGCGCTGGCGGCACTGCTGCACGATATCACCGCGAATGCCTATCACCGTTCTAACGTCCCGAACTCCAGCAAGCACAAATCCAGCTGGCTAACCTATTCGTCGCTGGCGCAGGTATGTAAATACGCGAACCGTGTGAGCTATCAGGTGTTGAATCAGCATTCGCCGCGCTTGACACGTGGGCTGCCGGAGCGAGAGGACAGTCTGGAAGAGTCGTACTGGGACAGGTAAATGCAAAACGGTAACCATAGGTGACCGTTTTTAGTGTTCGTTCCCTCTCCCGGTGGGAGAGGGCCAGGGTGAGGGCACCAGACAGCTGCAATCTTACCCCGTCACCGCCTCTTCAATCGGCGGCTTTTCAATCATCGTAATCATAGTGTTAGCAATCTCACGCTCGCCCATCACCACCTGATTCGCACCGCGTTCGGTAATGTATTCCACCTCGTCGTCATAATGCGCGCGGGCGATAATTTCAATCGTCGGGCATTTCTCACGCGCGGTCGCGACAATCTCGCCCGCCTCGTAACCATTAGGAATAGTCAGCAGCAGCCAGCGCGCGCAGTCCAGGTGCGCCAGATTCATGATCTCTTCGTTAGCGGCGTTGCCTAACACGGCGCGGATACCGCGTGCACGCAGCTCATCCACGCGGGAACGTGATGTCTCGATAACCACCAGCGGAATGCCCTGAGCCATCAGCTTCTCACCGAGCAGGCTACCGACGCGGCCAAACCCGACCAGCAGCGCGTGATTACAGATATCCACCGGGATCTGTTTCTCTTCTTCGGTCGCCTCTTCCAGCGTCTGCTCTTCCAGCGTCTCGGTTTTATCGAGATATTTCTCCAGCACTGCAAACAGCACCGGGTTGAGCATGATGGAGAGGATAGCGCCTGCCAGCACCAGATTTTGTCCGGCCTGTGGCAACAGGTTCAGCGCCATGCCCAGACCCGCCAGGATAAAGGCGAACTCACCAATCTGCGCCAGGCTTGCCGCGATGGTCAGCGCGGTACGCGGAGAATGGCCAAACATGCGCACCAGGAGGAACGCGACAACAGATTTACCGAAGATAATGATCGCCAGCGTTGCCACTACCGCCAGCGGCTGCTCTAAGAGGATCCACGGATCGAACAGCATGCCGACGGAGACAAAGAACAGCACCGCAAATGCATCACGCAGCGGCAGCGTGTCGTGCGCTGCACGGTGGCTGAGCTCTGACTCGTTCAACACCATCCCGGCGAAGAACGCGCCCAGAGCAAAGGAGACGTCAAAGAACTCGACCGCCCCGAAGGCAATGCCCAGTGCCAGCGCCAGTACGGAAAGGGTAAACAGTTCGCGCGAGCCGGTGGCGGCGCTGCGCGACATAATCCAGGGAACCAGACGGCGGCCCACGACCATCATGATGGCGATGAACGCAATCACCTTCCCGATGGTGATACTCATGTCCAGCGCCAGCGATGCGAAGCCGACGTTATCTTTTTCAAGCATTCCGGCGACGGCAGGCAACAGAACCAGCGTCAACACCATCACCAAATCTTCAACAATCAGCCAGCCGATAGCGATTTGCCCACGCTGACTGTCGATAAGCTGTCGTTCTTCAAGCGCGCGCAGCAGCACCACGGTACTGGCGGTTGAGAGACACAATCCAAACACAATGCCGGTCATCAGCGGCCAACCTATCACCGCAGAAAGCGCCATACCCAATAACGTCGCCACGCCTATCTGGGCGATCGCACCGGGGATGGCGATGGCCTTTACCGCCATCAAATCCTTCAGGGAGAAATGAAGACCCACGCCAAACATCAGCAGAATCACGCCTAATTCCGCCAGTTCTGGCGCCAGTTTGGTATCTGCCACAAAACCGGGCGTAAACGGACCTGCCAGCACACCTGCTAATAAATAGCCCACGAGAGGAGAAATACGTAACTTGTTGGCAAGCATGCCAAGGATAAAAGCGAGCACAAGGCCACCAACAATGGTGGTGATAAGCGGTGTGGCGTGATGCATTCCGTCTCCTTTCGTCGTGTGGTGATCCATTTTGGCGTGAATGCCAAAAACCCGATTAATAGTTTATGACAATTTTGACCGTTATGTTTATGAATAATTATTGAAATTTGAAGAAAACAGCAATAAGCGTTAAAAAAAGCAGATTAGGACAAATTAACACGAGGATCGAGAGGGAAGCCTTACGGCAGTAGGTGCTGAGGGCGGCCAAAGTTTGACTTTGACCGCAGAGAAACTAGGCCTTATGCCGATAATCAGGCAGGAATATAGTCAGTATCCCCAGAAGTGGCAGGAAAGCACAGATTTTGTAGACCAGGAAGATACTAGTGTGGTCAGCAACCAGCCCCAGAACGGCGGCGCCAAGGCCTCCCATCCCAAAAGCGAAGCCGAAAAAGAGTCCAGAAACCATTCCAATACGTCCCGGCATTAGCTCCTGGGCATACACCAGAATGGCTGAAAATGCTGATGCCAGGATAAAACCAATTATCACCGTCAAAATCCCCGTCCATTCAAGGGATGCATACGGCAAAATAAGGGTAAACGGCGCAACGCCCAGGATAGAGCCCCAAATCACGTATTTACGCCCAATTTTATCGCCGACAGGGCCGCCAATCACCGTACCTGCTGCAACCGCGAACAAGAACGCAAACAGGTGAAACTGCGCATTTTGTACCGATAATCCGAATTTTTCCATCAGATAAAAGGTGTAATAGCTGCTGATGCTCGCCATATAGAAATATTTAGAGAAAATCAGCACTAACAGTATTCCGACGGCCAGACTGACCTTATCGCGCGGCAACGGATTCACCACGGCGACCTTCGGTTTTCCTTTGTTCACTCGATGCTGTGCGGAATACCAGCGGCTGATCTGAATCAATACGACAATCGCCAGCAGTGCGGCCAGCACAAACCAGGCCACATTACCTTTTCCGTATGGCGCAATGATGACGGCGGCCAGCAGCGGACCGAGCGAGCTACCGAAGTTGCCGCCCACCTGGAACAACGACTGCGCCAGGCCGTGGCGCCCCCCTGAGGCCATACGCGCCACACGCGAGGATTCCGGATGGAATACTGACGAGCCCGTCCCGACCAGTGCCGCAGCAACCAGAACCATCTCAAAGCTACCAGCTAGCGCCAGCAGTACCAGCCCGCTGAGAGTGAAACACATCCCAATCGGCAGTGACCACGGCATCGGATATTTATCTGTCCAGTAGCCCACAACGGGCTGTAACAGAGACGATGCCATCTGGAAAGTCAGCGTAATCATCCCGATCTGAACGAAAGTTAATGAAAATTCTGACTGTAATAGCGGATAAATCGCCAGAATCAGCGACTGAATCATATCGTTCAGCAGATGCGACAAACTGATCGCGCCCAAAATACCAAATGAGGTGCGCGCTTTTGGCGGGGACGCCGGAGAGCCCGTGGCGGGCTGGGTTGATTCACTGATTGCCATAAAATTCCACGTCTTTATTTATAAGAAATGCAGGATGTCATTATTATCTCGCTAACATACCTTTCCGGGAGATTTGAGGAAAGTCGCAATTCTGAAAACATATTTGTCTATTCTTGTTACTCATTGTAATTTTTGCGTTTGTCTTTTAGTCAGGGAGCGAGAATATGAAGTTAATGAAGCGAGGCGTCGCATTGGCGCTGATAGCCGCATGGGCGGTGGCAAGCCAGCCAGCGCAGGCTTACGAAAAAGATAAAACCTACAAAATCACTATTCTGCATACCAACGACCACCACGGTCATTTCTGGCGTAGCGAATACGGTGAATATGGCTTGTCGGCGCAAAAAACGCTGGTGGACGGGATTCGCAAAGATGTGGCGGCGCAGGGTGGCAGCGTATTATTGCTCTCTGGCGGCGACATTAATACCGGCGTACCGGAGTCCGATTTACAGGACGCGGAACCCGATTTCCGTGGCATGAATTTAATTGGTTATGACGCGATGGCCGTCGGCAACCATGAATTTGATAATCCGTTAACCGTTCTGCGCCAGCAGGAAAAATGGTCTAAATTCCCGTTCCTCTCCGCCAATATTTATCAAAAAAGTACCGGCGAGCGCCTGTTTAAACCCTGGGCGCTCTTCAAACGTGAAGATTTAAAAATCGCCGTGATCGGCTTAACCACCGACGACACCGCGAAAATCGGCAACCCGGAATATTTTACGGACATCGAATTCCGTAAACCGGCTGATGAAGCCAGGCTGGTGATTCAGGAGTTGAATCAAAACGAAAAGCCGGATGTGATTATCGCGACCACTCATATGGGACATTACGATAACGGCGAGCATGGCTCAAACGCGCCGGGTGATGTGGAAATGGCGCGCAGCCTGCCTGAGGGCGCGCTGGCAATGATTGTGGGTGGTCACTCACAAAACCCCGTTTGCATGGCTGCCGAGAATAAAAAGCAGGTTGATTACGTGCCGGGTACGCCATGTGCACCCGACCGTCAGAACGGGATCTGGATTGTTCAGGCTCACGAATGGGGCAAATACGTCGGTCGTGCTGATTTTGAGTTCCGCAACGGCGAGATGAAACTGGTGAACTACCAGCTGATTCCGGTGAACCTGAAGAAGAAAGTGACTTACGATGACGGTAAAAGTGAGCGCGTACTTTACACGCCAGAAATTGCCGAAAATGCGCAAATGCTGTCGCTCCTGACGCCATTCCAGAACAAAGGAAAAGCGCAGCTGGATGTGAAGATCGGCAATATTAATGGTCGTCTGGAAGGGGATCGCAGCAAAGTTCGCTTTGTGCAAACCAATATGGGACATCTGTTGCTGGCAGCGCAAATGGCGCGCACCAGTGCTGATTTTGCCGTGATGAGCGGCGGCGGTATTCGTGATTCCATTGATGGCGGTGATATTACCTACAAAGATGTGCTTAAGGTTCAGCCGTTTGGCAACATCGTGGTGTACGTCGATATGAGTGGTAAAGAGGTGATCGACTATCTGACCGCCGTGGCGAAAATGAAGCCTTATTCCGGTGCCTATCCGCAGTTTGCAAACGTCAGTTTTACCGCCAAAGACGGTAAGCTCAACGATCTGAAGATCAAAGGCGAGCCGGTTGACCCCGCCAAAACGTACCGCATGGCGACACTAAGCTTTAACGCCACCGGCGGTGACGGCTATCCGCATATCGATGATAAACCGGGGTATGTGAATACTGGCTTCATCGACGCTGAAGTGCTGAAGCAGTTTATCCAGCAAAATTCACCGCTGGATGTGAATGCGTATGAGCCGAAAGGCGAAGTGACCTGGCAGTAACAGGGCTATTTTGTTCGGCATTTTCAACGCGGGCAGTGCTCGGAATCCTCACGTACTCTCTGTACGCTCCGGTTCCTGCGCGCTGTCCGCGTCCAAACTGACTTCACCAATAACGCTCTTTTTTGTACAGAAGGATCAGTCCCGCCGCGCAATATCCGCAAACTGGGCATCAAGGATTTTCGCTAAATCCTCTGCTCCAAGCTCAATATCCAGCCCGCGCTTTCCGCCTGAAATAAAGATCGTTTCAAACGTCTGAGAAGGGGCATCAATCAGCGTCGGCAGGCGTTTTTTCTGACCAAGTGGGCTGATGCCGCCGACCAGATATCCCGTGGTGCGCTGCGCCACCATCGGATCCGCCATATCGACCTTTTTCGCGCCCAGCGCTTTGGCGACTTTTTTCAAATCCAGTTGCCCCGCGACGGGCGTGACCGCCACCGCAAGATGTTTCATATCGCCATTTACGGCTACCAGCAGCGTTTTATACACCTGGTCGGCATTCAGCCCCAGCTTGCGCACCACTTCGTCACCAAAATTGGTTTCGGCGGGGTCGTGATCGTAGGTATGAATCTTGAAAGGAATGTTGTTTTTTTCGAGTAATTTAACGGCGGGAGTCATAGTGATCCTTCTGACGACGGACAATTTTCGCGTTCAGCATACGCCTGACGGCTGTCTAAAAAATAGCACCATCTTGCGCAATAGTATTGGCGGAGATGATGACTTTGAGCGACAATCGGCTCAACCGAAGGTCTCCTTCGGCATAATAATAACGATGAAATTCCTCTTTGACGGGCCAATAGAAATATTGGCCATTTTTTTATTTTAACAGCGACGGCAAATTCCCTTCCCCGTATAAATGCAGCGCGCCGACGGCAACCACATAGTGTCCGGCGGGCAACGCCTGCAAGGTTTTTTGCCAGGCCTGATTACGTTCATGCATCAACACATCGTACAGCGATTCGCTAAACGTCGAGGGTAGCTCCATCTTGCTGTCGGCGGGCGGTGCGTCCAGCCACCAGCTAATCATCATCTGTAATAACCGCGCGTTGGTGTGCCAGTGCGTTAACGTATCATCCAGCAGCGACAACCCGTCGCCGGGAAGCTGGCGCAGCAGCGCAATCTGACTTTCAGCGCCTTCCAGCTCAATGACTCTGAGATTTCTGGCGCGCGCGGCGTTGAGAAGTTGATAGTCGATACCGTATTCGCCGCGCAATCCCAGGCGCTGAGCCTGCGTGGCCTGCAACACCATGGCGAGTTGCCACAGCGGCTGGGTTTCAAGCATCGACAGGGAAAGCCCCAGCTCGTCGGCAACGCGCTCAAGCTCGGCCAGCTGCGATTCGTTGAGTCGCTCGTTGAGGGGCGGCGGGATATCAAGGTTTGCAAAGGGGGATTCGTTGCCGGAAATATCCGCCTCAACGATTAGCGCATCGGCGGTACTGAGTTTTTCAACCAACGCGGGTGGCAGCGGTGACATGTCACGCGTGCCCATATGAATGCTGCCGACCAGATGCAAATGCTGTCCGCCGGGGAGCATCATATCCAGTCCCGGCCAGGGGTAACGGCGGGGAAACCGAGCGCGGAATGTGGTTTTTATACGATTAAACAGGCTCATACGCGCTCCATGAAAACAAAGGTTCATGCTAGCGCGTAGGAGGTTAAGGTTCAATCCTTCGGCGTAAAGCGCAGTAGCCGGTTGGCGTTGCTCACCACGGTGATGGAGGAGAGCGCCATGGCGGCCCCCGCGACAACCGGGTTCAACAAGGTTCCGGTTAGCGGCCATAAAATGCCGGCAGCAATCGGAATGCCGAACGCGTTATAGATAAACGCACCGAGCAAGTTTTGCTTCATATTGCGCAGCGTGGCTTTTGAAATCGCCAGCGCATCAGCCACGCCCATCAGGCTGTGACGCATCAGCGTAATCGCCGCCGTTTCAATCGCCACGTCGCTACCGCCGCCCATCGCAATCCCGACATCAGCCTGCGCCAGCGCGGGTGCATCATTGATGCCATCGCCGATCATCGCCACCTGACGGCCCTGTCTTTGCAGCATTTTGATGGCGTCTGCTTTACCGTCCGGCATCACGCCCGCAATCACTTCATCAATGCCTGCCTCTTTGGCGATAGCGTTGGCCGTCGTGGGGTTATCGCCGGTCAGCATCACCAAACGGTAGCCCGCGCGATGCAGGCGCTGAAGTGCGGCCACGCTGTCCTGACGCAACGGATCGCGAATTGCAAACAGTGCAACCGCCAGGCCGTCAACCGCCAGCAGAACCGGCGTCGCCCCCTGTGAAGCCTGAGCGTTAAGTTCATCGTCCAGCACTGCGGTATCAATGCCGTTTTCCTGCAACAACGCCTGATTGCCGAGCAGCACAGCGCGATTTTCCACATCGCCACTCACGCCCAAACCGCGCAGCGTGCGGAAATTATGCACCTGCGGCAGCGTTGCGTTGCCGGCTTTTTCGATAATCGCCTTTGCCAGCGGATGGCTGGAGCCTTGTTCTAGCGCCGCAGCCAGACGCAGCGCGTCAGTATCCGCCAGATTTACCGTCCGCACCGCCACAACCTGCGGTCGGCCTTCCGTTAACGTACCGGTTTTATCAAACACCAATGTATCGAGCGTGCTTGCACGCTGGAGCGCATCGGCATCACGAACCAGCACGCCAAACTCCGCGGCACGGCCGACGCCGGAAATAATCGACATTGGCGTTGCCAGGCCGAGCGCGCAAGGGCAGGCGATGATCAGCACCGTGGTGGCGATCACCAGCGTGTACACAATCTGCGGGGCGGGGCCAAAAAAGTACCAGATGGCGGCGCTAAACAGCGCGATACCCACCACGAGCGGCACAAAAATGGCGGAGATTTTATCAGCCAGTTGTCCAATTTCCGGCTTGCTGCTCTGTGCCTGACGCACCATGCGAATGATGCGCGACAGGGTTGTATGGCTGCCTACCGCGCTGGCGCGGAACAGCACGCTGCCGTCCTGTACTACGGTTCCGGCATGTACCGCGTCACCCGCGCTTTTTTGCTGCGGGATCGGTTCGCCGGTGAGCATGGCTTCATCCAGCCAGGCTTCACCTTGTGTGATTTCACCATCGACCGGGACGCGATCGCCAGTAGTAAGACGTAGCGTCATTCCTGGCTTTACGTTGGCGAGTGGCAGCGATTTTTCACCGTCATCCGTCACGACACGTGCGGATGGCGGCGTCAAGTCGAGCAAACGTTCCAGCGCTTTTGATGAGCGCTGACGCGCGCGGGCTTCAAGCATATGGCCGAGATTGATCAGGCCGATAATCATCGCGCTCGCTTCATAATAGAGATGACGCGCTTCCATCGGGAACCACTGCGGCCAAACGTTGACGCTCATGGAGTAGATCCATGCCGCGCCGGTTCCCAGCGCCACTAGCGTATCCATGGTGGCGGTGCGATTCTTCAGGCTTTTCCAGGCGCTGGTATAAAAATGTCCGCCGGCAAAAACCATAACGCCGAGCGTCACCACACCAATCACCAGCCACAGCGTGCGGTTCTCATCGGTGACCATCATGTTGTCGCCGAGCATGCCCCACACCATCACCGGAATACCGACCAGCAGCGCGACTATCGCCTGCCAGCGAAAACGCTGCATGGTGGCGAGGGCGGTTTCCTGCTGGCGTTCACGGCGCTCGGCTTCATCTTCGATCGCCTCGGCGCCGTAACCCGCTTTTTCAACCGCCTGGACTAATTCTGTGGCGGACGCGCTACCCATAATCAGCGCAGTGCGTTCCGCGAGGTTGACCCGTGCCTGCGACACACCCGGTACGGCCTGTAAGGCTTTTTGTACGCGGGAGACGCAGCTGGCGCAGCTCATGCCATTGATCAACAGCTGTTGGCTGTCATCGATATCGCTGGCTGCCGGAAGCTCAGGGGTGTCCGCTGTCAGCGCTTCCGACGGGATTGATGACTCTGTCAGCGGGTTAGCCTTTGGGTGGCTGAGCTCCGCCCCGTATCCGGCTTGTTTGATGGTGTCGATCAGCGCCTCGGCGCTCGCGCTGCCCGTCACTTCTGCGTGCTCAACGGTCACTTCAGCATGGTCAACGTCCGGGCGTTGCTCCAGACTTTCTTTCACGCGTTTGACGCAGTGACCACAGGTGAGGCCATCCAGCGTCAGGTTGATTGTGTGAGACATAACAAAACTCCTGTATAGTTATCCGGTCAACGATTGACCAAAATAATGCTTTGACTGAGTGTTATAAAGGTTAAACCTTCCAGCAAGGTTAAGGTCAAGGGGGAAATGTGAATATCAGTGATGTGGCGAAAAAAACCGGACTGACCAGCAAAGCGATTCGTTTTTACGAAGAGAAAGGGCTAGTGACGCCGCCGTTGCGAAGCGAAAACGGCTATCGCAGCTATACGCAACGGCATCTGGATGAGCTTACGCTGCTGCGGCAGGCTCGTCAGGTGGGGTTCAATCTTGAAGAGTGTGGCGAGTTAGTTAATCTGTTCAACGATCCTGAGCGTCATAGCGCGGATGTCAAAAGCAGGACGCTGGAAAAAGTGGCGGAGATCGAACGCCACATTGTTGAGCTGCAGGCGATGCGTGAACAGTTGCTGGCACTGGCGGAATCTTGCCCAGGCGATGACAGCGCCGATTGTCCGATTATTGATAACCTTTCCGGCTGCTGCCATCGTAAGACGAGCGCTTAACAGGCTTTGACGCGAAGCGTGATCCCTTCGACCGCAATCACTTCTACGCGTGTTCCGGCAACCAGATCGTCATCAGCGATGACCGGCCATGAGCTGTCACCGATGCGCACATGTCCGCGACCATTAATCAGCGTATCATCCAGCGTATAACGTTTACCCATTAGCTGTTGCCCGCGCTGATTGAGCGCGGCGTTGGCGGGTTTTTGGCTGCGCACCTGGCGATTTAGCCATCGCCACCACAGCCACGCTGCGACCAGCGTCAGCACGGCAAAGAGTGCGCCTTGCCACTCCCAACCGAACGGTAGCAGCCAGACGAGCAGGCCGGTAATGACTGCCGCCACGCCGCTCCACAGCAGATAGCCATTGCCCCCGAGCATTTCGGCTGCCAGCAATAAGCCACCCAGGCTGAGCCAGAAAACGTGCGGGTGTGCCACGATCATCTCAATCATTTTTTGCGCTCGTTTCCGCTGTCTTTGACCAGTTCCGCGATACCGGCGATTGAACCCATCAGGCTGCTGGCATCGAGCGGCATCATCACGACTTTGCTGTTATTGGCTGAGCCAATCTGCTGTAACGCATCGGTGTATTTCTGCGCGATAAAGTAATTCACCGCCTGAATGTCCCCTGCCGCGATAGCCTCTGAAACCATCTGCGTGGCGCGGGCTTCAGCCTCGGCAGAACGTTCGCGCGCTTCCGCCTGCAAGAATGCGGACTGACGCTCACCTTCCGCCTTTAAGATCTGCGACTGTTTTTCCCCTTCGGCTTTGAGAATTTCTGCCTGACGAATACCCTCGGCTTCAAGAATGTAAGCACGTTTGGTACGTTCAGCTTTCATCTGCGCGTTCATCGAGGAAATCAGTTCTGCCGGTGGGCGTACGTCGCGGATCTCGATACGCGTCACTTTAATGCCCCACGGATTGGTCGCTTCATCGACGATATGCAGCAGGCGCGTATTGATGCTGTCACGCTGTGAGAGCATTTCGTCCAGCTCCATGGAGCCGAGCACGGTACGAATGTTGGTCATCGTCAGGTTCATGATCGCCGACTCAAGATTGCTGACTTCATAAGCGGCTTTCGGGGCGTCGATCACCTGAATAAAACAGACGGCATCAATCGTGACGTTGGCGTTGTCTTTCGAAATGATCTCCTGCGAGGGGATATCAAGCACCTGTTCCATCATGTTGATCTTACGCCCGATGCGATCCATAAACGGGACCACGAGACTTAAGCCCGGCTGAAGGGTATTGGTGTAGCGTCCGAAGCGTTCAACCGTCCACTGATAACCCTGCGGCACGATCTTTACGCCCGCGCCAACGATCACCAGCGCGACGAAGATAAGGATAGGGATAACGATCAACATATAAAAACCTCCTGTTTTGCATTCCGTGTCACAACAAAAATTGTTCGTTTGTTGAACGACAGTATATCGGCTATTGCAGGGGAATTCGCCCCTAATCCATTAACGTGGCTACAATATTCGGTCGCGGCAGACATCAACAGAGGGAAAGGGTGGCAGGGAATATCGTGAGAGTAGCATTGAGAAGCAAGGGGGGCTTGTATCAGGCAGTTACGTTGAGTAAAAAGTCTCAGTGCGTAGCGGGGAGTTTCCCCTCTCCCGGTAGAGAAGAGGGGACTTTACGTTAGTACAGCAGTGCGTACAGCTGACGACGGTATTTCGACGCCAACGCATCGCCGGTGCCCAACGCCGCCAGAATTTCCTGGAACATTTTACGCGCCTGACCATCGGCGGCAGCCAGATCGGTCTTCAGGTGGCTGAACAACAGTTCCAGCGCTTCTTCATTACGACCCACCTGATGCAGCTGCAACGCCAGCTGACTTGCCAGCGCGGCGTCGTCTGGGTTGTTCGCCACTTGCTGCTGCAACTGCTGGATCTCCGGCGTGTCGGCGGCCTGTTTCAACAGGTCGATCTTCGCGAGCAAACCCTGATAGCGGGTGTCCTGATCCTGCAGTGGAATGGTTTTTAACACCGCTTCGGCGTCTTCAGAACGGTTCAGCTCGATCTGCGTTTGAGCCAGCAGCAGACCAATCTGGCTGTCCTGATTCGACAGTTGCCACGCGTCTTTCAGCAACGGCAGCGCTTCATCGTGTTTCCCTTCCTGAATCAGTTCCAGCGCCTGCTGCGCTTTCAGCTCTTCTTCACGCGGCAACACTTTATCCAGCAGGGCGCGAACCGCTTCTTCCGGCTGCGGACCCTGGAATCCATCCACCGGTTGACCGTTCTGGAACAGATAGACGGTAGGAATAGCGCGCAGACCAAACTGCGAGGCCACTCTTTGCTCGGCGTCACAGTCCAGTTTTGCCAGAACGAACTGACCATTGTACTGGGCTGCAAGGCTTTCCAGCACGGGCGTCAGCTCCAGACAGTGCTGGCTGCGTTCAGACCAGAAATAGAACAGCACCGGTTTTGTCATCGACAATTCCAGGGTCTGCTGCAGGTTAGCTTCGGTAATGTTGACGATATTCTGTACGGACATACGGCATTCTCTTTTATCGGTTTGATAAATACATGGGGGTGAGGAGCGAGGCTTCAACTCAACCGCGTAAAATTTTATCCATCATGCGGCCTGGCAGCAGGCGTTTTAGCCAGCCGACGGCATGGGTGACCAGCGTCACTGGATAGCGTAGTTTGGGACGATCGCTTTCAAAAGCATGGCGCACTTTGGCCACAACCGCCTCTGGACCAAGGGTAAAACGTGCGGCAATCCCGGGGTTTTCAACCGGCTTATCAGACTGCGTCTGGTTGACGTTTTCGGTGAAGCGCGTGCGAATGGGGCCCGGCTCAATCAGACTGACTTTGATCCCACTATGACGCAGCTCCATGCGCAGTGCGTCGGACCAGGCTTCCAGCGCGTATTTACTCGCGGCGTAAGCCCCGCGACCCGGCGTAGAAATGAGCCCCATCACGGAAGAGGTCATCACGATACGGCCTTCACCGTGCGGGAGCATAGCCGGTAACAGCGCCATCGTGAGCTGGTGGATGCCAAAAAAATTGGCTGAAAACTGCTGTTCTAACTGCTCGCGCGAGATAGTTTGCAGCGGGCCGTAAACGCCGTAGCCTGCATTATTAAACAGGCCATATAAACGATTTCCGGTCAGAGCGATCACGTCGGCGGCGGCCTGTTCAATACTCTCTGAGGAGTCCAGATCCAGTAAAACGCCCTTAAAGCCTTTGTTGTTCATCCGTACGACGTCTTCGGGTTTTCGGCAAGCGGCCAACACCCAAAATCCCTGGCGTTTGAGTTCAAGGGCGCTTTCGAGGCCAATTCCGCTGGAACATCCTGTTATTAAGACCGATTTTTGCATAACTTTACCTGTCAGGATCTCCGCTGAATTAAGAGTCATGTTTAACTAGTGGGGCCAGCCGTGTTGCCATCCAGTCGGCGATAAACGGCTGGGCGTCGCGATTGGGGTGTATACCGTCATCCTGCATCCATTGCGGCTTTAGATAGACCTCTTCCATGAAAAATGGCAACAGCGGAATATCGAATTCTTTGGCAAGCTTGGGATAGATGGCGCTAAAGGACTCATTATAACGGCGACCGTAGTTAGCGGGCAGACGAATTTGCATTAATAGCGGCTGCGCATTGGCGGCCTGAATATCCTGAATGATTTTGCGCAGCGTTTGTTCAGTCTGCTGCGGCTGAAAACCGCGTAAACCATCGTTGCCGCCCAGTTCCACCAGTACCCAGCGCGGTTGATGTTGTTTAAGCAGGGCAGGCAGACGCGCAAGCCCCTGCTGCGACGTATCGCCGCTGATGCTGGCATTCAGCACCGGCGTTTTAGTTTGCCATTTATCGTTGAGCAGCGCGGGCCATGCGGCTGTGGCCGCCATTCGATAGCCCGCGCTCAGGCTGTCACCCAGCACCAGTAACGTGTCCGCCGCCGCGGCGCGAAACGTCATCAGAATCAGAAACAGGAAGGGCAAATGCCAGCGGAAAACATTGTTGCAGTTCATCATCTTAAGAAGTCCGTCGGTCAGGGTGAGCACGAGCTGTCCATCCTCACCGGAGTTGAACTCGTTGTCAAACGCGCGCAGACCATCGCGTTGATTGGTGAATCCGGTTCCGGTAAATCCACGCTGCTGGCGATCCTGGCCGGTCTGGATGACGGCAGCAGCGGCGAGGTCAATCTTGTCGGACAACCTCTGCATCGGCTTGACGAAGAGGCGCGTGCTGCGCTGCGGGCCAGGCATATCGGTTTTGTCTTTCAGTCGTTCATGTTGATCCCCACGCTTAACGCGCTGGAAAACGTTGAACTGCCCGGCCTGCTACGCGGGGAAAATTCCCGCCAGAGCCGTGCCAGCGCCAAAGCGTTGCTGGAACAGCTCGGGCTGGGTAAGCGTCTCCATCATCTTCCGGCGCAGCTTTCCGGCGGCGAGCAGCAGCGCGTCGCCCTGGCGCGAGCCTTTAATGGTCGCCCGGATGTGTTGTTCGCCGATGAACCCACGGGCAATCTGGACAGGCAGACCGGGGACAAAATTGCCGATCTGCTGTTCTCGCTCAACCGTGAACACGGCACCACGCTGATTCTGGTCACGCACGATCCACAGCTGGCGGCACGCTGCGATCGGCGTCTGCGTCTGGTGAACGGGCAATTGCAGGAGGAAGCATGATTGCACGCTGGTTTTGGCGAGAATGGCGTTCGCCTTCGCTGCTGATTGTCTGGCTGGCGCTGAGTCTGGCGGTGGCCTGCGTGCTGGCGCTTGGCAGCGTCAGCGATCGCATGGAAAAAGGGCTGAGTCAGCAAAGCCGCGAGTTTATGGCGGGCGACAGAACGCTGAGCAGCTCGCGCGACGTGCCGCAGGCCTGGATTGATGAAGCGCGCACGTTTGGGCTGAAAGTGGGCAAACAGTTGACTTTCCAGACTATGACGTTTGCCGCCGATACCCCGCAACTGGCCAGCGTGAAAGCTGTCGATGATGTCTATCCGATGTACGGTGATTTGCAGACCAATCCGCCGGGCCTGAAGCCGAGCGCGGGTTCCGTGCTGCTGGCCCCGCGTCTGCTGGCGCTGCTGAATCTGAAAACCGGCGACAATATTGATGTAGGTGATGCCACCCTGAAAATCGCAGGCGAAGTGGTTCAGGAACCGGACTCCGGATTTAACCCGTTCCAGATGGCGCCGCGTCTGTTGATGAACACGGCGGACGTCGAGAAAACCGGTGCGGTTCAGCCTGGCAGTCGCGTCACGTGGCGCTACAAGTTTGGCGGCACGCCTGCTCAGCTTGAGTCCTACGAAAAGTGGCTTTTGCCGCAGTTAAAACCCGAGCATCGCTGGATCGGTCTTGAGCAGGACGACGGTGCGCTGGGAAAATCCCTTGAACGTTCGCAGCAATTTTTACTGCTTTCAGCGCTGCTGACCATGCTGCTGGCGGTGGCCGCCGTTGCGGTGGCGATGGGGCATTATTGCCGCAGCCGCTACGATCTGGTGGCGATCCTCAAAACGCTGGGGGCGGGCAGAGCGCAACTGCGCAAGCTGATCGTTGGCCAATGGCTAATGGTGCTGGCGCTCTCCGCCGCCACGGGCGGGATAATCGGCCTGCTGTTTGAAAACGTACTGATGCTGCTGCTCAAACCGGTTCTGCCCGCGGAGCTCCCACCTGCCAGCCTGTGGCCATGGCTGTGGTCCATCGGCGCGATGGTGGTGATTTCGCTGCTGGTGGGTTTGCGTCCGTATCGGCTGTTGCTCGCCACCCAGCCGCTGCGCGTGTTGCGTCGTGATGCGGTCGCCAGCGTCTGGCCGATGAAATTCTATCTGCCGATTATTGTCGCCATTGTGGTGCTTTTACTCGCCTGGCTGATGGGCGGCAGTATGCTGCTGTGGGCCGTGCTGGCGGGTGCGGTGGTACTGGCGCTGCTGTGTGGCGTGCTGGGCTGGATGTTGCTCAACGTCCTGAAAGGACTGACGGTCAAATCGCTGCCGGTACGTCTGGCAATAAACCGACTGCTGCGCCAGCCGTGGTCCACGCTCAGCCAGCTGTCGGCGTTCTCGCTGTCGTTTATGCTTCTGGCGATGCTGCTGGTGCTACGCGGCGATCTGCTTGACCGCTGGCAGCAACAGCTTCCGCCGGAAAGCCCGAACTACTTCCTGATCAACATCGCGCCGGAACAGGTCACGCCGTTGAAAGGGTTCTTGTCTGAGCACCAGATTGTGCCGGAGTCGTTCTATCCGATCGTTCGCGCGCGTCTGACGCAAATCAACGGGCAGGCGACGGAAGGCAGTGAGGATGAGTCACTCAACCGCGAGCTGAACCTGACATGGCAGGACAAACGCCCGGAACACAACCCGATCACCGCCGGAAGCTGGCCGCCGAAAGCGGGCGAAGTGTCGATGGAAGAGGGGCTGGCAGGGCGTCTGAAAGTGGGGCTTGGCGATACGGTAACGTTCACCGGTGACACGCAGGACTTTAGCGCCAAAGTGACCAGCCTGCGCAAAGTGGACTGGGAAAGCCTGCGTCCAAACTTCTTCTTTATCTTCCCATCCGGCGCACTGGAAGGGCAGCCGCAAAGCTGGCTCACCAGCTTCCGCTGGGAAAATGGTAACGGCATGCTGACGCAGCTTAACCGCGAGTTCCCGACGGTCAGCCTGCTGGATATCGGCGCGATCCTGAAACAGGTCGGGCAGGTGCTGGAGCAGGTCAGCCGTGCGCTGGAGGTGATGGTGGTCCTGGTGACGGCCTGCGGCGTGTTGCTGTTGCTGGCGCAGGTGCAGGTGGGAATGCGTCAGCGCCATCAGGAGCTGGTGGTCTATCGCACGCTGGGGGCTGGCAAAAAACTGCTGCGTGCCACGCTGTGGTGCGAGTTTGCCCTGCTGGGATTTGTCTCGGGACTGGTAGCGGCGATAGGCGCAGAGACCGCGCTGGCGGTGCTACAAACACGGGTGTTCGATTTCCCGTGGGAGCCTGACTGGCGTTTGTGGCTGATTTTGCCGGTGTGCGGCGCGCTGCTGCTGTCGCTGTGCGGCGGTTGGCTCGGCACGCGTCTGCTAAAAGGCAAAGCGCTGTTCCGCCAGTTCGTGAGTTAGTTACCTTTCGTGATGATTACGCACTGGTTTATATGCTGGTGCGTAATCATTTAATAGCACAAAACGATAATACCGCACCTTTTAGCAGCACAAATCATTTAAAAACCGTCCCCACGAGTCGTTTAATTCCGGATATTATTCTGCTGCTAAATAATTAGCAGCGTGTCTATCAAGGAATAATAATGACAATAACTAAAACAGCGCTGGCGACAACGATCGGCGCAGCAGTGGCATTAATGTCTTTCGCAGCACAAGCGGAAATCACCGTTCTTAAGCAAGATCCTCAGGCGGGTAATCCGCTGAGCCGCCTCAACTTCACCGTAGGCGGCAGTATTCGTCCACAGTTCCAGAATATGACCGGCGACGACGGTAAAAACAGCTATAAACGTAACGGTTTTGACGGCGGTACGCGTTTCCGTTTCGCGGCCGATTATTACCTGTTTGATGACATCAGCTGGGTGAGCTACTACGAGCTGGGCGTGAATATTCCTGCGCAGTTCAACTGGGATCATCACTATGCAGAAGGTGCGCATGATACCTCTCGCCGCATGCTGTACACCGGCCTGAAAAGCGACACCTGGGGTACGCTGACCTTCGGTCAACAGAACAGTGTTTACTATGATGTGGTGGGCGCGAAGACCGATATCTGGGACTACGATATGGTCGGCCAGGCATCCGGTAACGGGATCAACGGCGATTACGATGGTTCGTATCGTTCACGCCAGATGCTGAAATATAAGAAAACCGTCGGCGATGCGGATATCTATGCGTCATACCTGTTTGAAGACAGCGAATACCTCCCGGGCAACGGCCTGCGTTACAAGCGTAAAGGCGGCGGTTCATTGGGTCTGGATTATCATCTGACCACCGATCTGACCTGGGGTGCAGCGTGGAACTACACTCGCGCGGATATGCGTAACCCGGAGAATGGCGACAGCAAAACGTACGACCAGAATATCCTGGGTACGGCACTGAGCTGGACGCCGGATAACTGGACCTTCTCCGTCGGCGGCGGCTGGTATCAGAACTTTATGACCACCAAAAAAGTGTCAGTGAATGATTACTTCGCCGGTGATGCGTGGGGTATTGAGTACTTTGCGGGCTACAAAATCCCGGTGGGTCAGTATGCGCTTAAATCCGTTCAACCTTACTTCATGGGCGATCGCATTGAGTATGTGAATGGTCGCAACTACCAGCGCATCGACAACGGCGTGGGTATTAGTTTCCAGCTGGATTACGGTTTCCGTGTTGATTACGAACACGTATTTACCTCCAGCACCGACAATCTGGGCGATATGAACCTGGTGCGTCTGCGTTACGACTTCTAAGTCGTCTGCCCGGGCGGTGTTTTGCCGCCCGGCATTTCCATTTTTGACCTCTGCTTATTCACCTTTCGCATAACCCATCTCCTGTACATTCAAAGACATATTCAGCAACATCATGAAATAATTTCAAGGACGCGGCCTGTGATCTGTGTCATGTTAACGGGAACTGCGCCGCATCGTACGGGGCACTCACACAACGCTACACCGCTTTGAAATGGAGATCTCATGGGATTACGTCACACGTTTCGCGCCGCAGCCGGTGCACTTTTGTTGGTCTGCGGTATGCAGGCCGTTCACGCTAACAGCGATCCGCATACTATTGTCTTCGGCGTTGCGCCGGGGCCGTACGGCGATATGGTGAAGCAGGCGATTGCCCCTTCACTGAAAGAGAAAGGCTATAAAGTGGTCGTGCGTGAATTTAGCGATTACGTCCAGCCAAATATGGCGCTGTCCAACGGCAGTATTGATGCCAACCTGTTCCAGCACTCGCTGTATTTCAATAAATTCACTGCCGATAAAGGGCTTAAGCTCACCAAACTGCTGACCGTACCCACGGCCGGAATGGGCTTTTATTCGCGTCAGGTCAAGAGCCTCGATGAACTGAAAAAGGGCGATATCGTCACGCTGTCTAATGATCCAACCAACCTGGCGCGTGGCCTGCGGTTCCTGCAATCGCTGAAGCTGATTACCATCAAAGACAATATCGACCCGACCAAAGCCTCCGAACGTGATATTGCCAGCAACCCAAAAGGGCTGGTGTTCAAGCCGCTGGAAGCCGCGCAGCTGCCGCGCACGCTGGATAGCGTGACCGCTTCGCTGGTCAACGGCAACTTTGCGATTGCTGCCGGGTTAGATCTCTCAAGCGCTCTGGCGCAGGAACACCTCGACGAAAATCTGAAAAACATTATTGCCGTGCGTACGGAAGATGCGGACAAACCCTTCGCCAAAGATATCGTGGCAGTGGTGCAGTCCCCGGCGTATCGCGCCGTTATCGACGATCCGAAAAATGTTTACACCGCTTTCCAGAAACCAGACTGGATGACGGCAGCAAAACAGTAATCGCGTGTTTGAAAAACAGGGCAGCCGAGTCTGCCCTTTTCGCATTTCTGAGGTAGTCATGATTAAGTTAGATAAGGTGTGCGTTGACTTTTCAACGGGACGCGGACCTTCTACCCGCGCGGTATCAGACGTCAGCCTGACGATTGCAGCGGGCGAGATTTTTGGCATTGTCGGTACCAGCGGGGCGGGCAAGAGCACGCTATTGCGTACGCTGAACGCGCTACAACGCCCAAGCGCCGGTAGCGTGAACGTTAACGGTGTAGAAATTTCAGCCCTCGACGGCGCAAATCTGCGCAAAGCGCGTCAGCGTATCGGCATGATTTTCCAGCATTTCAACCTGATGCATACCCGCACGGTGGCGCAAAACGTGGCGTTCAGCCTCAAAGCCGCAGGCTGGGAGCGCAGTAAAATTGCGCCGCGCGTCGCGGAAATTCTGGCATTAGTCGGGCTGACCGATAAAGCCAATCGCTACCCGGTACAACTGAGCGGCGGGCAGAAACAGCGCGTAGGTATTGCTCGCGGAATTGCGAATCATCCTGACGTATTGCTCTGCGATGAACCGACCTCTGCGCTGGATCTGGAAACCTCGGCCACCATTCTGGCGCTACTGAAAAAGATCAACGAGCAGATGGGGATCACGATCGTGCTGATCACCCACGAGATGAACGTGATCAAATCCATCTGCGATCGCGTGGCGGTGATGTCCGGTGGCGAAGTGGTCGAGCTGGGCGAGGTGTTCGATGTGTTTGCGCATCCGCAACACGCGTTTACCCAACAACTGGTGTCGCACACGCTGAATCTGACGTTACCCGAACGGTTGCGCCAGCATCTTCCGGGACAGCTGCTGAAGATTCTGTTTATCGGCGATTCTGCTGAACAGCCGGTGTTATCGGAGGTGGCAGTGAAGTTTGGCGTCGCGGTGAATATTCTGCACGGCAAGATTGAGTACATCGGCGAACGCGCGTTGGGGATTCTGGTGGTGCAATTGACCGCGCAGGACAACCCGTCCGCCGTGGCGCTGGCTGTAGAACATATCCGTCAACGTACCGCACAGGTGGAGGTGATTCGTGGATGATTTAGTGGCCGATCTGGGTCTGGCGTTTAACGAAACTTTCCAGATGTTGAGCATTTCAACGGTACTGGCGATTATTGGCGGTCTGCCGCTGGGCTTTTTGATTTTTGTCACCGACCGAAATCTGTTCTGGCAAAACCGCTTTGTTTATCTGGTCAGCTCCGTGCTGGTCAATATCATCCGCTCGGTGCCGTTTGTCATTCTGCTGGTGCTGCTGTTGCCGCTCACACAACTGCTGCTGGGCAACACCATTGGTCCGATTGCGGCGTCTGTTCCGCTTTCCGTGGCGGCGATTGCCTTTTATGCCCGTCTGGTGGACGGCGCGCTGCGCGAGGTGGATAAAGGCATTATCGAAGCGGCGGAAGCCTTTGGTGCCAGCCCGATGCGCATCATCTGCACGGTATTATTGCCGGAAGCGAGCGCCGGACTGCTGCGCGGTTTGACCATCACTCTGGTGAGCCTGATCGGCTACTCTGCGATGGCGGGGATTGTCGGCGGCGGCGGAGTAGGGGATCTGGCGATCCGCTACGGCTATTACCGCTACGAAACCCAG
Organism: Lelliottia sp.; assembly: GCF_045627565.1. Lineage (NCBI taxonomy): Bacteria > Pseudomonadati > Pseudomonadota > Gammaproteobacteria > Enterobacterales > Enterobacteriaceae > Lelliottia > Lelliottia sp. Next base: position 230,990 of record NZ_JAZQNX010000005.1, on the reverse strand, counting down.
GTCATGGTGGTCACGGTGATTGCGCTGATTATTCTGGTGCAGATCGTTCAGGTTCTGGGTGACTGTCTGGCGAAACGCGCCGATAAACGCGATCGGCGCTAGCGCATCAGGCCGCCAGCCAGGCGGCCACGTCGCCAAACGTCCCGCGATAGATAATCTTGTCGGCTTTTTTCTCAAGCTGATAACGGTACATCGGGTCGTAATAGTCATTGAGCAGCGGCGCAAGCCAGGCATAGTGCGCCTCGGTACTGCCTGTCTGCCGCTGCTCGATGAGTGCGCACTCCAGCCATGCGTTCAGCTCGGCAAAACGCTGTAAACCCAGACGGCGGCGGATGGCGAAAAGACCGTGGTGCAGATACTCGCCGTATTCCTGCCAGCCTGCGTCTTCGCCATAAGCCGACGCAAAGTCCCGCCACATCCGCTCGAAATACTCCTCGCGCAAACGCTCAAGACGTACCTCGAAGGGATCCTCTACCACCGCAATCATTGACTGCGCCATACGTTCACGCAGACATTCCGGCAAATGGTTAGAGCCGATCATCCGCCCTTCGTCTTCAAGCACCCAGCGGGCCGCATCTTTCTTTAGCAGATCAACCGCGAGATGATTTTCAAACGTGGCTTGTGATAGCTGAGGCTGCAGCGTGCGACCGAACGATGAGCCGCGATGATGCGCCAGCCCTTCGAGATCAATCCCGTCGGGATGCTGTTTTACCAGCGACGTTTTTCCACTTCCCGTGCAGCCGCCAATCAGCACCATCGGCTTTTGCACCTGCGCGTCGGTCGCCTGAATCGCCGCCTGGCGCAGCGCCTTGTAGCCGCCCGCGATCAACGGATAATCAATCCCGGTCTCTTTCACCCACGCCTGCGTGATGTGCGAGCGTTGGCCGCCGCGTGCGCAGCAAAAATAGCCGTGCGGATTTGCCAGACAGATTTCGCGCCAGGCGTGAATACGCTGTTCGCGGGTTTCACCGTTCACCAGACGATGGCCGAGCGCGAGCGCGGCTTCTGGTCCCTGATGTTTATAGCAGGTCCCTACGGCAGCGCGTTCGGTGTCGTTCATCAGCGGGAGGTTGAGTGCCGCAGGCATCGCGCCCTGCGCAAATTCGACGGGCGCGCGCACGTCAATTAAAGGGGTATCGTTCGCGAGGATCGCGCGATAGTCGGTCCCATCGTTCATGATGAATTCCTGAGGAAAGCAAAATAGCAATGGGCGGGGATTGTACGCCGGGGAAAGGGAAGGTCAACTTACCCGTCATTTTCCGCGTTTCATAGGCGTGGGCTGCGCTCGCTCACCCCGGTCACTGCGACCGGGGATTCACTTCTGAAATGCGCAAGATTTAGGGTAGCGGACTAGTTAAGCTTACTCTGCGCCCAGGCAATGCCGCTGGCGTATTCTGGCGGCAACAGGGGAACGATGGCTTCCAGCGTGGCGCTCAGACGATCCTTATCGTCATCGTTGAGGTTCAGGTGACCGACTTTACGTCCTTCACGCACCTCTTTGTCATACCAGTGCAGATGAACCAGCGGCAGCTTCAGCCAGTCGTAGTTCAGCGCGGTGCCAATCAGATTGATCATCACCGACGGGCTGTTCACCACCGGCTGCGGCAGTGGCAAGTCGGTAATCGCCCGCAGATGCAATTCGAACTGGCTGATGGACGCGCCGTTTTGCGTCCAGTGCCCGCTGTTGTGCACGCGCGGAGCAAGCTCATTAATCAGCAAACCCGCAGGGGTGATAAAGCATTCCATCGCCATAACACCCACGTAACCCAGCTCTTGCATGATGGCTGAGAGCATGGCTTCTGCCTGCGCTTGCTGCCCGGCATCGGCGTGCGGGAATACGACGCTGGTGCGCAGAATACCGTCCTGATGCAGGTTGTGCGTCAGTGGGTAAAAAACTGTGCTGCCGTCATGCGCACGCGCGCCAACCAGCGAGACTTCACCGCTAAAATTGATGCCCTTTTCAACGATACATTCACCGTAGCAATCCGTCGGCAGTTCTGCGGTTTCGTGCTGGCGCAAACGCCACTGGCCGCGTCCGTCGTAGCCGCCCGTGCGGCGTTTCACGATAGCCAGGTCGCCCAACTTATCGAAAACGGCAGGCCATTCGCTTTCACTCGCGAGCAATTGCCACGGCGCGGTGGCGAGATTCAGCTTATCGAACAGCTGCTTTTGCGTCAGACGGTCAGCAATAATGGGGAAGACATCGCGGTTAACAAAGGCGTTGTGACGCGCCAGTTCACGCGTTAATGCAGTTTCGGGCCAGCGCTCAATTTCAGCGGTGATGACGCTTTGCTGAAAGGGCACGGCTTCAGGTTCTGCATCCAACCCAACGGGCCAGACGGCGATACCCAGCGGTTCACCCGCCTGACGCAGCATTCGACCCAACTGACCGTTACCGAGAACGCAAACTTGTTTCATGCTGCACCTCGCGGGTCTGGGTTTTCCAGCACCTCGTCGGTCTGCGATTGGCGCCATTCCACCAGGCGCTGATGCAAGGCTTTGTCGTGGGTCGCCAGAATTTGTGCCGCCAGCAGAGCTGCATTCGCCGCGCCCGCTTTACCAATCGCCAGCGTACCGACCGGAATGCCGCGTGGCATCTGGACAATGGAGTAAAGGCTGTCGACGCCGCTCAGGGCTGCGCTTTGCACCGGTACGCCGAGAACCGGCACCAGCGTTTTGGCGGCAATCATGCCGGGCAGGTGTGCTGCACCGCCCGCACCGGCAATAATCACCTGATAGCCGTTCTCTTCTGCGCCTTCGGCGAAGCTGAACAGTTTATCGGGGGTGCGGTGCGCGGAGACCACTTCAACGTGGTGCGGAACGTTCAGGATTTCGAAGATTTCGGCGGCAAACTGCATGGTAGCCCAGTCGCTTTTGGACCCCATCACGATGGCGACACGCGCCGGATTATTGCGGGAGGACATGCGTCTTAAAACTCCTGTGGTGCGGAACACACTGCTTTTAGGGCACAGAGAATAGCATGATATACAGGCAAGGAAAACGGTTGCGTCACCGGAATGGCGGCAAAAAGGCGAGTTGATTAAAACGGAAACTGGATGAGTTCTACGCCTTCTGGCGAGACTTTTACCATCGATCCTTCGTTGTGCCAGGCACCCAATACAACGCGATGCGCAGGTTCGCCGTTGGCGGTGAGTTGATGCACGTCCGGGCGATGGGTGTGACCATGAATTAACCACTGCACGCGATGTTTTTCCATCACCTCAACGACCGCTTGTGGGTTGACGTCCATGATCGTCATGGATTTGCTGCTGTTTGCTGCTTTACTGCCCGCACGCATTTTGGCGGCGATACGGTTGCGGATAAACAGCGGCAGGGCCAGAAATAGAGTTTGAATCCAGGGCGTGTGGACTTTAGCGCGAAACGCCAGATAGCCCGTGTCGTCGGTGCAAAGCGTGTCGCCGTGCATAATCAGGACGTTGCGGCCATATAATTCGAGCACGTTTTCGTCGGGCAACAACGTCATGCCGCTTTCGCGAGCGAAGCGTTTGCCGATCAGAAAATCGCGATTGCCGTGAATGAAATAGCAGGGAACGCCGGAATCGACCAGGGCTTTGATCGCCGCAGCCATATCACGGTGCAGGGGATTCGGGTCGTCGTCGCCAATCCAGGCCTCAAACAAATCGCCCAGAATGTACAGGGCGTCCGCTGAAAGCGCTTCAGCCTGTAAAAAATGCAGAAAACCGGCGGTGATCGCCGGTTCTTCTGTTTGCAGATGCAGATCCGCAATAAAGAGTGTCGCCACCAATTACTCGCTGACAGTCACGCTTGTAATGATAACGTCTTCTTTTGGAACGTCCTGATGCATACCGCTGCGGCCTGTAGAAACGCCTTTGATCTTCTCAACAACGTCCATACCTTCAACCACTTCTGCGAACACGCAATAACCCCAACCTTGCAGATTCTCGCCGGAGAAGTTCAGGAAGTCGTTGTCTGCAACGTTGATGAAGAACTGTGCAGTTGCAGAGTGCGGAGCCTGAGTACGGGCCATTGCCAGCGTACCGCGGGTGTTTTTCAGACCGTTATTCGCTTCGTTTTTGATCGCTTCTTTGGTGTCTTTCTGGATCATGCCAGGTTCGAAACCGCCGCCCTGGATCATAAAGCCGTTAATCACACGGTGGAAAATCGTGTTGTTGTAGAAGCCTTCGCGACAGTAGTCCAGGAAGTTTTTAACTGTTTCAGGCGCTTTATCATCAAAAGTTTTGACGACGATATCGCCATGATTAGTGTGGAAAGTAACCATTTTTTCATCCTGTTCCGTTATAGTGGTGCTTCGACCCATATAAGGGTCACATATAGGGGCTTGTTATAGCATAACCGCAGGATGCGATCACCTTGCAATGCGTGCTGATCCTATCCCGAATTATAGGTATTATACGGTCTTTACGATCCACACACGTTTACATGGAATCTTTGATGTTAAAAATCTTTAATACTCTGACGCGCCAAAAAGAGGAATTCAAACCTATTCATGCCGGGGAAGTCGGCATGTACGTGTGTGGTATTACCGTCTACGATCTCTGTCACATTGGTCATGGCCGTACCTTCGTCTCATTCGACGTGGTTTCTCGCTACCTGCGTTTCTTAGGTTACACCCTGAAGTACGTGCGTAATATCACCGATATTGATGATAAAATCATTAAACGCGCTAATGAAAATGGTGAAAGCTTTGTCGCGCTGGTGGATCGCATGATCGCCGAAATGCACAAAGATTTTGATGCATTAAATATTCTGCGTCCGGACAGCGAACCGCGTGCGACCCACCATATTCATGAAATTATCGAGATCACCGAAAAGCTCATTGAGCGCGGTCATGCGTATGTGGCCAGCAACGGCGACGTGATGTTCTCGGTGCCAACCGATCCAGGTTACGGTCAGCTTTCACGTCAGGATCTTGAGCAACTTCAGGCTGGCGCGCGCGTCGATGTCGTCGACGTTAAACGTAATCCGATGGACTTTGTACTGTGGAAAATGTCCAAAGAAGGTGAGCCGAGCTGGCCATCGCCATGGGGTGAAGGGCGTCCGGGCTGGCACATCGAGTGCTCAGCGATGAACTGCAAACAGCTAGGTAACCATTTCGACATTCACGGCGGCGGTTCTGACCTGATGTTCCCGCACCATGAGAACGAAATTGCGCAGTCTACCTGCGCGCACGGCGGCGAGTACGTTAATTACTGGATGCACTCCGGTATGGTGATGGTCGATCGCGAGAAGATGTCCAAATCGCTGGATAACTTCTTCACTGTGCGTGACGTGCTGAAATATTACGATGCCGAAACGGTGCGTTATTTCCTGATGTCTGGTCACTATCGCAGCCAGCTGAACTACAGCGAAGAGAACCTGAAACAGGCTCGCTCTGCGCTGGAGCGCCTGTACATTGCGGTGCGTGGCACTGACAAATCCGTCGCACCTGCTGGCGGCGAAGTATTCGAAGCACGTTTCATCGACGTGATGAACGATGATTTCAACACGCCGGAAGCCTACTCAGTGTTGTTTGACATGGCGCGTGAGATTAACCGTCTGAAAGTCGAAGACGTGTCGGCGGCGAATGCGTTGGCTTCTCATCTGCGTAAGCTTGCAGCGGTGCTGGGGCTGCTGGAGCAAGATCCAGAAACCTTCCTGCAAAGCGGTGCGCAGAATGATGGCGACGAAGTGGCCGAAATTGAAGCGTTGATCACTGCACGTCTTGAAGCGCGTCAGGCGAAAGACTGGGCGGCAGCAGATGCTGCACGTAATCGTCTGACGGAAATGGGCATCGTTCTGGAAGATGGGCCGCAGGGCACCATTTGGCGTCGTAAATAAATAACTCATGCCCGGTGGCGCAATGCATGCCGGGCCATTCCCCTTTCAATATCACTCGACCTAAACATCCCGTCCACTGTGTCCCCTTTAGCGTTGGTTGCGATTTCAACGATTCTGGTAGTCACGGGTTGTCAGAGTTAACCGAAGAGTAAAGTGACACCGGCCGGTCAATCTGCTCAGGCGGTTTCAAGCTCCGTACCCGCGCAAGGCGGATCAACTCATACTAATGCGGGAACGCCTGTTGAAATGGCGTCCGATAGCTCTGTCACCAACTGCCAGCGCGAGCTGACTGCCTTATCAAAAATCAATGGCCGTTTGTATGTTCAAAAAAAGGCAGCCTTAGATGATTTATTAGCAAGTGCGTCCGTTTACGCCTCTGTTCGCGGGGATATTGCTTCGCAAACCAAAGATACCATGGATGCGCTTTTTAAATACCGAACCCAAAAGCTGTGTAGCGATATTCAGCAAAACAGTGCAACAAGCACTTATAAGTCGTGGAGAAAACTTTAAATGAGTGCGTTCAGCATGAAGCCTCTTTTTATTTTGCATTACCCGCTTTAATCATTAGCACCGTCACTCCACTCGCTCAGGCGAGTGATAATGGAGAGACAATAAAATCGCTGGATTCAATAACGGCTCAATCCAGCGAGATTCCCGCTATATTATTTGCAGCACCCGCTGCACCTCCGGAATCATCTGCGATTCCGGAGGAACGGCATCACAAAACGCCGGCAAAGAAGATCGCGCGTCTTCGATTACACACTCCGCAATCACCACAGAACACGGCTAATGCTGAATTGTCTGCGCTGAAATCTGAACAAGAAAAAGCCATAGCTGAGCTGAAAGCAAAATATACTTCCGAGCAAACGGCCAGTGAAAAAGCGATTGCCGACGCTCAAAAAGCACTGGCTGACAGCGAAAACAGCGCAGCGCGCTAGCGCTCCTGACATCCCACCAAATGCGACGATGGTTTATGAGATTCAGGTTATGGATGTGGATCCGAAAGCAAAAACACAGTAACAAATGAAAAAATGCGCCCACAGTAGGGGCGCATTTTTTTAGGCCGATTCCCGCGCGATCAGTTGCCCCGACAGCGTAATCCGCTGCGTTTGAAGTTCCGGCTCTTTCAGTTTACGAATCATTAGCCCCGCAGCCTGGCGGCCCGTCTCTTCACTGGCGGACGACACATAGGTGAATGACGGCGAGGTGAGATTTACGTGTAACATATCTTCAAACCCTACCAAAGCGACCTGCTGCGTCAGAAACACATCCTTCCCGACGGTGCGTCCCACCTGATGAATACCTGAGATCGAGCCGATCATCGCATCGGGTGAATGACACAGGAGAGCCGTGATGGTGTTGTTTTTATCCAGAAGCTGTCGCGTAATAAAACCCGCGGCCTGCGTATCATCACTACACACGGGCGCGGATTCCTCTCGATTCACCAGGCCATACTGCGTCATCGCACTGCGAAAACCTAAAAGGCGTTGTTCGCGGATAAGACACCCCTCGCGACCGCCAATATAGGCGATATTACGGTGGCCTCGTTCAATCAAGTAACGCGTGGCAAGATTGGCTGCCTGACGATTGTCACGCATCACCAGATTGCAGGGCTCATTCACTAAAGACTGTGAGACCACAACCAATGGCAGCAGGCACTCACGGATCTGTTTCGGCAGGGTAGGCGTACGCGTCTCGGAGGAGAGATAAATGACGCCGGCAACGCCCTGCTGTTTAAACGAGAGCAGACAGCGCTCAAGATGTTCATGATCGTTCAGAGGCTGTCCGAGGAAAACCATAAAGCCTTGTTTTTCCAGTTCCTGAACGATGCTCGCCATCACTTTGATAGAAAAACTGTCGCTGAAATCGCGGAGAATCAGGCCGATAAGATTGGAGGTGTTGGCGCGAAGGTTGGCAGCGGCGACGTTATGAACATAGCCAAGCGTGGTGATGGCAGCGTGGACCTTCTCAATCGTTGCCTCTGAGATTTTCCCCTTCTGACGTAAAACCAGTGAGACGGTTGAAACCGAAACACCTGCCAGTTTTGCAACATCAATTATGCTGACTTTCTTCAAACCCGCTCCCTGAAATTTCTCGATTATCAGCCTGATATGACAACGTCTCCCAGAGTACAGGAGACGTGTCAGTCAGACATCTTATTATTTACCGATCATCGTGGACATGGTTTGGGCAATAAATTGTGCTCTGGCACCAAAAATCACCTGAATACCATTGTCACCCACAAACACCACGCCGCGCGCACCTAAACCATTAAGGCCGTCTTTATCCACCGCATCACTTTTCGCCACTTCCAGGCGCAGACGCGTGATACAGGAACCGACAGAGTTAATGTTCTGCGCGCCGCCCAGCAGGCCGATAATGTCGGTCGCAATTTCGCTATCGGTTTTATCGTCAGTTGTCGCGGTCACTTCCGTACGGCCCGGCGTTTTCACATCAAAACGGCGGATGACGAAGCGGAAGGTGAAGTAGTAAATCAGCGCCATCGGAATACCGATAATAATCGCGCTCAGGAAGTTGGTCTGATAGCCGTTAAACGACGGGATAATGCCGAATGACAGGTAGTCAATAAAGCCCGCAGAGAATGATTTGGCAATGTGCGCATGCAACAGATACATGGTCATATACGCCAGGCCCGCCATGATGGCGTTAAAGACGTACAGGATGGGTGCCACGAAGATAAAGGTGAACTCTACCGGCTCGGTGATCCCTGTCAGGAAACAGGTCAGCGCGGCGGAGAACAGAATACCGGCAGCAATTTTTTTGTTTTTGGTATGCGCTTCGTGATACATCGCCAGACAGGCCGCAGGTAGCGCGAACAGCATCAGCGGGAACTCGCCCTGCATGAATTTACCGGCGTTCTGATAGGTATCGCTGCTAAAGGATTTAACGCCTTCTTCCAGCATTTTGAACCAGATTGTCTGATCGCCATGGATGACCTGACCCGCCTGCGTGGTGTAATCCCCAAATGAATACCAGAACGAGGGATACCAGATGTGGTGCAGACCCAGCGGGATTAACGCGCGTTCGACCAGACCAAAAATAAAGGTCGATGCGGCCTGATTATCGCCGTTAACAATAACCGACAGCGCGTCGATGCCAGACTGAATATGCTGCCAGACGTACGGCAGCAGCAGACCCAGAATGAACGACAGGAAGGCCGTCGCAATCGCGACAAAACGCTTACCGGAGAAGAAGCCCAGGAATTCAGGCAACTGCAGCGTGTGGAAGCGGTTATAACACCATGCGGCAAGGATACCGCAGATGAGACCGCCAAAAACGCCCATTTGCAGCGTCGGAATGCCGACCACCATGGCGTATTTTCCACCTGATGAGGCCATCTCTGGCGTGATGCTCAGAACCGTACCAATGGTGATGTTGGTAACAAACACCGACACCGCAGCGGACAGTGCAGCAATCCCGGATTCAGATGCGAGACCCACAGCGGAACCGATCGCAAAGAGCATCGGCAAGTTATCAAAAATGACGCCGCCTGCGTTCATCATCAGCGGCATATGGAATTTATCACCGAAGGCCAGTAACAAACCTGCGGCAGGAAGCAGTGAAATTGGCAGCATTAACGCGCGACCAATCATCGATAATTTTGACAACGATTTAACAAACCCTGATATCAGACTCATGCTGATTTCCCCCGAGAAGCGCTTTTTATTGGCGCTGTTATTGTAAGTAGAACGTTTTAGTAGAACGTTCTACTTATCGTGAGAGAAGCGTGAATTTTGCGCAACTTAATTTTCACATTTCAACAAACGAAATAGTGATTATTTGAAGTTGATCGATAATTAGCCGTGATGGATTCAGGGGGATCTGGCGTGATTTGAAGAGAATCCCTCTCCAGGCAGGAGAGGGTTATACGAAGGGATTATGCCGTAACGGTGATGCTCTGGCTGGCGAAACTCACGGTTTGACCCGCAATAATTTTGCAGCGTTTACGGGTTTCCACTTTGCCATCGACTTTGACCAGCCCGTCAGCGATGAAAATTTTTGCCTGCGCGCCGCTTTCGCTCCAGCCTTCCAGCTTGAGCAGATCGCACAGTTCTACGTGTGGGTGTTTACCTAATGAAAATGTGGTCATCTTACGCTTCCTCTACATCGTGGTACTCTTCGCATGCCTGCAAAGTATTTTGAATCAGTGTCGCGACGGTCATAGGACCGACGCCGCCCGGAACGGGGGTAATGTAAGACGCGCGCGCGGCGGCGTCTTCATACACGACATCGCCAACGACTTTGCCGTTTTCCAGACGATTGATGCCCACGTCCACCACGATCGCGCCTTCTTTAATCCATTCGCCAGGAATAAAGCCCGGCTTACCGACCGCAACAATCAGCAGGTCAGCATTTTCGACGTGCTGGCGCAGGTTCTTAGTGAAACGATGGGTAACCGTGGTCGTACAGCCTGCCAGTAGCAGTTCCATACTCATCGGACGGCCAACGATGTTGGACGCGCCAATCACCACGGCGTTCAGCCCGTAAGTGTCGATGTTATAGCGCTCCAGCAGCGTCACGATGCCGCGCGGCGTGCACGGACGCAGACGCGGGGCGCGCTGACACAGACGGCCAACGTTATACGGATGGAAACCGTCCACGTCTTTATCCGGTGCGATGCGTTCCAGCACTTTCACATTATCGATGCCTGCAGGGAGCGGCAACTGCACCAGAATGCCGTCGATAACCTCATCGGCGTTCAGCGTATCAATCAGCTCAAGCAGTTCTGCCTCGGTGGTCGTTTCAGGCAAATCATAGGAGCGAGAGACAAAACCGACCTCTTCACATGCTTTGCGTTTGCTGCCGACATAAATTTGTGATGCCGGGTTGCTACCCACCAGCACGACAGCCAACCCTGGAGCGCGTTTTCCGGCCGCTCTGCGCGCCTTCACTTTTTCCGCAACTTCAGAGCGCACCTGCTGCGCAATCGTTTTACCGTCAATAATCTTTGCTGCCATCAGAGAGAAGATTCCGTCTGTAACGTTTAAAAGGGGGGATTGCCTATATTTTGTCAGAAGCGAGCGCCGCTGTCAGTCACCCATTGCGAGATTTCCGCAATCAGCCTCGGGGCGCAGCATTATCCCTTCGCTTTGATGGGTCTTTTCCTAAGGCAAATTAGGATGTGACCTGGCTCAATCGCAGTGTTTTGACCTGTTTTACTTTTCACCAATACGCTACTTTGTCTCTTCCAAAATAAACTTTCAATTACGCAATTGAATGTATTTTTTATTCCCGTTTTACGCGGGAAGGGCTTTTTACATTTCAAAGGAATAGATATGAAATTTAGCAATATTGCTTCTTCCGTTATTGCTTCGCTGGTATTCGTTGCGGGTGCCGTTCATGCAGAAGATCCTGTACCGCCGGTTTCCGTTAATGGCGGTACCGTGCATTTTAAAGGTGAATTAGTGAACGCAGCGTGCGCGGTGAATACTGAATCTGCCGATCAGATCGTTAATTTGGGCCAATACCGTACGGCTAAATTTACAAAAGTGGGCGACACCACCTCTAATATTCCTTTCAATATTGAATTGAATGATTGTGATCCAGAAGTGGCCAAAACGGCGTCTGTAGCCTTCACAGGACAAATCGACCCGACGGATAAAACGCTGCTGGCCGTCACGTCAGGCAATAACGACAACACCGCACAAGGTGTTGGCATTGAGATCCTCGATAGCCAGTCCAGCACGCTGACCCCTGATGGCGCGACGTTCTCCGCAGCGAAAGCCCTGATTGAAGGCACCAACACCCTTAACTTCACTGCCCGCTATAAATCCACCGCGGCAACAACCGCACCAGGCCAGGCAAACGCCGATGCCACCTTCGTGATGAAATACGAATAACCTGCTTTCAGGGACGATTTGGCCTCACGGAAGAGGCCAGCTATTCGAATTTGAGGGTCGGGTATGACCAGATTAAGGCAACTTTTTCTGCTGCTGTTATCTGTGGTGACGCCGGTGATGGCGCATACCGTGGTAGTGGATGGCGGGAAAGTGCATATGAAAGGCGAGCTGGTGAACGGTGGCTGCGCCGTCGCGCCCGATAGCCAAAACCTGCGTATCGAAATGGGGCAATACCGCACCAATTCATTTGCCGGTGTGGGCAGTTTTTCGACGGTCAATGTGCCCTTCATCCTGCGGCTGGTGGAGTGCAGCGTCGATGTCTCGCGCACGGTCGGCGTCATGTTTGAGGGCGTCACGCCCACTGAGGATCCGCAAGTATTTCTGGCGACCTCTCAACCCGGCGAAAGCCGCGTCAGTAGCGGTGTGGGGCTGGCATTATTTGATTCGCAGCAGCGGCAAATTATCCCCAATGCGGCGGCGAATAACTGGCGGCCAATAGAGTCTTCTGAGCTGGAATTACATTTCAGCGCACGCTATCGGGTTATTTCTGAACACCTTGTGCCGGGCAATATCCAGTCGGATGTCTGGTTCGCGTTGATTTATCCCTGACGGTATACACACCTGCGAACATAATATTAAAGGTATTGTTGTGATGAACTCCTTGAATAAACCCGGACTCATTTTATCGATTATTTTAATGATGGTTTCTCTTTCCGTAGAGGCTTCCGGTGGGATCGCGTTGGGGGCGACGCGCGTGATATATCCAGCGGATGCCAGACAAACGTCACTGGCTATTACGAACAGCAATAAACAAGAACGCTATTTAATTAACGCGTGGATAGAAAACGATCGCGGGCAAAAAGAAAAAACTTTTGCCGTTACGCCGCCGCTGTTTGTGAGTGAGCCCGACAGTGAAAACACGCTGCGCATTATTTATGCGGGCCCACCGCTGGCAACCGACCGCGAATCCCTATTTTTCATGAACGTAAAAGCTATTCCATCGGTGAACAAGGCGAATCTGGAAGGGAAAAACGTCCTGCAACTGGCGATCCTGTCGCGGATAAAGCTTTTCGTGCGACCAAAAAATCTGGCGATGCAGCCGGAAGAGGCTCTTTCGCAGCTCAAGTTTGAACGTGCTGGAAACCACCTGAAAGTCAGTAATGCGTCGCCGTACTTCATCTCGCTGGTCAATCTTCAACTGGGCGGGCAGAAGCTGGAAAATCTGATGATTGCCCCGAAAAACTCTGCGCAGCAGGTCCTTCCGGCAGGCGTCAGCGGCACGCTTTCCTGGCAGAGCGTAAATGATTACGGTGCCATCACGCCGGCGCGTCGCGTCGCACTGTGAGCAGAGTCAGGGCGATGAATATTCCACGATGGCGTTACTGCCCGTGTGCACTGGCGTTGGCGGCGTTCCTCTTTCCACAAACGGGATGGAACGAAAGCTATTTCAACCCGGGTTTTTTATCCGATGACACTGCCGGTGTGGCGGATTTGTCACGCTTTGAGCAAGGGCATCAACAGGCACCGGGCATTTACCGCGTGGATATCTGGCGTAACGAGGAATTTATCGGCACGCAGGATGTACGTTTTGAGACGGACGAAAAAAGCACGGCTCCCGTAGCGGGCGGGCTTTCACCCTGTATCACCCGCGCGATGCTTGACCGCTTGGGCGTGAATATCAGCGCATTTCCTGAACTGACCCAGGTGGCAGACGACACCTGTATTCCCCTGGCGACGGCCATCCCTGGCAGCGAAATCGGATTCAACTTTGCCTCTCTGCGTCTCAACATCAGTTTGCCGCAGGTGGCGATGCACAACAGCGCACGCGGCTATATTCCTCCTGAACAGTGGGACGAGGGCATTCCGGCGATTTTGCTGAACTACAGCTTTAGCGGAAACAAGGGGAATGACGATGACAACAGCTACTACCTGAATCTGCAAACTGGCCTGAACTACGGGGCCTGGCGTGTGCGAAACACCGGGGCGTGGCGCGCCACGCAAAGCAACGGAAATAGCCATCGCGAGTGGCAAAACATCAGCACGTCGGCTGAACGTACGGTCATTCCGCTCAAAAGCGAGCTGGTCTTAGGCGACAGCAACAGTGGCAATGATGTTTTCGACAGTATGGGATTCCGTGGTTTACGGCTCTTTTCGTCGGACAGCATGTACCCGGACAGCATGCAGGGCTACGCCCCAACCGTGCGCGGCATCGCCAGAACGCCTGCAAAAGTGGTGATACGTCAAAACGGCTACGTGATTTATCAAAGCTACGTGCAGCCGGGGGCGTTTGCCATCAGCGATCTGAACCCGACATCATCGAGCGGCGATCTCGACGTAACGGTGGAAGAGAAAGACGGTAATCCGCAGCGCTATACCGTTCCGTATTCCACCGTGCCGTTATTACAGCGTGAAGGGCGCGTGAAATACGATCTGGTCGCCGGCGACTACCGCAGCGGCAACCGCGATCAGGAGACGCCATTTTTCACCCAGGGCACGCTGATTACGGGCCTGGCCAATGGCTATACGCTGTATGGCGGCACGCAGCTGGCATCTCGTTACACCGCGCTGGCGATGGGCGCGGGGAAAAATCTCGGCGACTGGGGCGCCGTTTCGGTCGATTTAACCCATGCTCGCAGTCAACTGGCCGATGACAGCCGTCACGAAGGCCAATCCTTGCGTTTCCTTTATGCAAAATCGTTGAACGATTTTGGCACCAACTTCCAGCTGCTGGGCTATCGCTACTCGACAAAAGGGTTTTACACGCTCGATGACGTGGCGTGGAAATCAATGGAAGGCTATCAGTACAGCGACACTAAAGACGACAACGGCGTCGCGGATGTGCAGAGCTATCACAATCTGACGTGGAATAAAAAAGGACGATTTCAGCTCAACATCTCTCAATCGTTGGGGGATTACGGTTCAGTTTACGTCTCGGGCAGTGAGCAAACGTACTGGGGAACCAGCGATTCCAGCGTCTGGTATCAGCTGGGATACGCAGGTGGTGTGAAAGGGGTGAGCTATTCAGTCTCGTGGTCATGGAACCAGGCGGTGGGCATGGGAGGTACGGATAAAATTGCCTCGTTCAACGTTTCCGTTCCGTTCAGCCTGTTTACCCGCCACGGCTATCGCCGCGACAGCGCTTTCGATCGCGCCTACGCAACTGCCTCCGCCAGCCGGAACAGCGAAGGCGACAGCAGCTGGCAAACGGGGATCAGCGGCACGCTTCTTGAGGACAGAAACCTCACCTACAGCGTGACTCAGGGCCACACCAGCAATAACGGCGGAAGCGGTAGCGCCAGTGCCAACTGGCAGGCGGCCTACGGCACGTTTGGCGCGGGTTACAACTATTCGCGCGAGCAGCACGATCTTAACTGGCAGATGTCTGGCGGCGTGGTGGGCCACTCGGACGGCGTGACGTTCAGTCAGCCTCTTGGCGACACCAACGTGTTGATCAAAGCGCCAGGCGCGTCGGGCGTGAACGTCGAAAACCAGACCGGGGTTAAAACTGACTGGCGTGGTTATGCGGTGATGCCTTACGCCACGGTCTATCGCTATAACCGCGTTGCACTGGACACCAACAGCATGAATACCAATACCGATATTGAAAATAACGTCAGCAGCGTCGTCCCCACCAAAGGTGCGCTGGTGCGTGCCAGTTTTGACGCGCGCATCGGCGTGCGTGCGCTCCTGACCGTCATGCGCGGCAATCAGCCCGTGCCGTTTGGGGCGGTGGTACGCGAAACCCAGAGCGGCGTGACCAGCATGGTGGGTGATGACGGACAAATTTACCTGAGCGGTTTACCGCTGGCGGGGACGTTATTAATTCAGTGGGGTAATGGTTCCAACGCGCAATGCCGCGCGCCTTACACCCTGCCGGAAGAGAGCCTGCAACAGGCCATCACGCTTAAGGAGATTCGCTGTGATTAAGACCCGCTGTTTGGCCGCGGCACTGCTGGCGCTAATGCCCGCGACGCAGGCGTTGGCGACCGTCTGTGTCAACGAAAACGGTGTCCCGACCGATGTGTACTATGACTTAACGGATAAATTTAACAGCTCGAATAATCAGATTGGGCAGATCGTCACGCTGGCAGAAAAATCACAGTGGGTGGGTGTGAATGCGGTATGCCCGAAAGGGACGTCGGGCAATACGACCAAGCGCAGTTACGTCACCGATTTTCCCATTACCAGCACCATCGACAGCTATAATTACCTGAAGCTCAATGATTATCTCGATGGCGCGATGAAGATTACCGACAGCTACGCGGGCGTTTTTTATCCTCCGCAGCGTTTTATTCAGATGGGTAATCACCCTAACGTCTCAAAAAATAAGCCTTTTGGCGTTCAGGATTCAAAACTGGTGTTTCGCCTCAAAGTGACGCGGCGGTTTATCAACATGGTCGAGATCCCGCGCCAGACAATGTTTCGCGTTTACGTCACGACAACATCCTCCGATCCGCTGACGACGCCGGTTTACACCATCAGCTACAGCGGCACGATTCAGGTGCCGCAAAGCTGCGCGATTAACGCCGGTAAAGTCGTCGAGTTCGATTTTGGTGATATCGGGGCGTCACTGTTTAGCCAGGCCGGTGCGGGGAATCGCCCCCAAAATGTGAACCCCAAAACGCAAACCATCGCTATTAAGTGCACCAACGTGGAGGCAAACGCGTATCTCACAATGCGCGTTGAAGCGGAAAAAGTGTCTGGCAACGCGTTGATTTCTGACAACCCTGATTTAGGTTTTATTGTGGCAACAGCAAGCGGTACGCCGCTCACGCCGAATAGCCTCACCAGCAAAATTCCTTTCCGTCTGGATGATAACGCCTCGGCGGTGGTGGAGATTAGCGCGTGGCCGGTGAGCATCACAGGCAAAAAACCAGGTGAAGGGCGCTTTCGTTCACGCGGATATCTGCGTGTGGATTACGACTGAGGGGGAACGATGCGCAAGACGATGTTAATCGTGGTAATGGCCCTGTTCGTTACCCCGATGCAGGGATCGCTGGCGGCAACGCCGCTGGGTGAAATCAATATCGAACTGTACGGGAACATTGTCGATTTCACCTGCGTGGCGGAAGGCAACGACAGTAACAAATCGGTGACGCTCGGTACCTGGCCGACAAAGCAATTGAGCACCACGGGCAGCAGGACGCAAGCGATGCCCTTTACGCTAAAATTGACCGGCTGCCCTCCGGGAGCTGCCTCGATCACGTTTACGGGAAAGGTCGATACGCATGATCCTCAGCTGCTTGCGCTCAATGACGCCAGTCAGGCGAGCAATGTCGCCGTAGAGATTCGGGATCAGGATAAAATGCGTTTGCCACTTCAGCAGGCGAGTCAGGAGGTCGTTGTGGATGCGCAGGGAAATGCGGTTCTGGCGTTTTATGCCAATTACATCGCTACCGCAAATAATCCTCAGCCAGGTCGTGCTGACGCGGATGCGACATTTATGATTAATTATTATTGAGCCGAACGGTACTCCCTGAAACGCGACTGCGCGGCGGGAGTACCTTTATTTTAGAGCAGCTCGTGAGCTTTAGCATAATCAATAAGCTCAACAATTGTCTGCACGCCTAATTTCGTGTAAATATTTGACTTGTGCGCGCTAATTGTTTTGTTGCTAAGTAATAATTGCTCTGCAATTTCTTTGTTTGACAATCCATTCGCCAGAAAACGTAAAACGGTCACCTCCCTGTTTGATAATGGCATATCATTTAACGCCCCTTTGTGCGAGCCGTGATGATTTATAAAGCTCAGCGTTTCATAGGGAAAGAAGGAATATCCCGAGAGCAACATCTCAACGGCGTTATAGATATCGCTTAAATCTTTTCTTTTGCTCACAAAGCCGTTTGCCCCTGCACGCATCGCGCGCCCGGCGTAAAAGGATTCTGATTTGGATGAGAGAAAAAGAACTTTTATGCTTTCATTTAAGTTCTTGATTCTTTTTAGTAAAGTAAATCCATCTGAGCCCGTCATCTCAATGTCGAGGATCACCAGATCAATAGGGTAATTTCGAATGTAATCGAGCACTTCATGGCTGTCGCCGGATTTGAGTTTTACCGCGATGTTTTTATTTTTCTCTAACAGAACCTCTATCGACATTCTGACGATAGGGTGTTCGTCCATGATGATAATGGATGCAGGTTTCATTTTTTATGCCTCAGGTGGTTAACACGCAATAAAAAAAGCGCGGGTAAGCCGGAAGGATAATTTTGCAGATCCTTATACGGGGTATTTCCCTGGAAAGAGCGAAAGCATCCTTGTTATGTTGTAATGAAACATTTCCTCAACGTGATGGTTGAATTGAGATTTAACAGCCAGGTAGTGCTATTTCTTATTTTGCTCCGGAACAAGCTTATTATACCTTGTAAGTTTTCTCCGAAAACCCTGTAAATTATCTGAGGCTCCTTGCTTAATATAATCTTCTGAAGAGCGAAATCGTTCATTTTAAATTCAGGCTAAATAACCAATTGTCGAAGTGAAGGCGGGTGATGATATTTATGTAATTGCAAAAAATAATACAAATGACTCAATGTTAATATTATGTTTCTTTTTCAGGGTTTCGATGCGTAGACTTACTCGCCACTCTTTGAGTCGGATTCGGTGCCTCTCCCCGCATTAAAGCTTCATTTGAAAGCTATTCACTCTCTTCAGGATCATCATCAGGGCTGACAGCAGAATCAACTGTCTGACGTCTATGGGCTTATTTGTAACACCTTCAATAGTCAGGTTTTTACATCCCGAGCACCGCAGTAACACATTTTATGAAGAGCTAACTTTTGGATGAAATACCTGCTTTTCTCAGACGGAGTAGTGTTAAACGTGGCGGAAGAGGGAGGATTAGGAATAGTTGTAATCATTAATAAAATGTTAAATCAAAATATGTTTTTAATAATTATCGTAAGTCATTTCCTAAACCCCTTTAGGAATTAAGGGCTTAAAGAAGGGGGATCGGACAGCCGATGGAGAAGATGCAGCAATTCCTGACGATGATGTAGGCCCAATTTATCCAGAATACGCCCAAGGCGATAAACGATGCGGCTATAGGGGCGCTGGCGCTGGAGAGCGATATGCCTCAGTGACTGCCCCTGGGATAAAAACTGCAGGATGGTCCACTCTTCGCGTGAAAACCAGTGGTTACGGTTTGTAGTCAGTGGGTTGGTGGCCATCAAGGCCTGATGTAAAACTGGGGCTGAAACCTGGCGCTCAAGCACCTCAAAAGGGCCGGTCGTTTTACAAAAAAGACGGGTATCGTAATCGTCTGCGCGAACCAGCAAGCTGATGGGTATAAAAGGGGGATAAAGAATTAATCGTCGTAAAGCATCGAGCAATTCCAGAAGAGGCGACGATCGGCCCTCAACATCAACCACCAGTCTTGCCGTAGGCCAATTTTTCAGGGCATGAAATGCGGGCTCTAGCGCGTCAAAACCGCAGCAGTGACTCAATGGCGAAGGCCCATGCTGTAAACCCGTGTGCAGAAAATTATCGCGTGTAACCAGAATAATAAAGGGAGTCTCCGTTTTACGTGTCTGATTGATGGACTGACTCAGCGACACGAGGCGATCAAAAAAAGGGGGGCTGGAATGTGAAAACGAGAATCCCAGCGCATCGCTTCCTTTGCGACGACGCCGATAGCGGCGTACTGTCATGCGCATAGATTCTCTCTCAGGCTAATGTCCTTTTACTCTTCAGACCAGCCCACGGAGGGCCAGTAATATCCCTGACCGAATCCCGCTCCTGCTTGCAGTGCGCACTCCCGATCCCAATGTGATTCGATACCTTCTATAAGCACATTGCTGGCGACCTGCGCGCAGCGACTTACCAGGTGTGCCAACGCAGGCGTTCCCCTTTGGTGCCAGAACACAAGTTTATCGATCTTGATACCGCTTAAAGGTAAACGGCAGTGTAAAAAGGAGCGGATCAGACTGTCGTTTACGTCGTCAAGCCAGATGCGGCAACCGCGATTGGCGAGGGTCTGCAGGCGTTGGGTCACGCACGCCCTTGATTCAACTGAAAGAAGCAGGAATGAGTGGGGGTCAACTATCTCAATATTTTGTCCGTAGGCCAGCAACGGCAGAATCCGGACGAAATATTCTGGCTCGACAAATACGGTTATCGGTAGATTAATGAAAAGGTTGCGGCTATAGGGCGTGTTTTTTAAGGCTGCGAGTTGCGTTTCAAGCAACATAAGGGACTGATTAGCTGACTGATGCTGGAAAAATTGTTCACTTTTCTCAGGCGAAGCGAGAACGCTCAACAACTCCATGCCGACGATGCGTGATGATGAAAGGGCGACAATGGGTTCTAATTTGATGCCAATAATTTCTCGCGACACGCTGCGCAGTTTGGCGAATTTGTTCGTCGAGGGGGCTGCAAATGGGGAGGAGGCAAACGCGGTCACTGCACTGTCCTGTTATCTTCCGGGCTCCCAGGCGCCGGATTACCGCAGGCTAGTGTGCGGGTCATCCGTTTAAGAAAATACCAGGCGTTACTTAAAGAGGCTTAAGCCTTTTCGTAGTGACATGAAATGCCAGGAAAATCGACGGAATGTTGAAAAATTAGACGTATTTACAGTGGATGTGAGAGATGCTGTTGAGAAGGCAGGCGATTGCGCTAAAAGGCATTGACTCACTTGTCATTGGCCGTATAATTCCACGCGCTTCACCCCGCAAGTGCACGCTATCCGTGCGCCCTTAGCTCAGTTGGATAGAGCAACGGCCTTCTAAGCCGTAGGTCGTAGGTTCGAATCCTACAGGGCGTACCATCTGTTTTCTGCCAGTCCAAAACACGCTCAAAATCCACTCGTATTCAAAAAACGATTCCCGCAGGATATAGCTTCTAACGTTTTGCTATAAACGATTTGGCTAACCTTAATGGCATTTCTGTCATTTCTCTACCATGCTGATTAAACCTTGCTGTTCATCGTGAGGATGATGTTGTTTCTTATTAATCACAAGGAATTAGGTTATGAAAAAGACGACTGCCCTTTTGCTGGGAACTGCGATTCTCTTCACCACGAATGCATTTGCTGCTGAGCTGCTCACGCGTGAAGACTTCAAAAAAGTTGAGTCCCAGTATGAACAGATTGGTTCTGTGTCGACCTCTGGCGAGACTGCGATTGCTGATGCTAAAGAAGAACTCATCAAAAAAGCCGATGAGAAAGGCGCTGATGTGCTGGTATTAACCTCTGGCAATACCGAAAACAAAATTCACGGCACGGCCGATATCTACAAGAAGAAGTAACCGTTTTTACAGCCACCCCATTTGCTGGGGTGGCTTCAAATCCCCTCGCTGCCAGCCTTTATACAATTGTGTATCCCTTCAAAACTGCTTTAAAGTCGTTTAATTTTTTTTGTTAATATTCTCATTATTTGATTTTTAGATTTTATGTTTAAAGCGCAAACCAGCCTGCGCGCACTTCAACTCTTGAACCGTCGGGGAAGAATATTCCTGCATCTCCTGTTTTTGTATAAAAGGATAAGAGGGGCGTTAGCTTCTCTTTAACCCGCACTTTTTCCGTTTGTTTCCCCTATTTACACTTGATCACACAAAGATAATGAGTATAGTTCTCATTCTCTTTAGTGTTTGTGGGCGCAGACGGACTCTTCCCGCATCAACAGTGAGCGCAGATCTCACACGGAACACTGAGTATTAACAGTGGAATCTGCACTGGCTTAACAGCCTGTCAATATAACCAAAATCGCCAAGCCGCATGCGACGCAGTTTCCCGCCTGAGTTCACTTTCTGAATGGTAAAGGATGTTCCTGATGACCAAAAAATTGTCCGCGCTGGCACTGCTTGTTGCTGCCTCTCTTTCCGGTTGCGCCGCGCAGCACGCAGTAAAACCCGCCCCTTCGGCTGAAGCGAAAACCGCCGTCACCGCACCGGCAGAGACGGGTGTGGTGACACGCGAACTGGCCGACGGCTTATACGAAATGGTGCTCAGCCCGAAAGGCGACGCGCTGTATGTCGCCAGCTCTGAGGGCTTCAAGGAGGTGCAGGGCGGCGTTGTCTATAAACTCGATCCGACTACGCTGAAAACCATCGGCCGCAGCCATACCGATCTAAAAAATTTCGCGCTGGCGATCTCGCCAGACGGTCAAACTCTTTATGCGACCAATTCACTGGATGGCGGCATTACGGCGATCAATACCGCTGACGGCAAAGTGAAAAACCGCCTGCTGTTTACCGAGCGTAACAAAGAAGGTTATCCGTACGGCGCGCGTCAGGTTCTGCTTCAAGGCGACGTACTGTATATCGGCGGTGTCGGCGATCCGGCGGTCGTCTGGGTGGTGGATGCCAACACGCTGAAGCTGAAAAAAACCATCAAAAATGCCGGCCAGTGGGTCACGGGTTTGCTGTGGTCTGAGCAGACGCAGCGCATTTACGTAGCCAACGGTGGCGGTGAGATCCTGACGGTCAATCCACGCACCAACCGTATTGAAAAACGCTGGAAACCACTGGGCGACAAGCCCGCACTGCTGCTGAATATGGCAGAGGACACCGCGACAGGCCGTCTGTTCGTAACCGATAACTCCAAAGCCAAAACCACGCTGGTGCTGGATATTCACACCGGAAAAGTTCTCAAACAACTGGATGTGGGCGACTCGATGGCGGTGAAATTCAACGCCAAACGCAACGAGATCTACATTACCCAGCGCGAAAGCGGAAAACTGCTGAGTCTGGACGCCACCACCTATGCGGTAAAACAGCGCTGGGATCTGCCGCCTAATCCAAACAGCCTGTTGCTGTCGGAAGACGGGCAGACCCTGTATGTCACCGTTAAGCAGGCATTCAATAAAGATCACTCCACTAACGGTCCGGACAGCGTCGTCAGAATCGCTTTGAAATAAAAATAACCAGGCCCGGAAACGGGCCATTTTGCGCGTACTTGAACGAGTTAAATATGAACAACACCACCATGAATAAAACGCTGCTGGCGCTCGCTATCGGCGCGGCTATGCACTCCGCTTCTGCCGCGGAAACCCCAAAAGAAGACACCCTCGTGGTCCAGGCTGCCCCAGCGAGCGATTTCAAACCGGGCGGCGATCGGCTGGTGCCGGCTTTCCTTGACGGGCAGGTCGCAAACGGTGGACGCATGGGGATGCTGGGTCAGCAAAGTGCCATGGATGTGCCATTTAACATTATCAGCTACACCTCAAAACTGGTTGACGATCAGCAGGCGAAAACCATCGCTGATGTGGTTGCGAACGATGCGGGCGTACAGTCCGTTCAGGGCTACGGCAATAGTGCGGAAAGTTTCCGTATTCGCGGCCTGAAATTCGACGGTGATGACATGACCTTTGGCGGGCTGTCCGGCGTTCTGCCTCGTCAGGTGGTTGACGCACAAATGGTTGACCGAATTGAAATTTTCAAAGGGGCTAACGCCCTGATGAACGGCGCTGCAAGCTCTGGCGTCGGCGGGATGATCAACCTCGAACCAAAACACGCGGGCGACACGCCGCAGGCGAAAATCGGCGTGGATTACACCTCTGATTCGCAGATCGGTACGACGCTGGACGCGGGCCGTCGCTTTGGCGAGAGCGACCAGTTTGGCGCGCGCGTAAACCTGGTCCATCGCGAGGGCGAAGCGCCTGTAGCGAACGATCGCCGCCGCACCACGCTGCTCTCTACCGGCCTGGATTACAAAGGCGACAACTTCCGTACGTCCGTAGACATGGGCTATCAGAAGAAAACCTTCCACGGCAGCGAAACGGGCGTCAACATTTCCGCGGTGGATTTCGTGCCAACGCCACCGAAAAACGATCGCAACTACTCCCAGAAATGGGCTTACAGCAATATCGAAAACGAATTCGGGATGTGGCGCAGCGAATACGACATCACCGACAGCTGGACGGCTTACACCGGCCTTGGCGCTCAGCATGCACATGAAGAGGGGTTGTACAGCGGCGCGAAGCTCATCGATAAAAGCGGCAAAGCCACGGCAACGCGTCTGGACACCAACCGTATCAGTGACAGCGTGAGCGGCATGGCGGGCATTCGCGGCAACTTCGATACCGGTTTTGTCTCGCACAAAGTCAACGTCGGCTATTCGGCGCAGACCAAAAATGAAAAAATCGCGTGGAAGATGTCAAAAGCGGCGGACAATCCGATCACCAACATCTATCACAATACCGGCGTGGACAAGCCTGACAGCACCAACTTAGGCGGTAGCGGCGGGAATTACAGTGACCCGCTGACCAGCGGTCGCACCCGTACTCAGGGCTGGCTGCTGAGTGACACCCTCGGCGTGCTGGACGACAAACTGCTGTTCACCGTGGGCGCACGTCATCAGAAAGTGGTGATTCGCGGCTATAACAAAGTGACGGGCGCAGAAAATCAAGCTGATAGCTTTGACGGCAGCCGCTGGATGCCGACCTACGGCGTCGTTTATAAGCCATGGAATGAGCTATCGCTCTACGCTAACCACACTGAAGCGCTGCAGCCGGGTAAA
The DNA here is from genome assembly GCF_045627565.1 of Lelliottia sp. NCBI lineage: Bacteria > Pseudomonadati > Pseudomonadota > Gammaproteobacteria > Enterobacterales > Enterobacteriaceae > Lelliottia > Lelliottia sp. Next base: position 206,861 of record NZ_JAZQNX010000005.1, on the reverse strand, counting down.
ACCGCACCAGAAGCTGCAACCAACTACGGGCAGAGCACCGGCATCGTGCATTCAAAACAGAACGAAGTGGGCGTGAAGGCCGATTTTGGTCGTGTGGGCGGCTCTCTGGCGCTGTTCGAAATCAAAATGCCCTCGGCAATTCTCGACAGCGTGACTCAGCATTACGGTCTTGACGCCGAGCAACGTAACCGTGGCGTGGAGCTGAATGTATTCGGCGAACCAATGTTAGGCATGCGTCTAAACGCCAGCGCCACCTGGCTACAGGCGGAACTGACCAAAACCAACAACGGCCTGAACCAGGGTAACGATGCGGTTGGCGTGCCTAATTTCTATGCCGTTGTGGGTGCAGAATATGACATCAAACCGATTGACGGTCTGACCGCCACGGCGCGCGTCAACCACTCCGGTTCACAGTATGCGAATCTCACCAATACCAAAAAGTTAGACAGCTACACCACGCTGGATCTGGGCATGCGCTATCGCTTCGCGGTGAACCAAAACCAGAATCAGATGACCGTGCGGGCGGGTATCGACAACGTCACTGATGAAAACTACTGGTCGAGCGTTGACGACTCCGGCACTTACGTGTTCCAGAGCGAAGCGCGCACCTTTAAGGTTTCTGTCGGTTACGAATTCTGAGTTTTACCCTCGTTATCAGGGGCACGGATGCCCCATCCCTTCATCAACCCTATAACTTGCTCCTGCTGACACGAAGTGTTAAAAGGTGCCCCTTCTCTATAAATACACAGGGGTAGGACGTGAAAAACGCGTCATCCGCTTCAGGAAACGGTTTATCTGAAGCCTCGTCGGAACAGACACCGACGCTGCAACGTGGTTTGCAAAATCGACATATTCAATTAATTGCCCTCGGCGGCGCGATCGGTACCGGGCTGTTTCTCGGCATTGGGCCAGCGATTCAAATGGCTGGTCCTGCCGTTCTGTTGGGCTACGGCATTGCGGGCGTGATTGCTTTTCTGATCATGCGCCAACTGGGTGAAATGGTCGTTGAAGAGCCGGTCTCGGGCTCATTTGCGCACTTTGCCTACAAATACTGGGGGCCGTTCGCCGGTTTCCTGTCTGGCTGGAACTACTGGGTGATGTTTGTGCTGGTGGGCATGGCGGAACTCACCGCTGCTGGCATCTATATGCAGTACTGGCTGCCGGACGTCCCAACCTGGATTTGGGCCGCCGCCTTCTTCATTATCATCAACGCCGTCAACCTGGTTAACGTGCGTCTGTACGGTGAAACCGAGTTCTGGTTTGCGCTGATAAAAGTGCTGGCGATTATCGGCATGATCGGCTTTGGCCTGTGGCTGCTGTTCTCCGGTCACGGCGGCGAGCGCGCGAACATCGACAACCTGTGGAAACACGGCGGCTTCCTGGCGACCGGCTGGAATGGGCTTATCATGTCGCTGGCGGTCATTATGTTCTCCTTCGGCGGACTGGAGCTTATCGGGATTACAGCCGCTGAAGCGCGCGATCCGCAGAAAAGCATTCCGAAAGCGGTCAATCAGGTGGTGTACCGCATCCTGCTGTTTTATATCGGTTCGCTGGTGGTATTACTGGCGCTCTATCCGTGGGTCGAGGTGAAATCTGACAGCAGCCCGTTCGTGATGATCTTCCACGATATGAACAGCAACCTGGTGGCATCTGCGCTGAATTTCGTCATTCTTGTGGCCTCGCTTTCCGTGTATAACAGCGGCGTCTATTCCAACAGCCGCATGCTGTTTGGCCTGTCCGTTCAGGGCAACGCACCGAAGTTCTTGACCCGGGTCAGCCGTCGCGGCGTGCCGGTAAATTCGCTACTGCTTTCCGGTGGGATCACGTCGCTGGTGGTGCTGATCAACTATTTGCTGCCAAAAGAGGCGTTTGGCCTGCTGATGGCGCTGGTTGTCGCGACGCTGTTGCTGAACTGGATCATGATCTGTCTGGCGCACCTGCGATTCCGCGCGGCGATGCGCCGCAAAGGGCGCGAGACGCAGTTCAAAGCGCTGCTTTATCCGGCCGGTAACTACATTTGCATCGCCTTCCTGGCGATGATTCTGGTGCTGATGTGCACCATGGATGATATGCGTCTGTCTGCGATGCTGCTGCCGGTGTGGGTGGTGTTCCTGTTCGTGGCGTTTAAGCTGTCGCGTAAAAAGTAACACGCCTTTCCCCCTCTCCTGTGGGAGAGGGCCGGGGTGAGGGCACCAGGCCGCACCATCCACCACCTTCACGCCCGGTGGCGCTTCGCTTACCGGGCCGACAAAATCCTAAATCACTTCCAACCCAACCTTTATCGTGACTCCCCTCTCAATTCCGTTTTGATCCACAGGATCTTTATTTTGTAATCGATTACTTTTGATTTGAACTGTTTTGTAATCGATTACTTTGTCTGGGTGAGGCTCATCATGGTGTCAACAACTGAAAGTAGTGGAAAGGCGATAGTCCAGCACCGAATGCTGGTTCCGCGTCTGTCGCTGATGATGTTTTTACAATTTTTTATCTGGGGTAGCTGGTCCGTCACGCTGGGTCTGGTGATGACGCAGCACAACATGTCTTTGCTGATTGGCGACGCGTTTTCCGCCGGACCAATTGCCTCGATTCTCTCGCCGTTTGTGCTCGGCATGCTGGTTGACCGTTTCTTCCCGTCGCAAAAGGTGATGGCGGTGATGCATCTGGCGGGTGCGGCGATCTTAATGTTCGTCCCTGGCGCGCTGATGGCTGAAAATGGCGCGCTGCTGATCGGCCTGCTGTTTGGCTATACGCTCTGCTACATGCCGACGCTGGCGCTCACGAACAACATCGCCTTCCACAGCCTGAATAATGTCGATAAGACGTTCCCGGTGGTGCGCGTGTTTGGCACCATCGGCTGGATTGTGGCGGGTGTGTTTATTGGCGTCACGGGCGTGTCATCTAGCGTGACTATTTTCCAGGTTGCGGCAGCAAGTTCGGTGCTGCTGGCGCTCTACAGTCTGACGTTGCCGCACACGCCAGCGCCTGCCAAAGGTCTGCCGGTACAACTTCGCGATCTGTTCTGTGCAGACGCGTTCGCACTGCTCAAAACCCGTCACTTCTTTATCTTCTCTCTTTGCGCAATGCTGATTTCCGTTCCGTTGGGCACGTACTACGCCTACACCGCGTCGTATCTGGCCGATGCTGGAATCGCGGATGTCAGTACCGCGATGTCCTTCGGGCAGATGTCTGAAATTGTCTTTATGCTGGTGATCCCGCTGCTGTTCCGCCGTCTCGGCGTGAAATACATGCTGCTGATCGGCATGCTGGCGTGGTTTGTGCGCTACGCCTTCTTTGCGCTCGGCGTCAGCGAAGAAGGGCGCTTCCTGCTGTATCTCGGCATTCTGCTGCACGGCGTGTGCTATGACTTCTTCTTTGTTGTCGGCTTCATCTACACCGACCGCGTGGCGGGCGAAAAGGTGAAAGGCCAGGCGCAGAGCATGATCGTGATGTTCACTTACGGTATCGGCATGCTGCTCGGGTCGCAGATTTCCGGCGCGTTGTATAACAGCCTGGTGGCGGGACAGACCGTACCGCAGGCGTGGGTTACATTCTGGTGGATCCCGGCGGTTGCAGCGGCGGTGATTGCCCTGATTTTCCTGGTCGCGTTCAAATACGATGATGACAAGGCGTAATGTTCTGGAGGTGGTATGAAAACGATGAAGGGACCGGGCATTTTCCTGACGCAATTTATTGGAAACCAAGCCCCGTTTAACTCGCTCGACGGGCTGGCGGGGTGGGCGGCTGGCAAAGGCTACAAGGCGGTGCAAATTCCCTGTCACCATCCGCAGATTTTTGATCTGGAAAAGGCAGCCGAAAGCCAGACCTATTGCGATGAGATCGTGGGCAAACTGGCCGAATACGGGTTGGCGATCAGCGAACTGTCCACGCATCTGGAAGGGCAACTGATTGCGGTCAATCCCGCGTATAACGAGGCGTTTGATCACTTTGCGCCGCCAGCGGTGCGTGGCAACGATGCGGCGCGTCAGGCGTGGGCGACAGGAAAACTCAAGCAAGCGGCAGCGGCATCGGCGAAGCTGGGTCTCACGGCTCACGCCACGTTCTCAGGATCGCTGGCCTGGCCATTTGTCTACCCGTGGCCGCCGCACAACGAACAGCGTTTTCGCGAGGCGTTTGGCGAGCTGGCGAATCGCTGGCGACCGATTCTGGATTGCTTCGATGAGCACGGCGTGGATCTCTGTTTTGAACTGCATCCTGGCGAAGATCTGCACGACGGCGTGACGTTTGAGCGCTTTCTCGCGCTGGTTGATAACCATCCGCGCTGCAATATTCTCTACGATCCGAGCCACATGTTATTGCAGCAAATGGATTATCTGGCCTTTATCGACATCTACCATGCACGTATCAAAGCGTTTCATGTTAAAGACGCGGAGTACCGCCCGAGCGGGCGCAGCGGCGTGTACGGCGGCTATCAACCGTGGCTCAACCGCGCCGGACGCTTCCGCTCCCTGGGCGACGGGCAGATCGATTTTAAAGGCATTTTCAGCAAGCTCACCGAGTACGATTTTGACGGCTGGGCGGTGCTGGAGTGGGAATGCTGCATGAAGGACGGCGAGACGGGCGCGAGCGAAGGCAGTGAATTCATCCGCCGCCATATTATTCCGGTGTCGGCGCGGGCATTTGACGACTTTGCTGCAGGAGAGATGAATGATTAACGTCGGGATTCTCGGCAGCGGGTTTATCGGTCCGGCGCATATCGAGGCGCTGCGGCGTCTCGGTTTTGTGCAGGTCGTCGCGCTGTGCGACGGCACGCTCGAGCAAGCGCAGGAAAAGGCGCAGGCGCTGAATATTCCTCACGCTTACGGGAACGTAGAAGAACTGCTCGCGCATCCGGATTTACACGTCGTGCATAACTGCACGCCAAACCATCTGCATGCGCAAATCAACCGCCAGATTCTATGGGCGGGCAAACATGTGTTCTCGGAAAAACCGCTGTGCATGACGCCAGATGAAGCGCGCGAGCTGGTGGAATTAGCAGAGCAGGCGGGCGTTGTCCACGGCGTCAGCTTTGTCTACCGCCAGTTTGCGATGGTGCGCCAGGCGCAGAGCATGATGCGCGAGGGTAGCATCGGGCGGTTATTTGCTTCGCACGGCAGCTATTTGCAGGACTGGATGCTGCTCGAAACCGACTACAACTGGCGGGTTGACGCCGCGCTGGGTGGTGCGTCCCGTGCCGTCGCCGATATTGGCTCGCACTGGTGCGACACGGTGCAGTTTGTCACCGGGCGACGGATCGTCGAGGTAATGGCCGATCTGTCTATCGTCTGGCCGATGCGCAAGGCGAATGTGGCGGGCAACCAGACGTTCATCCAGGACGATTCTGCGGTTTTTGAGGACAAAGCGGTGACCACGGAAGATTTTGGCTCGGTGCTGTTCCGCTTCGATGATGGCAGCAAAGGCAGCTTTAGCGTTTCGCAAGTCAGCGCCGGGCGTAAGAATCGCCTGAGCTTTGAAATCAACGGCAGCGAAAAGTCGCTTGCGTGGGATCAGGAAGTGCCGCAACAGCTTTGGATTGGCCATCGCGCGCAGGCCAACCAGACGCTGTCTGACGATCCGGGCCTGATGAATCGTGATGCCGCCGACAGCGCCCACTTCCCTGGCGGGCATATCGAAGGTTGGCCGGACGCGTTTAAGAACATGCTGGCGCAGTTTTATCGTGCGGTGCAGACAGGCTTGATGCCCGAAAAACCGCTGTTTGCGACCTTCCATGATGGCGCGAACGTGATGTATATCATTGATGCCATAGTGAAAAGCCATCAGCAGCAGCGCTGGGTCAGCGTCGCGCGATGACCTGTTGCCCGGTTCGCCGGGCAGCAAATTTATGTTAGCCTGAGTAAAACGCTAACCGCAGGATGTGCCCTCGTTATGTCAATTCAGAAAATCGCCCAGTTGGCCGGTGTCTCGGTCGCTACCGTTTCGCGTGTGCTTAATAACAGCGATAAGGTCAAAGCGAACAACCGCGAGCGCGTTTTGCAGGCAATTAAAGAGAGCAACTATCAGCCGAACTTACTGGCGCGTCAGCTCCGCACATCACGCAGTTACATGATTTTGGTGATGGTCTCGAACATCGCCAACCCGTTCTGTGCCGAAGTGGTGAAAGGCATTGAAGCCGAAGCCGAGAAAAAGGGCTACCGCATTCTGCTGTGCAACTCCGGTTCCAATATCGAACGTTCGCGCTCTGGCTTGAGCCTGCTCTCCGGTAAAATCGTTGACGGCATTATCACTATGGACGCGTTCTCAAAACTTCCGGAACTCTCCGCGCTAATCGGCAATGCGCCGTGGGTGCAGTGCGCCGAATACGCCGATTCAGGCACCGTTTCCTGCGTGGGGATCAACGATGTGGACGCGTCGCAGCACGTTGTCAGCCAGCTGGCGGACAGCGGGAGAAGCCGCATTGCGTTGATCAACCATGATTTAAGCTACAAATATGCACGTCTGCGCGAGCGCGGCTATAAAAGCGTGGTGCATCTGCGCAATCTGGATTATCAGGTGGTGGAGTACGCGAGCGATCTCAGCTCCAGCGCGGGCATGGCGGCGATGAAAAAGCTGCTGGCGGATAATCCGCCGGATGCCGTGTTTGCGGTGTCGGACACGCTGGCGGCGGGGGCGATGCGTGCCATTGAACAGGCGGGATTACGCGTTCCTCAGGACATCGCCGTTGTGGGGTTTGATGGCACTGAACTGGCAGAAATGGTCTCTCCGCAGCTCAGCACCATCGAGCAACCGTCGCAAGATATTGGACGCAAAGCGGTCGATCTGCTGCTCAACAAAATCGATAATCCGGATGCGCCCACCGAGCGAGTGATGCTGGACTGGCGCTATGTGGCGCGCGCCAGTACCTGAGGTTTATTTCGCGAAGGCGTCCGCCAGTGAACGGATATCATTTCCGGTAGGCGACTGATGTATTCTCAAGCCAAATTCTTCCACCACGGCATAGATATGATCGAAAATATCCGCCTGAATGGTTTCATATTCCGCCCAGATCACCGTGTTGGTAAACGCATAAATTTCAATCGGCAAACCGTTCGCGTCCGGCGCTAACTGACGAACCATCAGCGTCATATCTTTGCGAATACGCGGGTGGTTGCGCAGATATTCATTCAGGTAAGCGCGGAACGTCCCGATATTGGTCATCTTGCGCAGATTTAATACCGATTCGCCTTCGCCATTTTCCTGATTCCACAGATTAATTTCTTCGTGGCGTGCGGCCATATAAGGCTTGAGCAGTTTTGCCTTAATCAGACATTGCTGCTCGTCCTCATCCAAAAAATGAATGCTGGTGGTATCAATACTCAGGCTGCGCTTAATTCGCCGTCCACCCGATGCTGACATGCCGCTCCAGTTTTTAAACGAATCAGAGACCAGCGCCCAGGTGGGAATATTGCTGATGGTGTTATCCCAGTTGCGCACTTTGACGGTGGTCAGACCGATATCCGTGACCGCCCCGTCTGCGCCATATTTCGGCATTTCCAGCCAGTCGCCGGGCTTGAGCATATCGTTGGCAGACAGCTGAATACCGGCAACAAGGCCAAGAATCGGGTCTTTGAAGACCAACATCAGCACGGCGGCCATAGCACCTAAACCGCTGATCAGAATGGCCGGAGACTGGCCAATTAACAGCGAAATGATCAGGATCCCGACCACAATGGCGCTGACCAGTTTGACGCCCTGGAATATGCCTTTAAGCGGAAGCTGAGATGCCGTCGCTAATTTTTGCGAAAAATTGAATATCACATCCAACAGAGAGAAGAACGACAGTAGGGCATAAACCATGACCCACAGTTTGGCGCAGGTCATGGTTATTTCTGCGGCTTCACTGCCTTTTTGTAGCCACAGCGCAGCCTGAATATTGACGATAATCCCTTGTAGAGTGAAGGCCAGACGGTGAAATAATTTATTCTGCGTAATGATTTGCAGCCATAAATGGGAACTGGCCTGCGCGCGCTTTTCGAACAGACGCAAAACCACCTTATGCAATATAAGGTGGACAATCACGGCAGTCAGTAAAATGATGCCAAAGATAATCACCAGCGAAGTGGTGTGGTTAATTTCGATCCCCAGTTCTTCAACCTGAGCAATTAATTCCTGCATAACGTCTCCTGAATATATTCCTTTTTATCATGAAGGTTGCGCTTTTATTATGCAACCTGGAGGCGTTATGCCGGATTTTACGAGGCGGCGGGGAGTGGGCCTGCATTCAACTGGCGGCGCAACCACAACGCAACACCGCCCAGCGTCAGCATCATCAGCACTTCAATGCCGAGAAAACCGATCATCGCCTGCGGATAGTGCCCGCCATTATGCCGCTCAAGCATCAGGAACAACGTGCCGAGTACGGCGGGACCAAGACCCAAGGTTGCCTGCTGCAAAGTGCTCAGAATGGCGCTTCCGGCTCCCGCGTCACAGCTGCTGATGTCGCGCATCCCAATTCGGTAAAAGCTGTTCACGATCAGCGCCTGACCATAGCCAATCAGGATGGTAGCAGGCGCCAGCGTTAAGGCGGTATTGGCCTGCCCAAAGCGCCAGAACGTCGCCATTAACAGCAGTAAACCTGCGATTTGTATCGTCAAACCCGTCAGTAAAATGCGCCCCATGCTGTGGCGGGCGATCAGTTTTGGCGCATACCAGGCCGAGACAAAATAGGCCACGCCCAGTGCGATAAAGCTATTCCCTGATTGCCACGGTGCCATACCCAGACCGGACTGCATCGTGAGCGCCATGCAGAACATAAATCCCGACCAGGCGCTGAAAAACAGCAGGGCAATGAGCATCCCAAAACGAATGCTGGTCAGTTTGAGCAAACGCGGGGGCAGCAGAGGATGTTCGCCGCGCTGCTGTTTTTGCAACGCGCTGGTGCGCATCCACAGCCCAAGCGGGATCACCGCAATCAGCGCCAGTTGCAGGAACCATGGCCAGTGAAGCTCCGCGCCGAGCGCCATCGGAAAAAGCAGACAGCAGAGGATAGCGGCCAGCAGTGCGGTGCCTGGCCAGTCAATGCGCGAGGGCGTTTCGCGGCGGGTTTCCGGGACGTAGTAACGGCTCAAGGCCAGGACCACCAGGCAGATCGGCACGTTAATAAAAAAGGCGTTCCGCCAGCCCAGCCCGGCGATATCCGCCGACACCAGCCAGCCGCCGCCCATCTGCCCGACGATAAAGGCAATCCCGCCGATGCCGCCAAACAGGCTGATCGCTTTGGCATGCGCCGTGCCTTTCAGCGTGACGTGGAGCGTCGCGAGGATTTGCGGGACGATCAGCGCCGCGCCTGCGCCCTGTAATACGCGCGCAGCCAGCAGTTGCTCAACGGTTCCCGCTATCCCGCACAATAACGACGCCACGCCAAATGCCGCAACGCCCCACATAAACAGCCGACGACGACCAAAGTTATCGCCCAATTTACTACCCAGCGCCAGACAGACTGCAAATGCGACGCCGTACAGGGCGACGATCAGTTCGAGCTGCGTCGGACTGGTATGCAGCGATTGCGTGATGGAATCCAGCGCAACGTTGGTGATCGACGTATCAATCAGCGGCAGCATCTGGCCCGTTAAAAGCAATATCAGGCCTGCACGGCCTGGTGAAACAACAGACGTATTCATGGTAACTCCATTGCGTCATTCAACAGATGGTCGTAGCATCAGGGAAATTAAAAACGGGTACCAGTTCTTGCTTATACTGGTACTGGCACTACCACGCAGGGGGCTGTATGACGCTGATGACCGAACCGGTATCTTCGTTGCAGGATGACAACCGCAAGCAGCTCGGCGCTTTTTTACGTGCGCGCCGGGAAAGTCTCGATCCGCAGCGTCTGGGTTTACCGCGAAGTGGACGGCGACGCACGCCGGGCCTGCGCCGTGAAGAGGTCGCCATGATGGCCGATGTCGGCGTGACCTGGTACACCTGGCTTGAGCAGGGAAGGGACGTGAACCCGTCCAGCGTGGTTATGCTGGCGGTCGCGAAAGCGCTGCAATGCACCGCCACCGAAACGCGTCATCTGTTCGTTCTGGCTGGATTGCCCCTGGGCGAAGTACCGCAGCAGGTACCCTGCGAAGGGATTAGCGAAGGCACGCGGCGTTTACTCGACACGTTGATGCCAAAACCTGCCAGCATTCAGAAACCGAATTTCGATATTGTGGCGTGGAATGACAGTTTTGGTCATTTGATGGGCGTGGATTTCAACGCGATCCCCGAAGAAGACCGCAACTGTATTTACCTTTTTCTCACTCACCCCGCGTGGCGCAGCCGACTTGGCAAGCGCGCCGACGCGCTGCCGATTTTTGTCTCCTATTTCCGCGCGGCAATGGCGGAGCATCGCGGCGATCCGCTGTGGGAAGCCAAGCTGGCACGGTTTTTTGCGGTCTCAGAAGAGTTCGAAGCCTTGTGGCATCAGGGCTATGACGTGCGTGGGGTTGAAAATCAGCTGAAGCTCTTTACCCATCCGCAGCTGGGCGATTTTCATTTGCAGCAGATGTACTGGTATTCCGCGCCGCGCAACGGCTCGCGGCTGCTGGTCTATTTACCCGTCGATGATGAAGGGGAAAAAGTGCTGGCGTGGCTGGCGGAACAGGCTGTAGTACGCAAGTAACTGCATAAAAATTAGGAAAATGATGAACGTCACCCGCAAACAAGAGCGTCTGCTCCGCCGCGCACTCAGTGAATGGGAACAGGATGGCACGCTCAGCAATGAGGAACATCTGCGCCTGGCTGGCACCTTAAAACGCGTGACGCTGGACTGGCAACGCCTCAGCCGTTACGCCTTCTGGACTGCGCTCGCCTGCGTGATTATCGCCGTTGGTAGCCTGTTTGCTGACAGCGAGATGATGGCCCGCATTATCGAATTCTTTGCTTTTTCTTCACTCGCCCGTATCGGATTACCCGCCATGCTGGCTGTCGTGTTTTATCTTTGGGGATTCAGCCGACAGCGGCGTGAAACCCAGTGGCATTACTCTACCGAAGCGATTTTGTTTCTCGGCGTCCTGTTTACCGCCATCGCGCTGTGGCAACTGGGTGAACGGCTGGATAACGGCAGCGGGCACATTGCGCCGCTCTTCCTGGCGGGCTGCGCGGTGTATGGTCTGGTAGGATTCTTTGGGCGCTCGGGGCTGGTGTGGCTGTTCTTCTTGCTATCGCTCGGCAACTGGTTTGGTGCGGAAACGGGGTATATGTCCGGCTGGGGTGCATACTGGCTCGGAATGAATTATCCGGTGCGCTTTATCTTCTTCGGCGGCGCGCTGCTGGCGTTGTGCTGGGTTTTGCGCGCGATGCTCCAACAGCGCAATCTGTACACGACCAGCAAAGCGATGGGGTTGACGTACTTATTCGTCGCGCTGTGGATCATGTCGATTTTCGGCAACTACGATATCGATAGCTGGTACGGCATGACGCGCGAGGCGTTACTTCCGTGGGCGCTGCTGTTCGCTGTCGCAGCGGTGGTGTGTATTTACATCAGCCTGAAAACGGACGACGGTATGCTGCGCGGTTTTGGCCTGACGTTTCTGGCAATCAACCTGTATACCCGTTATTTCGAATATTTCTGGGATGGGATGAATAAAGTGATTTTCTTCCTGATTCTGGCGGGGTCGTTGGCGGTGATCGGGCGATATGCCGAGAAGATTTGGCACACCGCAGAACGGCGTGCCAAAAGCGATTAGCACTCGGTGATAATGGTGCTCAGCGGCAGGCGGGATTTCGGCAGGGAGGCGTTGAAATCCTCCACGCTGTGGCGGCCCACGGGCACAACCACCAGGCTGGTGAAGCCTTTTTCTTTCAGACCAAATTCGGCGTCGAGGATCGCGGCGTCGAAGCCTTCAATCGGTACGGCGTCCAGACCCAGTGCGCCAACGCCCAGCAGGAAGTTGCCGACGTTCAGGTAAACCTGTTTTGCCATCCACTGATCGTCATCTTTCAGATCAACGCGGTGCATATCCGCGAAGTAGCAGCGGCCTTTGTGGTTGGCGGCTTTGGCTTCTGGCGTGTTAAAACGCCCATCGGCGTCTTCCTGATCCACCACGCGCTCAAGCCATGCGTCGTCCATTGCGGTTTTGGCGCAGAATACGACCACATGCGATGCATCGAGCATTTTGCGTTCGTTGAACACGAAAGTGCCCGCTGCCGATTTTGCGACGCGTGCTTTACCTTCTTCCGTGCTGGCCACGATAAAGTGCCACGGCTGAGAGTTGGTGCTGGACGGGCTGAATTGCAGCAGAGTTTGAATTTTTTCTGCTTGTTCTGCAGTCAGTTTGAACGTTGGGTCGAACGCCTTCGTTGAGTGGCGCTTGCGGGCAACGGAAATGATATCCATAACGGCTCCTGGAGTGAAATTCGCCCATGCGCGGGCGCGAAAGAAAAGCAGAATACAAGCGTAAGCGGGAAAAGATAAGTGCGTTAAATGCGCTTACCCTGTTCGTTTGAAATGAACAATCAGACTGGTCGAATGCGTTTTTGGTCTTTTTTAGGCAGCTTATCGACAACCAGATTCCAGGAATCGAGCACCAAATCGGTGACCAGGTCCGGAGTGATATCATCGGCGGCGTAAATCGAAATCCAGTGCTTTTTGTTCAGGTGATAACCGGGTTCAATACCACGGTAAATTTGCTGATTAAGCAGGGATTTTTCAGGATCGGATTTCAGACTGACGTGCTGACGCCCGTGGGAAACGGCGGTGAGCATGAAAATTTTGCCGCCGACCTTAAACACATCGTACTCCGGGCCAAACGGCCAGCAGTGCTCGATAAAAGGCAGTTCCAGCGCCACGCGATGCGCGTGTTCCTTCAGTGACTTACTGTCCATTCACATCCTCGATGGCGATTGCGCGCCACATTGATTCAAATCCGAGGGCTTTAAATTCTACCGCGCGCGACGGATCGCGGGTGGCGAACGCCATCGTCGTCTCGGCAAGCGATAAGAAAATCGCATCGCCAAAGGTACGGAATTCGTCTGACATAAATACCTGGCGCACCGAGCGGCGGCACAGCTCATGAAGTTCCGGGAACATTTCATGCACTTCCTGTTCGGTTTCGGCGTTGATTTTCTCGCTCACGCCCAGTTGGCGGATTGCGCCGTGGGCAATCGGATTGCGGATCCCCCAGTCAACGTAGCTGTTCCAGATATTGCGGGTATGTTCTTTCGGCGTGCTCAGGGCGCGATCGAGATTCGCCAGCATGGTCTGGCACAGGTCCTGTTTCAGGTGCAGATAGAGGGCATTCAGCAGATCGTCTTTGGTCGCGAAGTAGCGAAACAGGGTGCCTTCAGCAACGCCCGCGTTTCGGGCGATCAGCGCGGTCGACGCCGCAACGCCTGACTGCGCAAAGGCCACAGTTGCCGCTTCCAGTAACGCTTGTCGTTTATCTTCACTCTTCGGACGTGCCACTCATTCTCCTCCATACACGTCATCCTTCACTCTGGCTCTGCGTTGGCGTTGCTCGAAAATCTCAGTCACACTCGTTATGTGTTTCTGAGGTTTTCTCCCTGGCCGCGCTGATTCAGGTTGAATGATTGTGTGCATCAAATTTACAAAAACCACGATTGAAACATGCTCTCTTCCACGCTGCAACGCGGAATGTCAAAGATCGAAAACGTCTTGACGATATATTCATCACATCTATAATGAGTGCTTACTCACTCATAATCAAGTTTAACCCGCGTAAACCATCGGATGGGGCGCGTAGTCGGGTCAGGATATGAAAAAGCCTCTTCTAATCAGCATGGTGTTTGTCATGATTATAGCGTCCGCGGCAAGTTTACCCTTTGTACTGAATGCCGGATTTGGCCAGCCGCCGCAGGGTGAGCAGCTTAGTGAAATTGAGGCTTCGCCGCATTATCGCGACGGGCAGTTCCATAACCAACTCCCGACGCCGGGCTACAGCGGCGACAAAAGCATGCTGGCGGCGTGGTGGGAATTTCTTGTCACCAAACGCGAAAACGCACGTCCTGCGCAACCGTTGCCGCTTGTCAACACCGATCTGGCCAGCCTGCCGCTGGAACAGGACACGCTGGTCTGGCTCGGCCACTCGTCCTGGTATTTACAGCTGGCGGGCAAACGCATCCTCATCGATCCGGTTTTCAGCAACTACGCGGCGCCGTTTTCGTTCCTGAACAAAGCCTTCGCCGGGGAATATCCGTGGCGTGCCGAAAACATGCCGGAAATCGACCTGCTGATGATTTCGCATGACCATTATGACCATCTCGATTACGCCACCCTAAAAGCGCTGATGCCCAAAGTGAAGCGCGTAGTAACGCCGCTTGGCGTGGGATCGCACCTGCGTTACTGGGGTATGGACGCATCAATAATTGACGAACGCGACTGGAATCAGACGGTACGCATTAACGATGACCTCATGATTCATGTGCTTCCGGCGCGTCATTTCTCCGGACGCGGGCTGAAGCGCAATCAGACGCTGTGGGCGAGCTTTATGTTCGTTACCCCTGAGCAGAAAATTTATTACAGCGGTGATTCCGGCTATGGCCCGCACTTCAAGGCCATCGGCGAGCAGTTTGGCGAGGTCGATCTGGCGATTATGGAAAACGGACAATACGACCAGGACTGGAAATACATTCATATGCTGCCCGAACAGACGGCGCAGGCCGCGGCGGACATCAACGCTAAAGCGGTGGTGCCGGGGCATTACGGGCGATTTGTGCTGGCGAAACACACCTGGAACGATCCGGTGATTCAGCTGACGCGCGCCAGTCAGGACAAAAATTATCGTTTGCTGACCCCTGAATTGGGTGAGCCTGTGCATGTTAATGATGCGACGCAGCAATTTCGTGAGTGGTGGGAATAATGATTAATCACGCAATAGAGGGGGAGAGCAGCATGACCATTTCCGCTCAGGTCATCGATACTATCGTCGAATGGATTGACGATAATCTTCATCAGCCGCTGCGCATTGAAGAGATCGCTCGCCACGCGGGGTATTCCAAATGGCATTTGCAGCGTCTGTTTATGCAATACAAAGGCGAAAGCCTGGGGCGTTATATTCGCGAGCGTAAATTGCTGCTAGCGGCGAAGGATCTGCGTGAATCGGATGAGCGGGTGTACGACATCTGTCTGCGCTACGGGTTTGATTCTCAGCAGACGTTTACCCGTATTTTCACGCGTACGTTCAACCAGCCGCCTGGCGCGTACCGCAAAGAAAATCATAGCCAGACGCACTGAAACGACCCCTCATCCCAAAGGGGTTAGGGGAAACAAATCCCTACTTCAAAGGACGAGGGGGTAAAGACCGCACCGACGATCCCCTCTCCCCAAAAGGGCGAGGGATAAAAGACCGCACCGACGATCCCCTCTCCCCAAAAGGGCGAGGGATAAAAGACCGCACCGACGATCCCCTCTCCCCAAAAGGGCGAGGGAATAAAAGGTCGCACCGACGATCCCCTCTCCCTTGGGGAGAGGGTTAGGGTGAGGGGCCCAGACCGCTCGCTTTACCAGCTGTAATTCACCGTTGCGGTCATCGTCCTGCCAATGCCGTAGAAGCACGCCGTATCGCTAGCGCACGACGCCACGTACTTTGTATCCGCCACGTTATTGACGTTGAACTGCACGCTCGCCCCTTTCAGGCTGCTGTTCAGTTCGCCCAACTGATAGCTCACCATCGCGTCATACAGATCCACCGATCCCACTTTGAAGGTATTTTTCGCATCGCCATAGCTGGTGCCGATGTAACGCATCCCCACGCCTGCGGTCAGGCTTTTCAGCGCGCCGCCAGGTACGGTGTAGCTCGCGAAAGCCGACGCCATATGCGTTGGGATACGCGCGGGCGTTTTACCTTCGGTTCCTGCCACCGTGGTGCTTTGGGTTTCTGCGTCGGTGTAGGTGTATGAGCCGATCAGGTTGATGCTGTCCATCAGCGTGGAGTGAATTTCTGCTTCCACCCCTTTCGAACGCACTTCACCCGCGTTTTCAAACCAGCCTTCGGCGCTGTTGTACGTCGCCACGTTGCTCTGGGTCAGATCGTACAGCGCCAGCGTCATCAGCGTGGAGTCGACCGGCTGATACTTCAAGCCAATTTCGGTTTGCTTACCGGTCGTCGGTTTAAACGGTGCCACGCCCGGCGCACGGTTAGTTTGCAGGCTGGGTTCAAACGACGTGCTATAGCTGATGTACGGCGACAGACCAAAATCAAAGGCGTACAGCAGACCGGTGCGCCAGGTGAATTTATTGTCGTTTTGCTGAGTTTGCGTGCCGCCGTCAAAATCGGTGGTGCGCACTTCGGTCCAGTCGTAGCGCCCGGAAACCAACCACTCCCAGTTATTCCAGTTCATTTGATCCTGCAGATACAGCCCCATCTGATCAAGATTTTGCTGTTCGTCGGTGGCGGTGCTGAAAGTACTTTCATCGACGTTAATGCCGTAAACCGGGTTCGTCCAGTCCAGGTTATATTTCGCGCCCATCCCGCGCTCCAGCAATTGCTTATCTTTCGACGTTTTGTAATCCAGACCGCCGAGCAGGATGTGATTGACATCGCCCGTCGCAAACAGGGATTCGAGCTGGTTATCAATGCCAAACTCATTGGTGGTGCGCTCTTCGTGCTGGGCGCGACGGGTCAGCACCGTGCTGTCCGCCGCGCTGTTCGCGTATACCAGATAGCGGTATTTCTGCTTGATGGACGCGTAACGCGCGTTCTGGCGGAAGGTGAGGTTATCGGCAAACTGGTGCTCCAGCTCGTAGCCGATCATGGTCTGCTCGCGCCAGGACTGGTTGTAATCCGGATCGCTGACGTTAAAGTCGCGCGGAATATAGCGGCCATTCGCGCTGGTCACCGTGCCGTACGCTGGCAGGAAGTTGCGATAACCGGCGTCGGGATCTTTCTGATAGCTTGTCAGCAGGGTAAAGCGCGTTTGATCGTTCGGATACCAGGTGATCGCCGGGGCAATCGCCATGCGCGTTTCTTTATAATCTTCTACCTGATTGTGCTGGGTGCGGGCGATACCGTTTACGCGATACAGCACGCGGCCGTCATCGCTCAGCGGCCCGCCAAAATCAAACGCGCCTTCCGCCAGATCGTGATTCCCGGTGCGGAATTGCACGTTGTGAATCGGCTCGCTGGTGGGGCGTTTGCTGGTCATGCTGATCAAGCCGCCTGGGTTAACCTGACCAAATAAGACGGACGCCGGGCCACGGACCAGCTCGACACGTTCGAGCAGCCATGGATCAACGGAACCGGTTTGTGACGACGCCGTCGCGCCAAAGCTCAGCCCGTCGAGGAACTTGGGCACGTAGCTAAAACCGCGCACAAACACCTCATCGTTACGGTTCGACGAGCCGCGATATTCAGTGAACACCCCTGCGGAATAGCGCAGCGCCTGGGACACCGACGTGACGTCCAGTTGCTCCATTTGGTCACGCGTGATCACGGAAACCGACTGCGGCGTTTTCACAATATCTGCGCTGGTTTTGGTGGCGGAGAGCGTTTTGGTCGCCACGATCCCTTTCACCGGCGCGGTTGGTTCTTCGCTGACGCCCTGCGTTACTACTATGGTTTCTTCTTTGGTTTGCGCCTGCGCGGCCACGCTAACGGTGGCCAGACTCAACAGCCAGAGTTGCATTATCTTATTCTTATTAAACATGTTAATTGAACTTCCTTGGTTGCTATCGCCATAAAATGCCTGATTTGAAGTGGCTAAAAATCAGGCATAACACCCTTTAACGGATAGGATGATATTGCAAATCATTCCCATTTGCATTAGCGTAAGTAACAAATTTTTACAGGAAGCGGGTGTGAATGAAGAGGGCATGGAGTGGGCTGTTATTAGGGATAAGTACGCTGCCAGCGCTGGCGGCGACGTGTGAACACCCTTCCATTCAGGGCGAGCAGCACGGGAAATTTGATGCCAGCGGCGAGGTCTGTTTTATCCTGCCCGCGCTCGGTGAAAACTATGTCTCCGCAACGCTGCACGGCGTGACGGATGCTCGTCTGCTGGACGGCAAAAACCGCCGTATCCGCACGCTGATTGAAAATGGCCCGGCGGATGGCGAGCACTCTCTGCTTTTTGCACTTCCTGTTCAGCAAAATACCTCGCTGGTGTTGCACGGCGAAGCGGGCAAGCCGTGGCATTTTCAGTGGCAAATGAAAGAAACCGCGCCGTTACCACGCACACAGATGATTGAGCCGGAAAGCCCGACGCTGCAAAAACTGGCTAAAACGATTGCTGCCGGTGGAAATACTGATGCGTTCTGGCAGGCGCAAATTCGGCAGGGAACGCCGATGGTGGAGCCGTTCGATGTTACCCATAAGCGCATCACGTTTTTATGGCGCGGTGCGCGCGATAACGTGTTTATTCTCGGATCGCCCGCGGGCGATCACGATCCGCTGTTCCGCCTGGGGAAAACCGACGTCTGGTTTCGCAGCTACGTTGTGCCGGCTGATACGCTGATGCAGTACAAACTTGCGCCAGATGTCCCGCGTATCGAAGGCAGCGCCCGCGATCAGCGCCGTGCCATTCTGGTCAGCGCGCAGGCCGATCCGCTTAACCCGCAAACCTTTGGCGATCAAAAAGCGGATCGCTGGAATCGTTATTCGCTGCTAGATCTCAGCCCCGTGCGCTACTGCTCCGCTGCGGCCGCCGCACAGCCGCTGGCTCACGGTTCGCTCACACGACACGCATTTACCAGCAAAATACTGGGCAACGCGCGGGAAGTGATGATTTACCAACCGCGTGGGACACCGCCCGCGCGCTGGACGCTGATCCTGTTCGACGGGCAGATTTACCAGGATGAATACCACTTTGCCAACGTGCTGGATGGGCTGATCGCCCGTCACCATGTGCCGCCGATTAACGTGGTCTTTATCGACAGTCTCGATCATGCCCGTCGCGGCAAAGAGCTTCCGCCCAATCCCGATTACGCCGACTTTATGGGGCAAGAGCTAATGCCGTGGCTGCGTGGACAGGGAATAGCGATGCAGCGTCAAAAAACGGTTCTGGCAGGTTCAAGCTACGGCGGCATTGCGTCGTCGTGGGTGGCGCTGCGCTACCCGCAGCTGTTTGGTAACGTTCTGAGTTTGTCCGGTTCGTACTGGTGGGCGCCGAAAGGCGAAGCGCCGGGATGGCTGACGCGTCAGTATGCGCAGTCCCCGCAGTATCCGATTCATTTCTGGTTGCAGGCTGGGCGATTCGAAACGACCGGGCCGGGCGGGGGGATCTATCGCAATACCGGGGCGTTCGAACAGGTATTGCGTGAGAAAGGCTATCGCGTGAGCTTCCATCCGTGGTCAAGCGGCCATGATTATGCGGCCTGGTGTGAAGCGCTAATCCACGGGATGCGTGATTTCAGCGGCTTACGCGGCCAGTGAAAACCAGCGGCGCCAGACGAATCGCAGCACAAAGAATTCTACGGCGCCGAGCAGTAAAAACCACAGGCAGAACACAATCGTGTAAAGCTGATTCAAATCCATCAGATGGAACTGTGCGACCAGTTTCTGCGCGACAGCCAGTCCAAAAGAGGGCGCGGGGAGCAGCAGGCAGGAGAGCAGTGCCATCAGCAAAATGCCTCCTGCCGTTAACAGTGACTCTAACGGGTGCTTCATATTAATGTTAATCATCAGTTAAAAAAGTTATTGTCCGGCATCTTGCAACGTAAAGCAATATCCACCCGGATTAACGCTTTCCGATAATAAACCCTGAATGACCCGTTAAATATTCGCGAATTAATTTAATTACGCCACCGCAATTAAATTACTCTGTCGTTATGTAAATTATTGTCACGCTCAGGCGAAGAATTTTACAAACGTATATGTGCTATACCCAATTAACGTCGCAATAACAATTGCAACAACGACATACAAAGCCAGACGCCGCGTGCTATTAATCCCAAACATGCTATCCCTCGTTTAGTTATCGTTTAGAAACATTTTGCAAAAATCATCTTATCGAAATAATGACCCACAGAATTTAATTACGCAACTGTCATTATATTGCGATGCTGAAAATAACTCTGCAAGCGTTAAAAAGAGTAAAAGTTGAATAATTAAAGCCAGAAAGGAATTCAGGCTTACGTCCACCGGATATTAAAGGAAATGTATCTATGACCAACAAAATGAACACCGAAAATCGGCCTTACCACCAGACGGTTGAGCAGGTTCTCGCAGAAAAAAAGAGTAACACCAATGGGTTGAGCCGTGATGAAGCTCAGGCTCGATTGCAGCAGTACGGCCCCAACGCGTTGCCAGAGAAAAAAGGCAAACCGGCATGGCTGCGTTTTCTGGCCCATTTTAACGATGTGCTGATTTATGTTCTGTTAGCGGCAGCATTATTAACCGCGCTCATGGGCCATTGGGTCGATACGCTGGTCAT
This sequence comes from Lelliottia sp., assembly GCF_045627565.1. Lineage (NCBI taxonomy): Bacteria > Pseudomonadati > Pseudomonadota > Gammaproteobacteria > Enterobacterales > Enterobacteriaceae > Lelliottia > Lelliottia sp. Next base: position 186,554 of record NZ_JAZQNX010000005.1, on the reverse strand, counting down.
TTTAGGTGTGGCGGTGATCAACGCATTAATTGGCCATATTCAGGAAAGTAACGCCGAGAAATCACTACAAAGTATTCGAAATATGCTTTCGAGTGAAGCGCGGGTTATTCGAAATGGGGCACACGAAACCATTCAAACGACCGATATTGTCCCGGGCGATATTATTGTTCTGCGTGCGGGGGACCGAATTCCTGCCGATATGCGTCTCATTGAAGCGCATAATTTACGCGTAGAAGAAGCTATTCTGACCGGCGAATCCACGGTCGTGGATAAACATATTCTTCCCCTGACCGGTGAATTATCGCTGGGCGATCGCACCAACCTGGTCTTCTCCGGTACGACCGTGAGCGCAGGTGGCGGTGTGGGCGTAGTCATTGCCACCGGGCAAGACACCGAGCTTGGTCACATCAATCAGATGATGGCGGGCATCGAAAAGCACCGTACGCCGCTGCTGGTGCAGATGGACAAACTCGGCAAAGCGATATTCGCGCTGATTCTGGTAATGATGGCCGCGCTGTTTGTCTTCAGCATGCTGTTGCGTGATATTCCGCTGGGCGAGCTGCTGCTGTCCCTGATTAGCCTCGCGGTAGCGTCCGTTCCGGAAGGTCTTCCTGCGATTATCTCCATTATTTTGTCCCTCGGCGTGCAGGCGATGGCGAGCAAAAAGGCCATCATCCGCAAGCTGCCAACCGTGGAAACGCTGGGCGCGATGACCGTGGTCTGCTCCGATAAAACCGGCACGCTGACCATGAACGAAATGACCGTCAAAGCGATTATCACCGCTGACAGCTGCTATCGCGTCGAAGGGAATAGCTACGAGCCGGTGGGCGATATCTGTCTGGAGGGCAGCGACGAGCCGGTGCAAATCCAGCAGGGAACGGTGCTGGAGCACTATTTTCGCACCATTGATCTCTGCAACGACAGCCAGATGATGCAGGATGAGCGCGGCCTGTGGGGCATCACCGGCGGGCCGACCGAAGGCGCACTGAAAGTGCTGGCGGCGAAAGCGAATCTCGCACCTGTCGTGACCACGCTTATCGGTAAAATCCCGTTCGACTCGCAGTACAAGTACATGAGCACTCACTATCAGATTGGCAGTGAAGAGCAAATCCTTATCACCGGCGCGCCGGACGTGATTTTCGACCTGTGCGACCAGCAGCAAACCCGCACTGGTGCCGAAGCGTTTAACCGCGCGTACTGGGAAACCGAAATGGAGCGCTATGCGCGTCAGGGCCTGCGTATGGTTGCCGCGGCCTTTAAACCCGCACCAGCGGGGCAGCAGGCGCTGAGTCATGACGATCTGCAAAACGGTCTGATTTTCCTGGGTATCGCGGGGATGATGGATCCGCCGCGCCCGGAGGCTATCGACGCCATCCACGCCTGTCAGCAGGCCGGGATTCGCGTGAAGATGATCACTGGCGACCACCCGCAAACGGCGATGAGCATTGGTCAGATGCTGGGCATCACCAACAGCGCGCAGGCGGTGACGGGCTATGAGCTGGAGCACATGGACGATGCCGAGCTGGCAGAGGCGGCGGTGGAATATGACATTTTCGCCCGTACCAGCCCGGAGCATAAGCTGCGCCTCGTCAGGGCCTTGCAGCAGAAAGGTGAAATCGTCGGCATGACCGGAGATGGGGTGAACGATGCGCCGGCGTTGCGTCAGGCGGATGTCGGCATCGCCATGGGCATCAAAGGCACGGAAGTGACCAAAGAGGCCGCTGACATGGTGCTCACCGATGACAACTTTGCCACCATCGCCAGCGCGGTCAAAGAGGGGCGTCGCGTCTACGACAACCTGAAGAAAACCATTTTGTTCATCATGCCAACCAACCTGGCGCAGGGGTTGCTGATTGTGATTGCACTGCTGGCGGGAAATATCATTCCGCTGACGCCGGTGCTGATTCTGTGGATGAACATGGCGACCTCTGCCACGCTCTCCTTCGGCCTGGCCTTTGAAGCCGCCGAGCGCAACATCATGAAGCGTCCGCCGCGTCAGACCGGCCAGCACGTGATGGATGCCTTTGCGGTCTGGCGTGTGGCGTTCGTCGGTACGCTGATTGCGATTGCGGCGTTTGCCCTCGAAGCCTGGCTCGCCCCGCGCGGCCACAGCGCCGAGTTCATCCGCACCGTGCTGCTGCAAATGCTGGTGAGCGCGCAGTGGGTCTACATGATCAACTGCCGTAACACCAACGGTTTCTCTCTGAACCGGGGTCTGCTGGCGAACAAAGGGATTTGGCTGGTAACGGGCGTGCTGCTTCTGCTGCAACTGGCGATTATCTACCTGCCGTTTATGCAGATGCTGTTCGGCACCGAAGCGCTGCCGCTGCGCTACTGGGGCATTACGCTGGTGATTGCCGGGGCGATGTTCTTTATCGTCGAGATCGAGAAGCGACTGACGCGCCGGTTCCGTAAGGCTGCATAACCTTTGCCCTCACCCTAACCCTCTCCCACAGGGAGAGGGAACTCTGATCACACAGATGTGGAAGAGGGAACTCTGATCACACAGATGTGGAAGAGGGAACTCTAACCACGCTCACTGCGGAATGCGGGGATGTTAACCTCCCTCTCCCTCTGGGAGAGGGCCGGGGTGAGGGATTTCAACGAGGCACTTCCATGAAAACGACTTTCCTGCGCATCGCCACGGCCTGCGCGTTCCTGGCCTGCACCCTGCAAACCGCCGTGGCTGCGGCCATTCCGGTACGTGTCGCCACCGTTAATCAAACGGATCACGCCGCCGAACGCCAGATCCCTGGCCGCGTCGAGGCGATCCACACCGTTGAACTTCGCGCTCGCACGGAAGGGGTGATCACCCAGGTTCATTTCCGCGACGGGCAATACGTCCGACAAGGCGACGTCCTTTTTGAACTTGATGACGCTGAACCGCGCGCGGCGGTGCGACTGGCGCAGGCCGAAGTAAAGAGCGCTGAAGCCACGCTACGCCAGGCGCAGCAACAGCTCACGCGCTTTCAAAGCCTCGGCACCAGCAACGCCATCAGCCGACACGACGTCGATAACGCTCTGATGCAGCGTGACTTGGCACGCGCTGCGCTCGAACAGGCCAAAGCGCGCCTTGAGGCCCGCAACGTCACGCTCGGCTTTACCCGGATCACCGCACCCATCAGTGGACGGATGGGGCACAGCCAGTTCCACACCGGCAGTCTGGTCAATCCGGCAAGCGGTGTGCTGGTCGAGATCGTCCAGCTCGATCCGGTGCGTGTCGCCTTTGCTGTCGAAGAGGGCGTCTTTGCGGCGAAAGCTGGAGCACACGCGGATCTCAGCGCCATGAAAAGCGCGTGGCTGGCGCAAATAGCGAACGGCGACCAGCGGGTAAACGGCACGCTGACCTCGGTGGATAACCGCATCGATCCCCGCACCGCGAGCGTGATGCTTCGCGCCGAATTCGTCAACCCGCAGCATCGCCTGCTGCCTGGCGGCAACGTGAATGTGTTTCTGCGACCGCAGAACGAGCAGCAGATGCTGGTGATTCCGGCGGCCGCGGTTCAGCAAAACGACGGTGGTTTTTACGCCTGGGTCGTGAGCGATCGTGACAAGGCAGAAAAACGCGCGCTGACCCTCGGGGGGCAAATCGGCCAGCAGTTTATTGTGCAAAGCGGCGTAAAGCCGAATGAGCGCGTGGTCACTGACGGCGCGCAGCGCTTGCAGCCCGGTGTTGCCGTTCAGGTTGCGAAGTAAGGAGCTACTATGCTGACGTTTTTCATTAAACGCCCGCGTTTCGCCATGGTGATTGCGCTGGTGATCACCCTGCTTGGGGCTATCGCGCTGAAGCTGATCCCCGTGGAGCAATATCCGCAGATCACGCCGCCAGTGGTGAATGTCAGCGCGAGCTGGCCGGGCGCCAGTGCGGCTGATGTGGCGGAGGCCATCGCTACGCCGCTGGAGACGCAGATCAACGGCGTGGACCACATGCTGTATATGGAATCGACCAGTTCCGATGAAGGCGCGTACAGCCTGAATATCACTTTTGCGGCGGGAACCGACGCGGATTTGGCGGCGATCGACGTGCAAAACCGCGTGGCGCAGGCCGTGGCGCAACTGCCTGCCGATGCGCAGCAAAACGGCGTTCAGGTGCGCAAGCGCGCCACCAATCTGATGATGGGGGTAAGCCTTTACTCACCGGAACAAACCCATTCGCCGCTGTTTGTCAGTAACTACGCCAGCACGCAAATCCGCGAAGCGCTGGCGCGTCTGCCGGGCGTGGGTCAAGTGCAGATCTTTGGTGCACGTGATTTCAGCATGCGCATCTGGCTGCGTCCGGATCGCATGAATGCTCTGAACGTGACGACGGATGATATTTCGCAGGCGCTGCGCGAGCAGAACGTGCAGGGCGCGGCGGGGCAGGTCGGCACGCCGCCGGTGTTTAACGGTCAACAGCAAACGCTGACCATCAACGGGCTGGGGCGGCTGAACGAAGCCGACGCCTTTGGCGATATCATTATTCGCGCCGGAGAAATGGGGCAACTGGTGCGCCTGAAAGACGTCGCGAATATCGAGCTGGGTTCGCGCAGCTACAGTTCCGGCGCGCAGCTTAACGGCCATGATTCCGCCTATTTAGGCATCTATCCCACGCCGTCGGCCAACGCCTTGCGGGTGGCGGAAGCGGTGCGCGGCGAGCTTGAGCGCCTGTCCGCCCGTTTCCCGGCGGATCTTACCTATGAAGTGAAATTCGACACCACCGAGTTTGTGGCCGCCACTATCAAAGAGATTGGTGTCTCGCTGGCGCTGACGCTGCTGGCCGTGGTGGTGATTGTCTCTCTGTTCCTGCAAAGCTGGCGCGCGACGCTGATTGTCGCCATCGCGATCCCCGTGTCGCTCATCGGCACGTTCGCCGTGCTGTATGCGCTGGGCTATTCCGCCAACACGCTGAGCCTGTTTGCCATTATTCTGGCGCTGACGATGGTGGTGGATGATGCAATTGTGGTGGTCGAAAACGTCGAAACCCTGATGGCCGAAGGGCAAAGCCGGACGGCGGCCACCGCGCTTGCGCTGCGCCAGATTGCCGGACCGGTGATCGCCACCACGCTGGTGCTGCTGGCGGTGTTTATTCCGGTGGCGCTGCTGCCAGGTATTGTTGGCGAGCTGTACCGCCAGTTTGCGGTGACGCTTTCCACCGCCATGACGCTGTCGAGCGTGGTGGCGCTGACGCTGACGCCCGCGCTGTGCGCCATGTTGTTGCGCCCGCGTCCCGCGCGTCCGGCAGCGATTTTCCGTGGTTTTAATCGCGGTCTTGACGCCACGCGCGATGCTTACGCGCGTGGCGTCAACGTATTGAATCATCGGCCTTTGCTGGCGCTTATCGCCACCGCAGGCGCAGCGGCAGTGGTGGTTTTCAGCTTTACCGCCATGCCAAAAGCCTTCCTGCCGCAGGAAGACCAGGGCTATTTCTTTGCCAGCGTGCAGTTGCCGGAGGCCGCGTCTCTGGAGCGCACCGAAGCGGTGATGTCCACGGCGCGTCAGCTGATTGCGGCCAATCCGGCCGTGGCTGACGTGATTCAGGTGTCGGGTTTTAATCTTCTCAACGGTACCAGCGCCTCCAACGGCGGGTTTATCTCGGTGATGCTGAAAGACTGGAGCGAACGTCCGCCGCTGGATGAGGTGATGGGTACGCTGCAACGCCAGCTGTTGGCGCTGCCGGAAGCGACGATCATGACCTTTGCGCCACCAACGCTGCCTGGCCTGGGTAACGCGTCTGGATTTGATCTGCGTATTCAGGCGCAGGCGGGGCAAAGCCCGGCGGATCTTGAGCGCGTCACGCGTGAGGTTCTGGCGAAAGCCAACCAGCATCCGCAGCTCAGCCGGGTCTTCACCACCTGGAGCAGCAACGTGCCGCAGCTGACGCTGAGCGTGGATCGCGAGCGCGCCGCGCGTCTGGATGTGCCGGTTTCACGGATTTTCAGCAGTCTGCAAACGGCGTTTGGCGGCACACGCGCTGGAGATTTCAACATCAACAACCGGGTTTATCATGTGGTGATGCAAAACGAGATGCAGTGGCGTGAGCGCGCGGAGCAAATCAGCGAGCTTTACGTGCGCAGCAATAACGGCGAGCGGGTGCGTTTGAGCAATCTGGTGACGATTACGCCGACCGTTGGCGCGCCGTTTTTGCAGCAATACAACCAGTTCCCGTCCGTTTCGGTCAGCGGGTCTGCCGCGCCGGGCGTGAGCAGCAGCACCGCCATGGCGGCGATGGGCCAGTTGCTGGTCGATAATCTGCCAGCAGGTTATGACTACGCGTGGAGCGGAATGTCGTATCAGGAGCAGCAGACGGGCAATCAGGCGGTCTGGATCGTGCTGGCGGCGGTGGTGATGGCGTGGCTGTTTCTCGTTGCCCAGTATGAAAGCTGGACGCTGCCCGCGAGCGTCATGCTCTCGGTGCTGTTCGCCATCGGCGGTGCGCTGACGTGGCTATGGATGGCCGGATATGCCAACGACGTTTACGTGCAGATTGGACTGGTACTGCTGATTGCGCTGGCGGCGAAAAATGCCATTCTGATTGTTGAGTTCGCCCGTGCACGGCGTCATGAAGGGATGGCGATTGTCGATGCGGCACGCGAAGGGGCGTCGCGCCGTTTCCGCGCGGTGATGATGACCGCCGTGTCGTTTATTATCGGCGTTCTGCCAATGATGCTGGCAACCGGGGCAGGTGCGCAGAGCCGCCGCATCATCGGCACCACGGTGTTCAGCGGCATGCTGGTGGCCATCGTGGTGGGGATCGTCTTTATCCCGGCGCTGTTTGTTCTGTTCCAGCGCCTGCGCGAGTGGGGGCATCGGCTTACGGGTGAGTAGCCCACAGTTCACAGTGCTTTTGCACCAGCGAGATGAGCGAGCCGCCGTCGGCGATAAAGTCCCGCATCCGCTGGGCTTCACTTTTGCCCTGTTTTAACATCAGGGCAATTTCGGCAATCGCGCTTGCGCCCCCCAGCTTTTCGGCGGAGGGCGCAACGCGATCCAGCAGCCATTTCATATCCTCGGCAATGGTTTTCTGTTCGCCGGTATTCACGTCGGTGAGCAGCCCGTCTAAACCGTAGCGACACGCCTGGAAACGGTTGAATTTATACAGCAAATAATCTTGCTCCTGGTGCTTGTAAGGACGCTCGGTCAGCAGCCAGTGCGCGGTCGCCTGAATCAGTCCGGCAATATTAACGGCGTGCGCCAGCGTCAGCGGTGTGTCCATCACCCGCACTTCGACGGTACCAAAATGCGGGCTGGGGCGAATATCCCAGTGCACGTCTTTGATGGTGTCGATCATGCTGGTGTAGCTCAGGCGGCGGAACAATCCTTCGAACCCTTGCCAGTTGCTCACCCACGGCATTTTGCCGTTATCCGGGAACCCCGAGAAGATGTTGAGCCGCGACGAGGCAAACTTCGTATCGCTGCCCTGCATATACGGTGACGAGGCCGACAGGGCAATAAAATGGGGAACGAAGCGCGACAGGCCGTGCAGCAAATAGATGGCGTCATCGCCGTTTCGACAGCCTACGTGCACGTGCTGACCAAACACCGTCGCCTGCAAAATGAGATAACCGAACAGCTCCAGATTGTGATTGTACCGCTCATCGTCACACACTTCCTGACGCTGCCACTTCTGGAACGGGTGCGTCCCGCCGCCCGCAATCTGAATATGCTGATCGCCCGCCGCACGCAGGATCGCCTGCTGCATGGCAGAAAACTGCGCCGCCGCCTGGTCGATGTTGTGACAAACCCCGGTGGCGATTTCGAGCATGCTTTCGGTGATATCGTGTTTGACCTCACCGGCTTTGATGTCGTTTTTGACGGCGGCAATCAGCGCCGAAGAGTCCTGGCTGAGATCGTAGCCCGGCGGGTTAACCACCTGCAGTTCGAGTTCAATGCCCAGAGTGAACGGATCGGAAGAGTGGAAGTCGGGTAATGGCATAGCGCGCTCCGTTGAGTGGGATGCTTTGAGTATAGGCGCTGCCCTTTATTTCTCATTCGGTTGCGCCATATTCACGCGGCTATGCAAAAAGTCGATAAACGTTCTCACCTTTTCAGGGACATGGCGGGTGTTGGGGTAAAGCGCATAAATGCCCTGGCGGGGGAAAACGTGATCCGGCAGTACCCGGCGCAACGTGCCTTTTGCCAGTTCATCTTGCACGAGCCACGAAGGAAGCAGCGCCACCCCGGCATGATTAAGCGAAAACGCCAGCAGCGTGGCGGCGCTGTCGGCCATGATCGTCACGGGCTGGTGGGCGGCAAACATCACGTGGTGGCCGTCAGGCGTCAAGACCTGCCAGTTTAACGGCGTGGACAGGCGGCTGTGCGCAATCCACTTTGCATTGGCAAGTTGCTCTAACGTGTTGATGCCTTTTTCGCCGAGCGAGTCCAGGTAGGCGGGCGATGCGACAGGGTAAATATCGAACTGATCGATAAGTCTGGCGTGATGAGTCGAGTCAGCCAGTTGGCCGAGTCGGATCGCCACATCAAAGCGGCCGGAAATAAGATTGTCACTTTTTGATGAGGAGACGTGCTGGATGCGCAGGTGAGGATACTGAGCCGCAAACGCCGCCAGCGCGGGCACCACCACACGCGCGCCGTATTCCGGCGTCGTGGTAATGCGCAGTAACCCGCTTAATCCGCCGTGATCGCTTCGGACTTCGTCTAACACACGCTCTGCATCCTGAAGCAACTGCTGGCAGCGATGATAAAACCGTTCACCCGCATCCGTCGTCGCCACATGGCGGGTGCTTCGCGTCAGCAATGAAACCCCAAGCTCCTGCTCCAGCTGTTTAATGTTGAAGCTCACCACGGCTTTGGTCAGCCCCAGCGTTTGCGCCGCACCGGTGAAACTTCCGGCGTCTACCACCGCCACATACATCCCAAGACGCTGCATGTTGATCATGTTGTTGCCCGTTCTGCTCAGTCAATTGTCAAAAATACGTTGACAGTGTAACCCGCAAACGTGGATTTTTCCCGTTGCGTCATGCGCCTATACTGCGCGGCCTGGCTGTTTTGAGTGAGAATGAAATGACGTATCGCGCACGTGTTGCCAGCATTTATTTGCTGGGATTCTTTGTCGATCTGGTGAATATGTTTATCGCCAGCGTGGCGTATCCTGAAATAGGTCGGCAATTTGACGCCCCCGTCAGCCAGCTGGCGTGGATCAGTAACAGTTATATTTTGGGCCTCACGCTGGTGATTCCGCTGAGCAGCTGGCTGGCAAAACGTATTGGGACGAGGCGTTTGCTGATGTTCTCTTTGCTGGTGTTCATTATTGCGACCTGCGGCGTCAGTGCGTCATTCTCGGTTCCTCAGCTTATTGCGTGGCGAGGCGTGCAGGGGATGGGCGGCGGGTTGTTGATACCCATTGGTCAGACGATGACTTACGCGCTGTACCGCAGCCATGAACGGGCAAAACTGTCATCCGCCGTGATGTTAGTGGCGCTGCTGGCGCCCGCGCTCTCGCCCGCCATCGGCGGTCTCTTCGTTGACAGCCTGAGCTGGCGATGGGTGTTTCTGGTAAGTTTACCGTTCGCCGTGGTGGCGTTGATGCTGGCCAGATGCTGGCTTAAACCCGATGCCCCTGCCGAAAAAGGTGTACGGCTGGATCTGTCCGGTCTGGCGAGCGCCAGCGTGGCGCTAACGTTGATTCTTATCGGGCTGACCGTGTTGGGCGAATCGCATCATGCACAACTGGGTGCGGTGCTGTTGTTAATCGGCATTGTCGTCATGGGCGGGTATGTGCGTGGCGCGATGAAAAAATCCAGTCCATTGCTCAACCTGCGGCTGATTAAGGAACCTCTGTTCCGGACCTCAATGCTGATTTATCAGTTCGTTCCGGGTATTTTTACTGGGGTGAATTTGATCGCCATGTTTTACCTGCAGAACCAGTTGGGCATGTCAGCCGCGAAGGTAGGCGCGATGATGCTCCCGTGGGCGTTGGCGTCTTTCGTAGCGATAACGTTGACGGGGAAGATCTTCAACGTTCTGGGGCCACGTCCGCTGTTTATCACCGGTTGCCTGATACACAGTGTGGGCGTGGGACTGCTGGCGCTGATAGGCCACACCGCGTATACCCTGGTGGCGGTGCTCGCGTTCATCTTGATGGGATTCGGCAGCAGCTTGTGCAGCAGTACGGCGCAAAGTGCCGCATTTATTCGGATGGCCAACGAGGATCTGGCCGATGCCAGCGCGTTGTGGAACATTAACCGCCAACTGAGTTTCTGCCTGGGCGTGACGCTCATCAGCCTGCTGTTTAATGTGATTGCAGATACCGGGTTGCCCGCAGACCAGGCCTGGCATTTGAGCTTTGTGTTAGCGGCTTGTAGCGCGGTGATTCCGCTGTTGTGCTGTTTGCGCATCGCGAACAAAACCATTATTTTCACCCTTAATCAGGAACAAAGATGAATCGTTATTTTAAAGAAGTATTGGATACGCATGAGCTGATCCGCGCCTGGCTGGGCAATGCCGAAACGCCTGTTGAGACATGCGATGATTTATTATCGCGTTTTAGTCAGGACTTCTCGATGGTTCCTCCGAGTGGCGTATTTTTCGATTTTAATGCGTTAAACCGTTTCTTCCGCGCGCAGCTGGGCGCACGCGCCGGGTTAACTATTGAGATTGTCGATCTGCAAATTATCGCAGAAAGCGAAAGGGGAGCGACGGTCACCTATACGGAACGACAGATAATACCCGGGCAAAACACAACGCAACGTTTTGCGACGGCGGTGTTTGACATCAGTCCGGATGGGCGTGTGATGTGGCGACACTTGCACGAAACCTTTTATTCAGCATGAGATCGGATGCACCGCTTTTATTAATAAATGTCCGCCTTCGTTAGAAAATTCTACCTGGAGCATGGTTATTTTTTATTTTGTCGACCATGCTCAATATAATTATAAATCAGACACTTTCGACGTCCTCGTCTCTCTCATTCCCAGGACATATCAATGCGCAAGGCACTTATCCCCCTCGCTGTGGCCGTGGCAATGTTTCTGTTGGGTGTTTTTATTATTAATACGCAGATTTGGTATTCGGCACGCGTAGACAGCCTGGCGGGCGCTCGCTATGCGGTCAAAAACATGAATAGCATTCTTGACGAAGCCCGCCATGCGACCCGCACGGCGATGCTGCTGGCTGACAACGAGTGCGATGTGGAAGGCCAGTACCGGCTGGGCACCGAGGCGGCGTTGCAACCGCATCTTAGAACCATCGTCATTCTCAAAAAGGATGCGGTCTGGTGTTCCTCTCTGCCAGGCAACCGTATCTTGCTGGTGAACAGCGCAGCGCTGCCGAAATCTTCACTCCTTCTTGTGCCTGCGCGAAGCACGGTCAATGACCGCCCGGTGCTGATTTACCAAACGGAATATGCCGGAAGCCGCATTATGATCAGCATGAGCGACAGTCATATTCGGGACGCAATGGATATCCCGTTAAACGGCATTTTGTATTCAATAAAAGTGGGCAAGAATATTTTGGGTATGACGGGTGATGTCGAGACTGTTAACGATGCCCACCGTGCTGATTTAAGCGTGCAGGCGACCGACTTTCCTTACAGCATTGATTTCGACTCGCCGCCGTTATTCAGCCTGAAAAAATTAATCGACGGAGCCGGAGGGGTGTTACTTTTTTTAATGCTTATTTCTGGTCTCTCCGCTTACCTGCTGGACAAATACCTGAATAAAAATACGCTGCCGGAAGAGTCTCTTCGCCGGGCCATCTTCAGAAAGGAGATCGTTCCCTTTTATCAACCTATCGTGAATGGCAAAGAGGGCACGTTGCGCGGAGTCGAAGTGCTGGCTCGCTGGAAACATCCGCAGGGCGGGTATATTTCGCCGGCCTCCTTTATTCCGGTGGCAGAAAAAACAGGACTGATCGTGCCGCTCACGCAGAGCTTGATGGCGCAGGTCTCGGCTCATATGAATGCCATTGCCAGTAAATTACCCGAAGGGTTTCACATCGGAATTAATTTCAGCGCGTCGCATATTGCCGCGCCTTCCTTCGTGGAAGAGTGCCTGAAATATAAAGACAGTTTTATCCGGCCTGATTTGAATCTGGTGATTGAGGTGACGGAACGTGAGCCGCTGGATATTAATGAGCATCTTGTCCAGACCCTGAATATCCTCCATGAAAATGGCTTTGCGATTGCGCTGGACGATTTCGGTACCGGGTATTCCGGGATCTCTTACCTTTATGATCTGAATATCGATTACATCAAAATTGATCGCAGTTTTGTGGGCCGCGTGAACGCCCATGAGGATTCGACTCGAATCCTGGATTCCGTGCTCGATCTCGCGCGTAAACTTAAAATAAGTATTGTTGCCGAGGGCGTCGAAACGCAGGAGCAGCTGGAATATCTCAACCGCAATAACATCGCCTTTATGCAGGGATTCTACTTCTTCAAGCCCGTGCCCTTTACGGAGCTGATTATGATCCTATTGTCCAAACCCCGAGTGAAAGTGGAGGTTGAATCATCAGCCTCTTTATAACCATCGCGTTGCACCCGCGTGATCGAATCGCTTGCGCGCATACCACCAAAAGGGCGGCTCGAATGCTGATAAAAGAGAAAACGCATGTGGGCATGTGTGTCGCGACGGCTTTGGTGGTGTTCACGCCGGGAACGGTTGGGGCGGTATCGCTGGGCCTGGAGGGCGGGAGCTACGGCACGCCGTACAACGATCGCCACGCAGAAAACTGGGTGCTGCCGTATGTCGGCCTGGAGTATAAACCGTTTTACATTGATGGCACGGAGATGGGGTTCACGCTGGTTGACGACCCGGTCAACACGCTGAAGCTCAAGGTCTGGTATCTCGACGTGCAATACGACGCGTCTCAAGGGCGCACCGCCGCGCTGCGCCGTTTGAACAACCGCCACAGCAGCATGCTGGCGGGCGCAAGTTATCTTCTGACGACGCCCGTTGGCGGTTTTGAGACCACGCTTGGCGTCGATGCGCTAAATCAGAGCAAAGGTGTCACCGCGAATTTTTCGTGGATAGTCATGAAGCAGTGGGGCGGCGTTACGCTGGTGCCCATCGCGGGCGTGGACTGGAACAACGGGCAGCAAAACCGCTATTACTATGGCGTCTCGGATGATGAAGCGTCGGCATCAGGGTTATCCGCCTGGCGGCCTCACAGCAGCGCCACTCCGTTTGTTTCGCTGGCGGCTAACTATAACTGGCAAAAAAACTGGAATACCTGGGCTGAAGTGACGGGGCGTTTTTACTCGTCCACCATTACCGATAGCCCAATGGTCAACAAAGACGCGATTGCCGAGCTAACCGTCGGTTTTAGCTACGACTTTTGAGCGGGCCGGAGAGGCTCAGCAGCGCAAAAACAAGACACAGCGCGCCGGTCAGCCAGGGCAGGCCATGCAGTGAAAACGTCATCGCGAAACCACCCAACAGCGGCCCAGCCAGCGCGCCTGCGCCCCAGGCCACCGACATCGCTGCGTAAATTCCCGCCAGTTGACCGCCTTTGAACCGTTCGCCCACCCAGGTAATCGCGACGGTATAGATCCCCACGAAAATCCCGCCCCAGATAAACAGCATGACGTAAGAGAGCAGGTGGAACGCGAGAATATGCGGCCAGACAAACGCCAGCGCAGCGGCGATAAAGGCCAGCGTGGTCATCAGCCTGAGCCGATCGACTCTGTCGGCCAGCCAGCCGATAGGCAGCTGTAAAATGATGGCGCCAAACATCAGCACCGAAATCAACAGCGCGGAGGCGGACTCGCTCCAGCCCAACTTGATGGCGTATAACGAAAGAAAATTCATTCCCAGCACTTCCACCGCGGCATTCAGCACCGTGGCCATTACCGGAAGCGCGGCCAGTTTCAGGCTGTTACGCAGCGATTCGGGATTCTCTTCGTGCCCTTCGACGCGGGGCATCCCGGAAGCGCAAATGAAAACGATAGCGAGTGCAGCCAGAACGCTGGCGACGTAAAAGGCGAGATTCCCGTCGCTGCCGGTCCACGCCAGAATCAGCGGTCCGGTGGCAAATCCGAGCGACATACCGGCGGTGTAGAGCGCCAGCACTTTTCCTCTGGCGCGTTCAACCGTGCTGCTGTTAAGCCAGGTTTCGGTCTGCACCATGATGATTTCGCTAAACAGACCCAGCCCCATTCGCAGCAAAAACCACATCGGGAACGAGACGACGCCGAACAGCACAAAAATAAGCGCTATGGCGCAGAGCGACACCACAATGAGCGTAAGAGGACGGAATCGCCGGAACAAGGCGGGTAAAAACGGCGCAATCAGAAACACCCCGACGGCGTGCATAGCGGCATTAAAGCCGATCACGCTCTCACTTACCCCGGCGTTGAGCAGCTTAAAGGCGATCAACGGGGAGCTGAGTCCGTAGGTCAGGCTAAAAACCGTGACCGAAAAGATCACGGCGATCAGACGTTTATTCACTAACATAAGCCGGATTCGCCGTTTTATCAGAAAGGCTGTTGGCCAACGGTCATCAATCAGTTGCGGTTTAAAATGCTGTCACCAACCACGTCTGCTTTCACTTTATTTTCGTCTCGGGTATACCCGTTTCTTCATTGTAGAGTTCTATTTATTAATTGCCTGTAAAACGTGATTATTCGTTCGTCGCGGTGTGGCGGAGTGACTTTTTAGTCGGCGCTGTTTTGGCCTTGCTGCTGGCGTAAATAAAGCACAGCGCGAGGCCCAGGCACACAATAGCCCCCAGACGGCTCATCGAAAATGGAATCGATGGATTGTGCAGCCAGCCAAAGTTATCGATAAGCATACTCATGGTTAACTGCCCGAATATCACCGCGACGGTGGCGACCGCAGCCCCAATGCGCTGCACGGCGAGCACCATGATGACAATGTACGGTACACCGAACATCGCCCCCAATAGCTGCCATTTAGGCACGTCCAGCAGGCTGATCGCGTGGGGAGACTCGAAGAAGAAAATCAGCAGCCCGGTAATCAACGCCCCGACGGAAAACGTCAGAAATGCACTCTTGAACACCCCAACTCGACTGCCCAACTGCCCATTGATGGCGGCCTGAATGCTGAGCGTCGCGCCGCCGATGACGGCCAAAATAATCATGATAATAGTCATAGGTTACGTTATCCCTGAGCCACGAGAACCAGCGCCGCGATGATAAACATCAATGCGATGATGCGTTTACTGTCAATTTTACGGTGCGGCGTTCCCAGCAGCCCGAAGTGATCGATAATCAGGCTCTTAAACACCTGACCAGCCAGAACGCCAATCATGGTCATCGCCACGCCGATCGCGGGTGTGGCGACGGTCAGAATGATGACGTAGACCGGGCCGAGCACGCCGCCCAAAAGTTGCCACGAAGGCTGGGCGAAAAATGACGGGCTGTTGCGCGGGCTGAAAAACAGCATCAGCAGAAAGGTCAGCGCAGCACCGACGCCAAAGACGCTGAACGTCGCCCACAAATCACCGACTTCACCGCCCAGCGGCCCCAGCAAGCCCGCTTCTACAGACAGCCCCATGCCGCCCGCGATCACCATTAGAATTAATACCAGTTGCATAACACACCGTCCCACGTTGTCGAGCCGGGAAGACTACGGCGAAACATCCTTGAGAAAAATGCCATAATGCGATAAACACCTGTGCAGGAAATGCATCAATGTACGATTTCGCCAACATCAGTATCCGCTGGCTGCGCTTTTTTATTGACGTGTATGAGACGCAGAATTTTTCTGTGGTGGCGCGGCGCGAAGGGATTTCAGCGTCTCAGGTGTCGCGCGTTATCCATCAGCTTGAAGATGCGATCGGCCAGCAGCTTTTCTATCGCAATACCCGCGCGGTCATGCCGACTGAAAGTGGTCATCTCTTTGTCCGCTATGCGCGAACCGTGACGGGGAGTCTGGAGGATGCGCGGCGGGAACTCGACGAACGCACGCGTGAGCCATCCGGGGTGATCCGCATGAATGCGCCGGTGTTTTTTGGGCAGCGGCACGTCGCCCCCTGGCTGCCCGCGTTGGCAGAGCGCTATCCCCGACTGAACCTGGATTTGACGCTGACGGACGATTATATCGATCCGCACAAGGATGCTGCCGACGTGATCTTTCGCATCGGCGAGCTGACTGATTCCTCCTTCCACGCGCGTATTTTCGGCCAGCAGTTTTACCATCTGGCTGCGTCACCGGCGTATGTGCAAAAGCATGGCGCACCTGAAGGGCCCGCTGATTTGGCCCGGCATCAATGCCTTGTCTACCGTGGCTCTTCCGGCCCAAACCGTTGGCTGGCGCGTCAACCGGGCGGGGCGTGGGTGCATTATCCGGTCACGCCGCGGTTGTCTTCCAATAATGCGGAAACGCTGCTTATCGCGGCGCTCGGGGGAATGGGCATCGTTCTTTTCCCGGACTGGTTGATTGGCGAGCGGTTACAGCGCGGTGAGCTGGTGGCGTTGCTGCCGGAGATAGAAACTTCCATTAAGACGGAGCCGCAGAGTATTGCCGCAATTTATCCCCATACCCGCCACCCGCCGTTGAACGTCAGGGCGGCGATTGATTACTTCGTTGAAGCGTTCGGGATGCCGCTTTACTGGCAATCCGATGTCGGAAAAAACAGAGCGTAACGACCGCCATTCGTGCCCGGCGTTCCGAAAGCCGCTGCGCGCGCGGGTCCTGTAAAGTGGTACAGTCTCCAGAATTGCAGGTATAATCCCACTCATTATTCATCAGGTTTAGAAGCGAAAATGACAAAACTTACCTTACAAGAGCAGATGCTAAAAGCGGGTCTCGTGAGCAGCAAAAAAATGGCCAAAGTCCAGCGAACGGCGAAAAAGTCTCGCGTTCAGGCCCGTGAGGCAAGAGAGGCGGTGGAAGAGAATAAAAAGTCACAGCTTGAGCGTGATAAGCAGCTGAGCGAACAGCAAAAACTGGCTGTGTTATCGAAAGAATATAAAGCTCAGGTTAAACAGCTTATTGAAATGAATAAAATTACCGATTCAAAAGGTGATATTGGTTTTAACTTCACCGACGGTAATTTAATTAAAAAAGTGTTTGTTGATAAGACCACTCAGGCGCAGTTGATCAGCGGCCGCCTGGCGATTGCGCGTCTGGCAACGGATAAAAATGGCGAGAGCGAATATGCCATTATTCCTGCGGTTGTGGCCGATAAAATTGCCCAGCGCGATGCAAACAGCATTGTTTTAAACAGTGCGCTGAGTCAGGAAGAGCAGGATGAGGACGATCCGTATGCTGACTTTAAAGTGCCTGACGATTTGATGTGGTAAGCCGCGTTTATTGATTAAACGCATCACATCTTCAGCCCGCGACAAACACATTCCTGCCTGTTCTGAACACGGCGCCGAATGGCTTTCGGCGCATCGTCATTCTTCTCTTCGCGTTTAAAACGGACTGGCATTTTGCGCTTTGATGATCTCTTCGCTGATGGGATGAACAAAGTGCAACTCGCTAGCGTGCAGCATCAGCCGTGGCGTCTTTTCGGTCCCTGGCCGTAGCAGACCGCCGTATAGATCGCAGCCCAGAATAGGGTGGCCCAACTGCTGACAGTGAATGCGCAGTTGATGGGTACGGCCTGTTTCTGGGGTCAGCTCAACCCGCGTCAGCGGCAGTTTCGTCCCGTCTTCCCCTACACGATAAAAACGCTCGATCACCCGATAGCGCGAGCGAGCGGGCTTGCCGGTGATGGCACAAATCGACATCAACGGGAACAGCGCCGGATCTTTGGCTATTGGCGCGTCGATCACGCCTTCATTGTTCTCAAGATGCCCGCAGAGCAGGGCGCTGTATATTTTGGTCACCGTACGCTGGCTGAACTGCTGGCAAAGTGCGGCATTGATCGTCTTGTTGCGGGCGATCACCATTAACCCGGACGTGCCGAAATCCAGCCGATGGATAAGCGTGCAGCCAGGAAAGGTTTTTACCAGCCGATAATGCACGGAGTCGAGATTTTGCGGATTCTTCCCCGAAAGGCTCAACAGCCCGCTGGGTTTATTGATAATCACCAGGTGCTCGTCCTGATAGAGAATCTCTATCGTGTCATGGCACGGCGGGGCGATAAAGGTATCGAGAATGGTAGACATCGGGCTGCCCGGATGGCGAGTGGGAGCGGATCATAACCATTTTTCAGCCGACTGGCGAATCGAACGGCCGCCTTCAGGATATCGCTATCCCCTCGCGCAGCAGAAAATTATTGTCCACACTTAACCCAAAGGCGTGGTCTGCGCGGGCATTGTGCTTTAAACTGCGCGCTGCAAAAATTGAGATGATGAACGATTAATTAGGCGGTAATGGCGATGAACGGAACAATCACAACCTGGTTTGAAGACAAAGGTTTTGGATTTATCAAAGATGAAAACGGAGATAACCGTTATTTTCATGTGATCAAGGTCGCCAACCCAGAGCTCATCAAAAAAGATGCCGCCGTGACGTTTGAACCGACGACCAATAACAAAGGGCTGTCTGCGTTCGCGGTGAAAGTCCTTCCCGAAAGCAAATACATTTATATTGCGGGCGAGAAAATCAAGCTCACGTCCATCAAGTCCTTCGTGGTTTACAGCGAAGAAGTGCCTGTTGAAACCCGCATTGATAAAGAGAATGCCGTGCTGTCAGTGGGTATACTGATGAGCAGCATCAGCCCGAAATCTGCCGCCGCTAAACCTGGCGAAATGCGCTCGCTGAAAAAGCTGGCGATCACCACCTTCCAGGGCTCGACGCTCATTTTCACCGCCGATGAGATAGACATCGAAGCCACGGTAAAAATGCTCAAGATCTAATATTCTTCAGACCGACCCAGTGCCGAAATCCTGCTAACGCGTGCAGAATTTCGGCACCGCTGATTGAACGTTGGGGTGGCTATCAGGCCGCCTGCGTGACAGAAGACTCCCTCACAAACTCCGCCAGCAGCCAGACCATATCATGCAGCAATCCTGTTAACGTTTTCTCTACGCTTGCAGAAAGTGTTCCCCCTTGAATAGCCTGTGTGAGCGCCTGAGCGTTCTCCACCTGTGTAGCGGTGTTCTGCCAGCAGTCTGGCGCGCAGGAGTCGATTTTTTCGCCTTCGAGCAAATGCTTTACCAGATAGGGCGAGAGATCGCTGTCGCAGAGCGAATGCAGCTGACCAAGCGCATCCAGCAAACGCCCGCACAGCGCACGGCGTGTTTCGGTATCGTCGGTTTCAACCAGTACGCTCGCAAACGCGGTGCAGGCATCCGCAATTTGCAATGAATCGGCGGAGGCGGGAAGCGACAGCGCAAGCAATTGGTGAGTAAAACTGTCAGCGGATTGTGAAGTAGGCAAAGTTGGGATAATCGCCATGTGGTTTTCCTTTTGAGTAAATATCTCCTGACCACCACACGAGTTACGACGCTCAGGGATGGTAGCGCTGACGGAGGTAGGAATACCGTACACGATAAAAACGGCCAGCTTTTCGGCTGCTCCACCAGCGCCGCCATGATCTTAATGGGACACGCGCTGTTGCGACAAACATTGTCGTATCGTGAAGTCTGGGTTCCTACACCCGATTGCGGATGTGCCGCAATGCACGCACTTTACGACCCTGAAATGGCAAAGAAAAGTCATTACACGCGCTAACTTTTTGGTTTGCGAGGCGTCTTCCAGAATCTTGCGCGATTGAGCCTTTTAAGCGGGGAAAGAGGATACCGGAGCCTGATGGCTCCGGTGGATGAGGTTAGAACTCGTAGCGAGCGCCAAGGTTATAACGACGGCCTTCCAGCATGGCTGACTGGTTGTAAGTGGTGGTGTATACCGGGTTTGCATCGAACAGGTTGTTAATCCCGGTCATCAGCGTGATGTTCTTATTCAGGTGGTAGCGAGCGCCCAGATCCCCCAGCGCATAAGCTTCTGTCGACGTGGATTTGCCAATGTCTGGCGAATTGCTGCGCCAGCTCGATTTGGTCCACAACTCCAGATCATTCAGCACATTCCAGGTCAGCGACACGTTAGCCATGCTGGTTGGGAAATCACTCAGCGCATAGCCTTTGTAATCACCGCTTTTCTGCTCGCTATGCGTGTAGGTGTAGTTGGCGTTGGCTCTCAGAGAGGCGGTCACCTGCCAGTCGCCGTTAAGCTCAATACCATAGATTTCCGCATCGCTGACGTTAAAGTACTGATAAACGCTCTCTGCGGTGTAACCGTTGTATACGCATTTCTGCGTGGCCGTCTGGGTACAGATGGTGTAGTCGCTGATTTTGTCCTTAAACTTGGTGTAGAAAAGGGTCGCATCCAGCGCCAGCGCGTCCTGTTGCCAGTAAACGCCCACCTCGGTGTTCACGCTCTGCTCTGGCTTCAGATCGTCATTCCCGATGCTGATTTCAGAATAGGGATAGCTGCCATAAACGCTGGTAAAGCCTTCGTTATTTTGACGTAAATCCGGTTTCTTATAGCCAGCAGACACGCCGCCTTTCAGCGCCCAGCTTTCGTCGATTGTCCAGTTGCCATAGAGTTTTGGCGTGACGTGGTAGCCAAAATAGCTGTCGTGATCCAGACGTGCGGAGGTGGTCAACGTGAAGTCTGGCACTATCATCCACGCATCTTCAGCAAACACCGCCCAACCATCGCGGGTGATTTTACTGACCGGCGTGACGCCTGGCGCTTCTTTATCCTCGATGCCAAAGGTGTCATCCAGTTCATTGCGCGTCCAGTTCGCGCCAAGCGTCAGCTTGTGATCGCCCAGCGAGAAGGTATTCGCGCTGTTAGCTTCAAAGTTACGCTGCTTGATAAACTGAGAGCTCATTCCCGGCACGCGATATTCCGTTTTGGCTTTTTCGTAGCTGATGTAGTTCTTCACTTCCAGCAGGTCGTCGCCATACCACGCATGCTGAGAAAGTGACGCTGCATCACGGTCGAAGCCCCAATACCATTCTTTATTGTTATGTGATTTTTCCTGATTACCCTTTGTGATGTTCAGATCCCAGAGTTGGGTATCGGTTGGTGACATGGCGATTGTCGCATCCAGATTTCCGGCTTCATGCTTCACAAAGCGTTGATCCGACTGACTGTCATCGTCACGGCGATCCAGATAATCCGCGGCCACGCTGACGCCGAGCTTACCTGGGATAATCGGCCCCATTAAGAAGGCATTGGTCTGGTTGGTGTTGCCGTATTCGCTCTTTTCCTGCAGGAAATAGTTATTTTCCAGCACCCCGGTCCAGTTCTCGAGGCTATAGGCTTTTTTGGTGATGACGTTGACCACCCCGCCGATGGAGTCAGAACCATACAGAGAAGACATCGGCCCACGGATCACTTCGATGCGCTCGATGGCCGCTATTGGCGGCATAAAAGCTGCTTCAGTCCCAATATGGTGCCCGTAAGGGCGCGATTCGCGGGTGGCTTGTTTAATGCCGTTAACCATGTACGACGTGTAGGTGGAATCCATGCCGCGCATCTGTACATCACCGGTTGCCAGGCTTCCGTGGCCATTGCCGACCAGCACGCCCGGCATCTCACGAATCGCTTCCGTCACGTTCTGATTCGAGCGGGTATTGAGTTCCTTTTCATTGACGACAGAAATGGTTGCCGGGGCTTCGCGGCGTTCCTGGCTGAAACCGGTCGCGGTGACCACAATCTGATCTTCATTGAGTGGTGCGGTCTCTGCTGCATAAACAGCGGCCGGGGAGGTGGTCAGGGCGAGCGCAACCGCCACCGCCGTGCGTGTCTGAATCATCACAACAGAATCCTTAGAATTGGGTTAAATCAATCTTGAGCACGTAGTCCGCTTCTTTGGCTTTTTCGTCCTGTTTAACGCTCACATACAGCGTGCTGGCGTCGGCAGAAAGCACCAGGCTGTTCGGCATTGCGGCGGTTTTAATGGTGTGCTTCACGGCATAGCTGTTCGCGTCGATAATGCTTATCTGGTGCGCGTTGCGGTGGGTAACGTAGATCTCGTTGCGCGCAGGGTGATAAACCACGGCGATGGAGTTCGGCGAAGGGATACGGTGGATAAGCTTGCCGGAATCCAGTTCGACAACCAGCACATCCGCGGTGTTGGTGTCGGCGATATAGCCCACACCTTTGGACGTGTTCAGGGCAATATTCAGGAAGTAATGTTCAGGGTCAGCAGGATCGACCTTCACGCGTTTGAGGGTTTTTGACGTTTTTCCGTCGAGCGTGATCAGCTCGCCAGTTCCGGTGACCACGTACACTTTGTCACCCGCTTCATCCACCGCAAAGCCGACGGGCTCTAGCTTTTCAATTGTCTGTGCAAGCGCTTGTTTTTGCGTATCGACAACCCATAACAGGCCTTTGTTCTTGCTGCCGATTCCGGAGACGTACAGGCGGTGATGTTTTTTATCCAGCACCACTTCGCGAACGTGCGCTTGTCGATCTGGGTTTGAGTCATCACTTAGCTGAATGATTTTGATCACTTTGTTGGTGCGGGTATCAAGCAGGGTGACTGACCCTTCCATCGCGTTACCGAGATACAGAATGTGGTTTGCTTCATCCAGGGCGACGGCAAAAGTGCGGCGTTCAGTCGCGATTTTTTGATCGATCTTCAGGGAATCGGCATTCAGACGGAAAACCAGACCGGCCTTTTTGTCTGCTTCGAAAGAGGGCGCAGACGCCGCGTACAGCGCCTTTTGCGCATTATCATACGCCAGTTCGTAAACGCCATGCCCCAGCGACTGCGACTGAAAATCCTTATCGGTGAATTGCCTGGCAAATACAGCGCCTGAGTGGATTGCCATAGAAATGGCCAGCGCACAGTAGGTGGTTTTTTTTAGCGTTGAGGTCATCATGTCATTTTTCTTTACAGTTGCTTACGTAACGAAAAATGATAATGAAAATGTATATCATTTACAATTGTAAATAGTTATCAAATTACCTACCAGTTTTTGACTTGTGATCGGCAACAGGTTTTAGGAACACGGGAAATGTGATTGAGGGGGAGGAAAAGAGCCGGGCTGTTGAACCTGCCCGGCTCGAAGGCAAAGCGTTAGCCCATGCGATGTTCACCGTTAAGCATGGCCTGGCGGTCAAACACCCGCTGAATTTGCCCGTGCGCCATAAACGCGGCACGGTCGGACATATGCGCGATCACGTCCGCATCATGGCTCACCAGCAAATAGGTCATGTCATGCTGCTGTTTCAGACGGTTGAGTAAATTGAGAATCTCCGCCTGCACCGACATATCCAGCGCTGACGTGGGCTCATCCAGCAGCAAAAGTTGCGGGCGAAGGAGCAGCGCGCGGGCGATGGCTACGCGCTGGCGTTGGCCGCCGGAGAGCTGATGCGGATAGCGTTTCGCTGCATCTGCCGCAAGCCCGACCTGCTCTAATGCCTCGGCCACTTTTTCCACAATCTGCGTTTCGCCGTGGATTTTTAACGGTTCCGAAAGCGTGCGCGAAATCGTATGGTTTGGATGCAGCGACGCCCACGGGTCCTGAAACACCATCTGCACGTTGCGACGCAGCGCGCCTGTAAAACGGGCTTCGGGCTTCAGGTTTTCGCCCAGTAGCCGGAGATTGCCGCTCCACTGGCGCTGCAACCCGGCGAGCACGCGAAGCAGGGTGGATTTGCCGCAGCCGGATTCACCGATCAGGCTAAACGTTTCGCCTTTTTCGATGGTAAAACTCGCTGCGGACACTGCCGTTTTCTCGCCAAACGCGACCTGTAACTGACTGACTTCAACGAGCGCCATTTTTCGACTCCTCCCATGGCTGAGTGCGATCCAGCGTGGGCAACATTTGCCCGTAGGTACTCGCATCGGGCCGACAGGTCCACAGCGTGCGGGTATACGGGTGTGTAGCCTGAGAAAGGCGATTTGCCGCCATTTCATCGACTTTTTCACCCTGATACATCACCAGCACCCGGTCGCAATGTTCCGCCACCAGCGGCAAATCGTGGCTGATCAGCAGCATGGCCATCTGGCGCTGTTCACACTGTTGCACCAGCAGCTCAAGGATTTGATTGCGCAGCCGCGCATCAAGCGCAGAGGTCGGCTCATCGGCAATCAGCACCCGCGGATTATTCATCAGCGCAATGGCGATCATAACGCGCTGGCCCATGCCGCCTGATAATTCCCCAGGGTAACGGGCCAATACCGCATCGTTTAGCCCGACGGCGTGGATCATCTCGCGAACGCGTTCTGCCCGCGCTTTACGCGACAAAGATTGATGCAGCGTGAGTGCTTCTTCCAGCTGTGCCGCAACGTTTTTTACCGGATTGAGCGCGTAGCGCGGATCCTGAAGCACCATCGCAATGCCATTGCCGCGCAGCGCCTGCCAGCGGCGGTTATTCAGGGTCAGGAGATCGTTGCCCAGCACGTTAAGTTGGCGAGCGCTCACCACGCCGGGTTGGCGCACCAGACCCATTAGCGCACGGGCGGACATGGATTTTCCCGAACCGGATTCGCCGACCAGCGCCAGCCGTTCGTTGCCCAACGTAAAGCTCAAATTGTTGACCACGCGCGCGGCGGGGTAGTCGATATTCAGCGCCTCGACGATGACGCGGGGTTCAGTCATGATGCGGCTCCAGTATGTCGCGCAGGCCATCGCCCAATAAATTAAACGCCAGGCTGGCGAACAGAATCGCCCCGCCCGGAATGGCGGCAATCCACCACTGATCGAAAATCACCTGCATTCCGTCGGCGATCATTGCTCCCCATTCGGCCATCGGCGGACGCGCGCCCAAGCCGAGGAAACCCAGCCCGGCGGCAGCCAAAATAATCCCCGCCAGATCGAGCGCCAGACGCACAATCGCAGAAGGTAAACACAGCGGCAGAATGTGCCCGAGCAATAATCTCCCGCCGCGAATCCCCATCATCTCGGCGGCAGCCAGATAATCGCTGTGGCGCAAACGCTGGATTTCACTCCGCGCCTGACGCGCATACGCCGGCCAGGTCGTGAGCGCTAACGCCAGCGCGCCATTCACCAGGCCGGGGCCGAGCATGGCGACGAACGCAAAAGCCAGAATCAGGCGCGGCATCGACATCACCACGTCGGTAAAGCGCATCAGCACGCGTTCTACCCAGCCGCCGTAATAGCCGGACATAATCCCGATAAGCAATCCGGCGGGCAGGGTGATAACGGTGACCAACGCGACAAGACCCAGCGCCGGGCGACTGCCGTAAATCAGGCGAGAAAGCAGATCGCGCCCGTAGCTGTCGGTGCCCAGCCAGTGGGCGCTGTTCGGTGCTTGCAGACGCGAAGCCGCATCCTGCCAGTTGGGATCGAGCGGTGCGAGCCACGGCGCGAACAGGGCGATAAAAACTAAAATCGCGATAGCAATAAGCCCGCAAAACGCAGCGGGAGAGCGGCGCAGGCGGCGCAAGAAAAGATAAAACGGCATTAGCGCACCCTGGGATCGGTTGCCCGCACGAGCAGGTCAGTGAGGTTATTAATCAGCACAAAGCACACGCCAATCACCAGCGTTCCGCCCATGATGGCGGTGGTATCGCCCGCGAACAGCGCGGTGGTGAGATAGCGGCCAATACCCGGCCAGGAGAAGACCGTTTCGGTCAGCACTGCGCCCTCCAGCATGCTGGTGTACGACAGCGCAATCACGGTGAACAGGGTGCTGCGTATATTTGGCAATACATGGCGCAACAGAATGGTCATCTCCCCGGCACCTTTGGCGCGCGCCAGCAGGATGTACTCTTTATTCATTTCGCTCAAACATGCCGAGCGCGTGAGGCGGGTGATGCTTGCCAGTGAATAATAGGCCAGCAGCAGCACCGGCAGCACCAGATGGCTGACCGCGTTTTTGAACGCCGCGCTGTCACCCGACAGCCACGTATCAATCAGCGCAAACCCGGTGCGCGGCTCGACGGTATATTGCCAGATATCATCCAGCCTGCCGGGTCCAGCGCTCCATTGCAGATTTGCGTAAAACAGCGCCAGCATCAGCAGACCGAGCCAGAAAATAGGCACCGAGTTGCCGAGTAGCGTCAGCGTGCGAATAGCTAAATCGAGCGGCGAACCTGCAAAGCGCGCGCACAGAACGCCCGCGATCACGCCGAGAACGGAACCGATAATCAGCGCCAGCGTGGCAAGCTCCAGTGTGGCAGGGAAAGCGTGAAGCAGATCCTGCAACACCGGCTGTCCGGTCGCGCTGGCAATGCCTAAATCGCCGTGGGCAAGATTTTGCAGATAATGCCAGAACTGCACGGGCAGCGGCTGATCCAGCCCAAGCTGATGACGAACCTGATCGTACGTGGACTGACTGGCGTGATCCCCGACAATTTGTAAAACGCGATCGACGGGAGAAAACGCGGAGAGCGCAAAGGTGACGAGCAAAAGCCCGAGCAGCGTGAGGAGTAGGGTGACGAGACCTTGTAAAAAGCGCGTCACGCCGGAAGAAAGATGTGGCATAAAAACTCTTTATTCATTTTTAAAATATTCAGCAACTGTCAGGTCAAGGTTAATTAAGAAATGACCGCGATGACGGGGTCTGGCTGTAAATCGCTGAGTCGTTGGCTGTAGGCCGGGGCGACGCGCATGGATGCGCGGCGAGGGCGGATTTACAGGGACGTTACCTCCGCCTCCGAAAAGCCGGAAGACATAAGACGAGGTCACCGCGCAGCGGCGATTTTCTTGCCGGGAGCCGGGATGGCTAAGGGGGCGGCGATAAGCCCCCTTAGCACGTTCACAAGTACAGGTGTGACAAAGTAGCAAGGCTCGTCAGGTGAACGAAACGGCCAACAGCGCCGCATATTTCCCCTCACCCTAACCCTCTCCGCAAAGGGGCGAGGGGATCAAAACCGTCGCTGCATGTCTTCTGGTCCCCTCAGCAAGCTATTGCTGCTGCAATTATTTCGTCACCCGATCGTACCAAACCATATCCGCATTCAGCCCCTGCTGATAACCCTTCACGTTGTCGCGCACCACAATTTGGGTTTTGCCCTGATCGACAAACACGTACGGCGAATTATGCTGCAACTCCTGCTGCATTTTAGTGTACAAATCCAGACGTTTCGCCGGATCCGGTTCGGCGACCGCTGCCAGCGTGGCTTTGGTCAGCTCGGGGATCTTCCAGCCGTTTAGCCCTGCCACGGTGCTGGATTTCCCGTCGTTCCACGCAAAGGCGCTCGCGTTAGAGTGCGCATCGAAATAATCCGGGATCCACAGGCGAATCGCGGCCTGATGCTGCTTCGTGCGCACGCGCGCATAGACCTGGCTACCTGCGGCCGGGAGGAGATCCACTTTTACGCCACCCTGAGCAAAGCTCGCCTGCATCGACTGGGCGATGGTGATAAACGGCGGTTTGTTCTCCACATCCAGCGTGAAGTGCGCGTCTTTGATGCCCGCTTTGGCGAGGATTTCTTTCGCCTTGGCCGGATCGAATTTAAACGGGTTATCTTCCAGCGCGCCCGGCAGACCGACCGGCAGGAAGCTCTGATGGACAAAATATTGGCCCTTCAGCAGATTTTTAGTGATGCCTTCATAATCCACCAGCCAGCGCGAAGCTTCCCAGAACGCCGGATTATTCAGCAGCGGGTTGGCGCTATTGCCGGCGTTAAACACCAGATAGTTTTGCTCGGCTGACGGAATGCTCAGCACCTTCACACCCGCTTTACCTTCCAGTGCGCTGATTTGGTCAGCACCCAGATCGCGCGCCACGTCCGCATCGCCCTGCTGGATCAGCAGACGACGAGAGGCCGGATCCGGCACGTTTTTAATAATGATACTTTTCAGCTTCGGTGCGCCGCCAGGCGCCGTTTCGTTGGCCTCCAGCACGATGGCCTGATGCGGCTGGTAAACCTTCATCTTGAACGCGCCGCTGCCTGCAGAGTGCATTTTCAGCCATGCGTTGCCAAAGTCGTTGTCTTTCACATTCGCGGATACTTGCTTCTCATCCACGATCGAGGCGATCGGCGTGGAGAGGATATTCAGCGCCACCGCAGGGCTGACGTCCGCCGTCCAGTGCAGCGTGAGCGTATGGTCATCCACTTTTTTCAGCTGGCTGGCGATATTGCTCGGCTCCCAGCCCAGCACGTTCAGAATAAATGCCGGGGATTTGTTTAGCGTCACCGCGCGGGTATACGAGAAAATCACGTCTTCCGGGCGCAATGGGTTGCCGGAGGCAAATTTCGCGTCGGGTTTCAGCTTGATGGTGAGCGTTTTGGCAGCGGCATCTTCCTGCCAGCTTTCTGCCAGAATGGGGGTGATTTTTTCCGGATTATCGCGGTCTGGCTGAACCAGACGCTGGTAGAGGCTTGGCACCGTCTGAATACTCGAAAGCTCATTGGCTTCGGCGGGATCGAGGCTGACGATGTCATCAAGACCCTGTGCGACAACCAATGTATTTGGCGGAGTAGCGGCGTGGGCGGCAGCAGACAGCGCAGCCAGCACCAGTAACGGCAGCAATTTTTTCGTCATAGCGATCCCTGGAAAGTGATTTATTGTGATTGTTTTAGGCTCCGTTACGTTAGGCGCAGTCAGAAATTCCGCAAAGTTCAAATTCTGCTTTGCTTATGCCTGCACGGTATAAGGCATGCGTAATGGCTATTAAGCGTTGCGAACAAACAAACCCTTCCCGCCTGCTTTTTGTCCTGATATAACAAATGCATTACATATCAGGGAGTCACAGACGTGCCGGAAATCAATCAACATGGTCAAACCGTTAACGATATTGTCCCGGACTGGAAAGGGGCACAGCTTTTAACCCGCACGCCGCTCATCGGGCGATTCTGTCGGCTTGAACCGCTGGATGCCACGCTTCACGCCGCCGACCTTTTCGATGCCTATTCCATGGGCGATGACAGCGACTGGACGTGGCTTGCCAGCACCCAGCCTGAAAACGTGGAGGCGACGGCCCACTGGATTATCGGCAAAGTGATGGATGACGGGCTGGTACCTTATGCCGTGATGGATGTGAACTCAGAGCGGGCAGTGGGGCTGGTGAGTTACATGGCGATTGAACGAATGATGGGCTCGGTGGAGATCGGCCACGTCACCTGGTCGCGCAAAATGAAAAACACCGCGATGGGCACTGAAGCTGTCTGGCTTCTGCTGAAAAACGCCTTCGAGCATGATTATCGTCGGCTGGAGTGGAAATGTGATTCGATGAACGTTGCGTCACGCAACGCGGCAGAACGGCTCGGATTCGTCTGGGAAGGACGATTGCGGCAAAAACTGGTGCGTAAAGCGCGCAACCGCGACAGTGACATGCTTTCTATTATTGATGCCGAATGGCCGGAACGTGATGCGGAATTTCGCGCGTGGCTGGCGGCGGAGAACTTTGACGCAGAAGGGCGGCAGATAAAGCGTCTTGAGGATTTTCGTTAACGGTTATCCTGACAATGAGCGACGCTCGCTATCACCTTAGAATGCCCGAAGGCACGATCCCAAGAAGAGAGAAACAAAAAGTGAAAAACACCCGTTTTCCCTGGCGAGTTGCCTGCGCCGTCGTGATGTTATGGAGCGCAGCGGCCAGTGCCGCTAACCCTCATTTCCCCGCGTGTAACGATATTCAGCAAACCACTGAAAAGGCGAATCGCGGTAATAAAGTCGCGCAGCACGATTTGGCCAACTGTTACTACAACGGCATTGGCGTCGGTATTGATGCAACCAAAGCTGTATCCTGGTTTACCAAAGCCGCCCAGCAGGGCTATGCGCCAGCGCAGTATGCGTTGAGCGAACGCTACCGATACGGTCATGGTGTTGAAAAAAACGAGCAGCAATCGTTTGAATGGATGAAGCGCGCAGCCGAACAAAACTATTTGTACGCGCAAACCAGTATTGCCACTAAATATGCGATGGGTGAAGGCGTCACGAAAGACCCGGTACAGGCGGCGAGCTGGACTCGCAAAGCGGCGGATCAAGGCAGCCCGGGCGATCAAAAGTTACTGGGTTTTCTTTACGAAAACGGTAGCGGTGTGCCGCAAGATAATGAGCAGGCGCGTTACTGGTATGAAAAAGCCGCCAGCCAGCAGGCTGATCCTTCCGAAGCCCGCAGTGCTCAGCGGTATCTCGAGGCTTTGAACAAACGGTTAGCGCAGAAGTAGAAAACAGGCCCGCGGCGCTCTGGTGTCGTGGGCATATATGATTTTACCGCGTCATTGTTTGAGCCAGTTTTTTTATACCGTCAACTATTTCTGAGGGGGTATGCGCTGCAAAACCGAACAGAATAGCCTGCTTCGTGGGCTTTGTTTGGCAGTACCGCGAAAGAGGTTGTGCGCCTAAACCGGCTTTACGGCATTGATCGATCATGTACGATTCCTGAATCCCATCGGCTAACCAACATACGATGTGAATGCCTGAATCGAAAGGTTCGGCGAGAGTGATTTCTGGTAAGTAAAACTGTATGGCTTCGATCATTACGCGCTGTCGTTCATGACAGGCTTTTCTTACCCGTCTGACGTGACGCGCGTAATGTCCTTCGGAAATAAATGCGGCAAGTATCATTTGTTCCAAATAAGGGGTACGCGTATCGCCGTAATATTTGGCGATTTTAAATGACTCCACGAGACTCTCGGGTATCACTAAAAAACCTAAATGAAATCCGGGGAACATCATTTTAGAAAAGGAGCCGGCATATATTACCCGCTGTTGTTTATCCAGTCCTTGAAGGGCTTGTATGGGTTGAGCGGTATATCTGAATTCACTGTTATAATCATCTTCAAAAATCCACATCTTATTTTCTGAAGCCCAGTCAAGCAGCGCAATTCTTCTGGATAAACTTAATGTGCCGCCAAGAGGAAATTGATGAGAGGGCGACGTGAAAATCATTTTTGCCTGTGGCCAGTGCTTTATCGCATACGAAATATCCATACCCTTGTTATCACTGATGACAGGGCGGACTGTGGCCCCCATGGACGTAAATGCGCCTAACGCCCCGTCGTAACCCGGCTCATCCAGCCACACTTCGTCGCCTCTTTGTAAAAGGACGTGCGCCGTAAGATTTATCGCCTGCTGGGTGCCATTAACGATAAGAATCTGCTCGTCAGAGCAATGCAAACCTCGCGTTGCGCGGACGTATTCGCCAATCGCGGCTCTTAAGGGTTTATATCCCAGGGCTTCATGGAGTTTGCCATCCTGATGACGAAACTGACGCCAGATGCGCCCTAACATGCGTCCCCAAAGCTCATAGGGAAATAAATCGACACAGCCGATACCAATATTAAACGTCATATTGTTCCCGGAGAGCGGCGCGGTTTTCTCCCATATTTTTGTCAGTGCATCCCGGTCGGGATGAATAGTGGGCACACTATTTTCGGGGCTGGTGTCCTGGTCAGGAGCGGTGGCTTTAATGTGAATCACATCATCAGGAACAGTTGAGGTGACAAAGGTTCCTGAGCCGTGTTTGGTCGTGAGATAACCTTCATCGATAAGGCGATCGACACCGGCTATCACCGAGTTTCTGGAAATTGACATCATCTCAGAGAAGGTTCTGCTGGAGGGGAGTTTAGTGCCCCCCTTCAGTTGACCATTGAGAATCAGTTCTTTAATCGTCAAATAAAACTGCTCTTTGATTTTTCCTTTTTTAAGTATTAAGCCGGGAAAGCTCACAACGCTTTTTTTGTTCACAAAGTGGATCCCTAAAAAAATCAAAAAGTGTGTCTTATATGATACCACTAAGGGGCGTACTCTTTCACCATCAAGATTGATAAGGTTCTATAAGGTGATTGATATGACGGATGAAAATTTAAAAATCTCTGTGGCCCCCGCTCAAGAGGACGATTATGTAAAGTGGCTACCTTACTGGGTGAAGTATCAGCAATTTTATGAGGTCCAGTTGCCTGAAGAGACGACCTCTGAAACCTGGAAGCGCTTTTTTGATGCCGATAAAGACATGCATTGTGCGGTGGCGAAAAAAGGGCAAACCGTTCTTGGGTTTGTTCACTACGTTTTTCATGGCTCAACTTGGTCTGTAAATGACTTTTGTTATTTAGAGGATTTATTTGTCGCTGAAAATAGCCGGGGGAATAATATCGGCAAACAGCTGATTGAATATGTCCAACAAAAAGCCAAAGAGCGCGATTGTGGGCGGTTATATTGGCATACGCAGGAGAAAAACGTGACGGCGCAGAGGCTGTATAACTGGGTGGCAGAAAAACCAGGTGTTATTGAATATAGACTGCCGCTCTAAAGTTAACGCTCGCGAGTAATGAATAGGCTTTTCGGTGAGGGGATTTCCGCACCGAAAAGTAAAAGCCCGCGTAGACAGATCTGTGCGGGCTTTTACTTTAGACTGAACTGATTATTTTTGGCCCACTGTCTTATTCTTGCATTCGCATTGGCATACGGTGATGACGTATTAAAAGAGATCATGCGTCCCATCGTCCATTTCGTATACCAGGGTTTACCATAAAGAATATCGTCCGAGCGTTCATCAATCAGTCTCACTATATTTTCTTTTGCTGATTCGAGTTCAGTGAGTAACGCGTGATAATTTAATTCTTTATAATCCGCATAAAATTTTTGCGCCAGAAGGCCCAGTTGATTCCACTTAAATCCGGTTTCCGGGAAATCAACGGGCAACCCTTTTTCGTCAGAAGTGATCCACTTCACCACCAGATGGTTCCAGCCGAGCAGATAAGAAACCAGATCGCGAACACTCATCTGCGTGCCTTTCGCATGCCCATCCATGGCATTATCCAACGTCATCTCTTCAGGGATGGTGTTGAGATAGCCCATTAATTTACTGAAATTTTTATCAATCGCTGAACGTAATTCAGCCTTTGTTTGCGGCACAGTCACAAAGCATTACCTCGCGCGTAGCGCGTCCTGCTTACCTGGATTACATTGCTCGTGAGTTCCAGGAAGATAAAATTTCCCCGCTTTATCCGGCGCTGTTCCTCCAGGGCAACCTGAACGGCCAGGGGTGTTATCGGCGCTGCCTCCGTCTGAACCATTCCCACCGTCAGCCCCGTTTCTGCCGTCTCCGCCATTCCCACCATATGCGGCACTGACTGAAAAGCTAAACAGCATGAAAGCACAGAGAAATATACGTTTGATCATGATTCTGACTCCAGTATTGAGCAGTACGATTCCAGGAAATCTGGGGGGAGCGGCCGAATTACTCACCCACAAACCATTGAACGCCTTTAAAAGCCCTGTGTAAACTCCGGTTTTTGGCTGTTTTTCGAAGAGACAATGATTACCGATTTGAATAATCAACATATGCGCCTGGAATATTACCGATGTAAGGAAAATATATTTCACTTTATATTCGAGCCGCTTCGCAATTATTAACATTCGCCAATAATACGACACTGTGGATTTATCCATGGCGTTATAATAGAGACGGCAACGTTAATCGTGAGAACGACAAAGTATGGCTGAGTCACAAGCAGACACGCGCCACGTTCCGACAGAGAGGCCTGAACTGACACAACTTTAATGATAATTATTTTCATTTAAATATAGCCTATGCTATATAAGATAGCACAGGCTAATTTTGCTTTGAATTTAACCACTTCAGGAGGCTCTCGCGATGCGACCATGGCAAGGATTTAAAAAGGTGCTGTTCGGCATACTGTTCACCGCGGTAAGCGCCTCGGGAGCATTTGCGGCGGAAAAATTCAGGGTAATCACCACGTTTACCGTCATTGCTGATATGGCGAAAAACGTCGCAGGCGATGCAGCAGAAGTCACCTCAATCACCAAACCTGGCGCAGAAATCCACGAATATCAGCCTACTCCCGGCGACATCAAACGCGCGCAAAAGGCACAGCTTATTCTGTCGAATGGCATGAATCTGGAGCTGTGGTTCCAGCGTTTCTTCCAGCATCTGAATGGCGTGCCGGAAGTGGAAGTCACGAAAGGGATCACGCCGATTGGGATAAACGAAGGGCCGTATAACGGCAAACCCAACCCGCATGCGTGGATGTCCCCGGACAACGCGTTGATTTACGTCGATAACATTCGCGATGCACTGATGAAGTACGATCCGACAAATGCCCAAATTTATCAGCGTAACGCTGAGGTTTATAAGCAAAAAATCACCCAGACGCTTGAACCGCTGCGCAAGCAGGTGGCTGACATCCCAGAAGACAAGCGCTGGATGGTCACCAGCGAAGGGGCGTTTTCCTACCTCGCGCGGGATTTAGGCCTGAAGGAACTTTATCTCTGGCCGATCAACGCCGATCAGCAGGGTACGCCGCAGCAGGTGCGCAAAGTGATCGACCTGGTGAAGAAAAATCACATTCCGGCGGTGTTCAGCGAAAGTACCGTTTCCGATAAACCGGCTCGTCAGGTGGCGCGTGAAACCGACACCCACTACGGCGGCGTGCTGTATGTGGATTCTCTGAGCGCCGAAAACGGCCCGGTGCCAACCTATCTCGATCTGCTCAATGTCACGACCCGCACGCTGGTGCAGGGCATTCACGACGGCATGAAGGAGTAAAATATGCAGGCTCAGGGGATTGTCGTATCCGATGTGACGGTGACCTATCGCAATGGCCACACCGCCTTACGGAACGCCACGTTCAGCGTACCGGGTGGTTCCATTGCGGCACTTGTTGGCGTGAATGGTTCCGGTAAATCAACGTTGTTTAAAGCGGTGATGGGATTTGTCCGGGTGGCGAGCGGCAATATCGCGATTCTGGGCATGCCCACCCAGCAGGCGCTGCGGCAGAATCTGGTCGCTTACGTCCCTCAGTCGGAAGAGGTGGACTGGTCGTTTCCGGTGCTGGTCGAAGATGTGGTGATGATGGGGCGCTATGGCCACATGGGATTCATGCGCATCCCCAAAGAGAAGGATCACCAGATTGTCAACGAGGCGCTGGCTCGCGTCGATATGCTCGAGTTACGCCATCGACAAATCGGCGAACTGTCTGGCGGGCAGAAAAAACGCATCTTCCTGGCACGCGCCATCGCGCAGCAGGGCGAAGTTATCCTGCTGGATGAGCCGTTTACCGGCGTGGATGTCAAAACTGAAGCCAGAATTATCAGCTTGTTACGAGAGTTGCGTGACGAAGGTAAAACGATGCTGGTCTCGACCCACAATTTGGGTTCAGTGACCGAATTTTGCGATTACACCGTGATGGTGAAAGGTACCGTCCTGGCAAGTGGCCCGACGGAAACCACCTTTACGGCCGATAACCTCGAGCGCGCCTTTAGCGGCGTGCTGCGCCACGTGGTGCTCAGCGGTTCGGAAGACCGCATTATTACGGATGATGAGCGTCCTTTTGTCTCGCATCGTCTGCCTGCGGATAAGCGGGACCCATCATGAACGCGCTCCTGGAACCTTTTGGCTATGAGTACATGCTCAATGCGATGTGGGTGTCGGCGATGGTGGGCGGTCTGTGCGCGTTTCTCTCTTGCTATCTGATGCTCAAGGGCTGGTCGCTGATTGGTGACGCGCTCTCGCACTCAATTGTGCCGGGTGTGGCAGGGGCGTACATGCTCGGGCTGCCGTTCTCGCTGGGGGCATTTTTGTCGGGCGGGCTGGCGGCTGCCAGCATGCTGTTTCTCAACCAGCGAAGCCGCCTGAAAGAAGACGCCATTATTGGGCTGATTTTCTCCTCCTTTTTCGGGCTGGGGCTCTTTATGGTGTCGCTCAATCCGACCTCCGTAAATATTCAAACCATCGTGCTGGGCAATATTCTGGCCATCGCGCCGGAAGATATCCTGCAGCTCACGATCATTGGCGTGGTCTCGATTCTGGTCCTGCTGTTCAAATGGAAGGATCTGATGGTGACGTTTTTCGATGAGAATCACGCTCGCGCCATCGGCTTGCGTCCTGAGCGCCTGAAAATCCTGTTCTTTACGCTGCTGGCAGTTTCCACCGTGGCGGCGCTGCAAACGGTCGGCGCTTTTCTGGTGATCTGTCTGGTGGTGACGCCCGGTGCCACCGCGTGGCTGCTCACCGATCGTTTTCCGCGTTTGCTGATGATTGCGGTGGCGATTGGCAGTCTCACCAGTTTCCTCGGCGCGTGGGCCAGCTATTATCTGGACGGCGCAACGGGCGGCATTATTGTGGTTGCGCAGACGCTGTTGTTCCTGCTGGCCTTTGTTTTTGCACCGAAGCACGGCCTGCTGGCAAACCGTCGTCGGGCACGTCAGGCGGGGGAGGTACAGGAATGATCGCGCTACTGCTCGAACCCTTCCAGTTCGCTTTTATGAACAATGCGATGCTGATTTCACTGATGGTCGCCGTGCCCTGCGCGCTGCTGTCGGTCTTTTTGGTCCTGAAGGGCTGGGCGCTGATGGGCGATGCCATGAGTCATGCGGTCTTTCCGGGTGTGGTGTTGGCCTGGATGCTCGGCCTGCCGCTGGCGTTAGGCGCGTTCGTGGCGGGATTATTCTGCGCCGTCGCCACGGGATACCTGAAAGATAACAGCCGTATCAAGCAAGATACCGTCATGGGCATCGTGTTTTCCGGCATGTTCGCCGCAGGGTTAATTCTCTATATCGCCGTTAAACCTGAAGTGCATCTCGACCATATTCTGTTTGGCGATATGCTGGGGATTAACGCGATGGATATCGCCCAGAGCGGGATCGTGGCGGCGCTGATTACGCTGGTCATTGGCCTTAAATGGCGCGATTTCCTGCTGTTCTGCTTTGACTATCAGCAGGCGCAGGTGAGCGGTTTACGCACCCGGTGGCTGCACTATGGCCTGCTGTGCATGGTCTCGCTCACCATCGTGGCGACGCTAAAAGCGGTGGGGATTATTCTGTCGATTTCGCTGCTGATAGCCCCTGGGGCGATAGCGGTGCTGGTAACGACGCGCTTCCACGTCGCGCTGCTGGTGGCGGTGGTGATATCCATGCTGGTGTGCGTCAGCGGCGTATACCTGTCGTTTTACCTCGACAGCGCGCCTGCTCCGACCATCGTCGTGCTGTTTGCGCTGGTGTTTATCATCACTTTTGCCGTGACCAGCGTGAACGCTAAGCGGCGGGAAAATATGACAGCAGGGTAATCACCCGATGGCCATCGCGCAGCCAGTGAAGTGTGAACTGCGTGCCTTCGTGAAAGTCCGCTAGTGGACGGGTCAGTGCCAGCGTCAGGCTCCCGGCTGCGAGCGCCATGACGCGTGCGCTGTCAAAACCCATCAGGGCATTAACGTTGGGAAACAGCGCTTTAAACAAGCTCTCTTTAGCGCTGAATGTCAGGGTGAGCGCCAGCGCAAACGGCAAGGATGTGTGACTTAAAAGCGTCTCTTCTTCGTGGTCGATAATTCCGTCTTTGATCTCTTGTGCCTCAAGCGCATCCAGGATCTGTTCGCAATCAATCCCCAACAGCTGCTGTGTGTGATTCGACACGACGGCCAGCGCGCAGGCGGCGGTATGAGTGATACTGCCGACGCTCCCCGTCTGCCACAGCGGTTCGCCATTAATACCGATGCCGGGAATAGCGGACACACCGAATTGCTGCAACGCATGGGCTGCGGCGATGCGTCCGGCGAGATGTTCGGCTTTACGTTTGTGGGCGGCGTGAGAAAGGTGTTGATGATGGGGCAGCCACAACAAATCGGCGTCAGTAAAGGTGTCGGGTTCAAACGCGATTTGGTGAACAGTTTGGCGGGCAAGGGAAAAAGTGGTGTGAAGCGTGCGCATGGATCCCCTCAAATGAAAAAAGCCCCCTTCGGTGGAAGAGGGCTTCCAGTCTATCAGAAGTGCGTATTAACGCTCATATACCAGGTTCGACCCGGCTCGTTATAGGTGTACGCGCCTGCGCCGTACATATACGCTCCGGTTTTGTCGTTGCCGGTGGTTTGCGCATTACCCGCGCGCCACTGGCGTTTGTCGAAGACGTTATCCACGCCACCGGTCAGGCTAACGTTTTTAGTCACA
Organism: Lelliottia sp.; assembly: GCF_045627565.1. Taxonomy (NCBI): domain Bacteria; kingdom Pseudomonadati; phylum Pseudomonadota; class Gammaproteobacteria; order Enterobacterales; family Enterobacteriaceae; genus Lelliottia; species Lelliottia sp. The sequence continues at coordinate 148,921 of NZ_JAZQNX010000005.1, read as the reverse complement.
TCCCAGCTCGCGCTCAGGCCCACGATGCTGTACGGGCTGACTTCGTCGCTCTCAGAACCGGTCACCGGTTGACCTTTGTAGTTGTATTTCTTCGGCTGCTGTTTGCCGTACCACGTAAAGGTAGATTGCACCGACACGTCCTGATGTACTTGCCAGCTCAGCGTTGAGTTCAGCGTGTACTCCGGGATGATCGACAGACGATCGCCGGTCTCTTTGTTCTTACTTTGCAGCATGTAAGTAATGTTGTTGGTCCAGTTTACCGTCTCGGAAACCGGTACATTCAACGTCCCCTCCAGGCCTTCTACGACCGCTTTCGGCACGTTTTCCCACTGATAAATATCGGTTTTGGTTTTGCCGAGAGAGGTCTGATCAATCGGGGCATAACCGGCTTCGATTTTATCGCGGTAATCGTTGCGGAACCACGTCACGCCCGCCATCCAGCCGTCACGTTTGAACTCCAGACCGATCTCTTTGTTGATGCTGGTCTCGGCTTTCAGATCGTCGTTGCCCATCATGTAGCACCCGACGCCGTCACCGCTGGCGTAGCAGCCCTGGCCTTTGCTATAGAGCAAATAGTTCGGGTTGGTCTGATACAGACTCGGCGCTTTGTACGCGCGTGCGATGCCCATTTTTAGGGTGAAGTCATCGCCTAAGCCCTGAGACAGGTTCAGGGACGGGCTCCAGTTATTGCCCACGATCGTGTGATGATCGAAGCGCAACGCCGGTGTCAGCATGGTGCTGTCGGTCAGCTCCATGTTGTTTTCGGCGAACAGAGAGAAGATTTCAGCCTGCGAATATGGGCTGCGATTGTCGCTCATGCCAGGGATCGTGCCGCCTTGCTGGGCCTGTCCGTTGGAGGACATATCCTTCATGCGCTGCTGATTCCACTCGGTTCCGAGGGTTAGGTTTTGATTCACCAGGAAATCGATCGGCAGGTTCACCTCACTGTGTAGCATCACGTCTGACAGATCGGTATCGGTGAATTTATTGCTGTTGAACAACCCTTCCAGACCGCCTGCCAGGCCTTCACCCAGACGTGAGTTGCGGGTGTGTTCGTACTGCGCCCAGTTGCTGGTGGTCACGCCATTATCCCAGCCGCCGTTCCAGGTGACGGCAAAGTTCTGGCGATAAATACGGTTGGTCTCTTTACCGTAGTTTTTCTTCACCAGACCGTTGCTGCTGTTATCGTTGTTGGTGTTCTGCGTGTCGCCTGCGTAGAGGTTATTCTGACGGCTGTAGCCCGCTTCAAACGCAAGCGACTGCATCGGAGCGAAGTCCCAGCGCACCACGCCGTTGACGTCTTTGTTCTCGACACCTTCACGACCGGCCGGGAGCGTGTCGGCATACATACCCGTACGTTCAGACTGATGACCCTGGTTGATATCCCATGCGTCGGCCTGGGTTTTATCCAGATTGCCGTACAGGCGGAAGCTAAAATCGCCACCCAGTGGGCCGCTCAGGTTGAAGTTGGTGCGTTTTGTTGAACCTTCCTCTTTGTGCTCAGGCGCGTTCAGATAAGTGTTCCAGGAACCATGCCACTGATCATCGAATTTCTTGGTGATGATATTCACCACGCCACCCGCTGCACCATTACCGTAACGCGCTGCCGCCGGGCCGCGAATCACTTCGATGCTTTCAACCATTTCAGGAGGAACCCAGCCGGTATCGCCGCGGGTATCGCGCTCGCCACGCCAGCCCAGACGGATGGAATTGCGGCTGGTGACGGGTTTGCCGTCAATCAGGATCAGGGTGTTTTCCGGTCCCATGCCGCGAATGTCGATCTGACGGTTGTTGCCGCGCTGGCCGCTGGTGGAGTTGCCGGTCAGGTTGACGCCTGGCATGGTACGGATAATTTCGGCCACGTCTCGCGCCGGAGGATTTTTACGAATTTCGTCAGCAGTGATTTTAGAAACGCCCGGTGCCTGTAAATTCTGCTCTGCGGCGGTTATCACCATGGTGTCTTCGTGCGATGCGCCGCTGGAGGTGGCATCGTCTGCCATCGCGGGCAATGCAACCCCGTAAATTCCCAGATTGACCAGCAAGGCCAGGGAGTGAATCTTCTTATTCATTGTACGTCCTGCTTTTCAGTGCCGCGTCCCCTTGGCTCCATTCCCGAATGGGAGAGGAGGCGGCAAGTTGTCACCCGCATATTGCGTAAGCAGCCCTGTCCTCGAGCGCACACAATGCATGGCATGGTTATTTTATGAGCGCGCTTCCCACAGCGCGGGCACTACGCTATTGCAAATGAAAATAGTTATCAATAATATTATCAACAAAATTTGTCCTGAAACAAAATACTGTGAAACATGAGGTTAAGCGGGTGACGGCGTTAACAACGGGAAGTGAAGCCTGGTGGCAGTCGAAAAATGGCCCGGAATGGGCGCGTGAAAAAGACCTTTATCGTGTCACCTTTTGGTGGCGCGATCCGGCTGGCACGGCGCGTTCGTCGGCGATAAAACGGGTGTGGATTTACATCACGGGCGTCACCGATCACCATCAAAACGCACAGCCGCAATCGCTCAAACGCATTCCCGATACCGACGTCTGGCAGTGGCAGGGCGATTTCAGCCCGGAATGGCGCGGCAGTTACTGTTTTATCCCCTCTGAAAACGAACACGATTTTGCTGAAGCGGTATTCAACGCCGCAACGCCCGATCGCATGGCGCTGCGCGAAGGCTGGCGCAAACTGCTGCCAAAGGCGATTTCCGATCCGCTTAATCCGCAAAGCTGGCGGGGGGGGCGCGGGCATCCGGTTTCGGCGCTCGAAATGCCGCACGCGCCGGTGCAGCCCGGCTGGAATCATCCTGATACACCGTATTCTCCACCTAAATGTATCGACTGGCACAGCCCGCGCCTGGGCAATTCCCGCCGCGTGTGGATGTTTACCACCGGCGATGAGAATCCGGCTGAACGTCCGCTGGCGGTGCTGCTCGACGGTCAGTTCTGGGCTGAAAGCATGCCGGTCTGGTCGCCGCTAACCGCCCTGACGCAAGAGGGCCACCTGCCGCCCGCGGTGTACGTGCTGATTGATGTTATCGACAGCGTACACCGCAGCCGTGAGTTGCCCTGCAACCCCGATTTCTGGCTGGCGGTACAGGAAGAGTTACTCCCGCAAATACAGGCGCTAACGCCTTTCAGCGCCCACGCGGATCGCACCGTGGTTGCCGGGCAAAGTTTTGGCGGCCTGTCGTCACTGTATGCCGCGCTCAACTGGCCGCAGCGGTTTGGCTGCGTGCTCAGCCAGTCGGGGTCGTACTGGTGGCCGCATCGCGGCGCGAATCAGGACGGGCTGCTTATCGAACAACTCAAAGCGGGTAAAAAATCCGCAAAAGATCTTCGCATTGTGCTTGAAGCGGGTCGCCGCGAGCCGCTGATTTTCCGCGCCAATCAGGCGCTTTACGCCCAACTACAGCACCCGCAGCAAACGGTTTTCTGGCGTCAGGTCGACGGCGGACATGATGCGCTTTGCTGGCGTGGCGGGCTGACGCAGGGGCTAATGACCCTCTGGCAGCCGCTCATTCATTAACGCCAGGCTGGCGATTTCTCTCGACAGGAGTTTGGTATGGAATTCAGTAATCCCTTCGACAATCCACAGGGGCAATTCGCTATTTTGCAAAATCACCATGGTGAGTACAGCCTGTGGCCGCAGGCGTGCGCATTACCCGCTGGCTGGCGTGTGATCTGCGAGCCGCAATCGCCGCAAGCCTGCGAACAATGGCTGACCGAAAACTGGCAGACGCTTGTGCCCTCTCATTTTGCGGAGGACAAGGCATGAGCGCGCGTCTTCCGCTTGTGGCGGCCCAGACGGGCATCTGGATGGCAGAGCAGCTTTCAACGCTGCCAAACGCCTGGAGCGTGGCCCACTACACCGAGCTAAACGGCGAAATCAACGCGCCGCTGCTGGCAAAAGCGATAGTGGAGGGCATGATGCAGGCCGATACGCTGCGTATGCGCTTTAGCGAAGACAACGGCGAAGTGTGGCAGTGGATTGATGAGTCGATGGTTTTCGCTGAACCACAGATTATCGATTTGCGCCAGCACACCGATCCGCACGCGGCGGCGATGGCGCTGATGGAGGCCGATCTCAACCAGAACCTGCGCGTCGACAGCGGTCAACCGCTGGCGTTTCATCAGCTTATTCAGGTGGGCGAAAACCACTGGTACTGGTATCAGCGTTATCACCACTTAGTGGTTGATGGCTTCAGTTTCCCGGCCATTACCCGCCAGATCGTGACTATTTATCGCGCGTGGTCTGCAAACCAACCGACGCCCGAATCACCGTTTACGCCGTTTGCCGACGTGGTGGATGAATACCAGCGCTATCGTGAAAGCGAGGCCTACAAGCGTGATGGCGCGTTCTGGGCCGAGCAGCGCAAACAGCTGCCACCGCCGGTGTCGCTCTCTGCCGCGCCGCTGCCGGGGCGTGCCGCGACGACGGAAATTTTACGTCTTAAGCTGACCGCCGACAGCCGCGCATTTAGCCAGCTTGTCCACGCATCAGGCCAGGTTCAGCGCACCGATCTGGCGCTGGCGCTGGTCGCGCTGTGGTTGGGGCGTCTGACCGGCCGACTTGATTACGCCGCCGGATTCATCTTTATGCGCCGTATGGGATCGGCGGCGCTCACCGCGACCGGTCCGGTACTTAACGTCCTGCCGATGGCGGTGAATATTGATCCAAACGAAACGCTGCCAGCGCTGGCGCAGCGTCTGGCGAATCAGCTGAAAAAGATGCGTCGCCACCAGCGCTACGACGCCGAGCAGATTGTTCGTGACAGTGGTCGTGCAGCGGGCGACGAAGCGCTATTTGGCCCGGTGTTGAACGTCAAAGTCTTTGATTACCAACTGGCGCTGGACGGCGTGCAGGCGACAACGCACATGCTGGCGACCGGTCCGGTCAACGATCTGGAATTGGCGCTGTTCCCGGACGAACAGGGCGGTTTGAGTATTGAAATTCTGGCGAACAAGCATCGCTACGACGAAGCGACGCTTACGCGACACGTTGCGCGTCTGGACAGGCTGCTGGCGCAATTTGCGGCCAACGCCGACCTGAAATGTGGCGATGCCGAAACCGTCTCGCCGCAGGAATATCAGCAGCTTGAGCGCGTCAACGATACGGGCGTTGCGCTGCCGCTCACCACGCTGAGTGCGCTGGTGGCGGAGCAGGCGCAAAAAACGCCGGATGCGCCCGCACTGGCGGACGCCCACATTGAACTCAGCTATCGCCAGATGCGCGAGCAGGTGGTGGCGCTGGCGACATTACTGCGCGAACGTGGGGTGAAGCCGGGCGACAGCGTGGCGGTTGCATTGCCGCGTTCGGTATTTCTGACTCTGGCGCTGCACGGCATCGTCGAAGCAGGTGCCGCCTGGCTGCCACTTGACACCGGCTATCCGGACGATCGTCTGCGCATGATGCTGGAAGACGCGCGGCCATCGCTTCTGATTACCACCGACGATCAGCTCCCGCGCTTTAGCGACCTGCCGATTTCGTCGTTTAGTTACAACACACTCTTACCTGCTGCTGACGGTGAACCGTTGGGACTGTGCGCCCCGCAGCAGACCGCGTACATCATCTTTACCTCCGGTTCGACCGGACGCCCGAAAGGGGTAATGGTGGGGCAAACCGCCATCGTCAATCGTCTGCTGTGGATGCAAAACCACTATCCGCTCACCGCGCAGGACGTGGTGGCGCAGAAAACGCCGTGCAGTTTTGACGTCTCGGTGTGGGAATTCTGGTGGCCGTTTATCGCCGGAGCAAAACTGGTCATGGCCGAGCCGGACGCGCACCGCGATCCGCTCGCGATGCAGCAATTCTTTGCGCATTACGGCGTCACCACCACCCACTTTGTACCGTCGATGCTGGCGGCGTTTGTCGCCTCACTCACGCCAGAAAATGCGGACTGCTGCGCGAGTCTGAAACAGGTGTTCTGTAGCGGCGAAGCGCTGCCGACCGAGCTGTGCCGCGAGTGGGAACAGCTGACACACGCGCCGCTGCATAACCTGTATGGCCCGACGGAAGCGGCGGTGGACGTGAGCTGGTATCCGGCCTTTGGCGACGAGCTGACGGCGGTGTCAGGCAACAGCGTGCCGATTGGTTTCCCGGTGTGGAATACCGGCCTGCGTATTCTGGATGGCCTGATGCGCCCTGTGCCGTTTGGCGTGGCGGGCGACCTGTATCTCACCGGCATTCAGCTGGCGCAGGGTTATCTGGGACGACCGGATCTGACCGCCAGTCGCTTTATCGCCGATCCGTTTTCTCCGGGCGAGCGTATGTATCGCACCGGTGACGTCGCCCGCTGGCTGGATAATGGCGCGGTGGAATATCTGGGCCGCAGCGACGATCAGCTGAAAATTCGCGGCCAGCGTATTGAGCTGGGCGAAATTGACCGTGCGATGTTATCGCTTCCTGACGTGGCGCAGGCGGTAGCGCATGCCTGCGTGTTTAATCAGGTGGCGGCCACTGGCGGCGATGCGCGACAGCTGGTGGGATACGTGGTGTCCGAATCCGGTTTGCCGCTGGATCGCGAGGCGCTGCTTGACGCATTAAAAGCGCAACTCCCGGCGCACATGGTTCCAGTGGTGCTGTTGCAAATCAGCGAACTGCCGCTGTCGGCCAACGGTAAGCTGGATCGCAAAGCGTTGCCGCTGCCGGATCTGACCCGCAAAACCTCCGGGCGCGCGCCGAAAACGGCAACGGAAATCGCCGTCGCGCAGGCATTTTCCGATCTTCTGGGCTGCGACGTGAATGACATCGAGGCGGATTTCTTTGCGCTCGGCGGTCACTCGCTGCTGGCGATGCGTCTGGCGGCACAGCTGAGCCGTGCGTTTTCCCGCAAAGTGACGCCGGGGCAGATTATGGTGGCGTCGACAGTCAATCAACTGAGCACGCTGCTGGCGTCGCAAATCAGCGATGAGCAGGCGCAGCGTCTGGGCTTTGAGACGATTTTGCCGCTGCGTCAAAGCGATGGCCCGACGCTGTTCTGCTTCCATCCGGCGTCCGGGTTTGCGTGGCAGTTCAGCGTGCTGGCGCGCTATCTCAACCCGCGCTGGTCGATTACCGGTATTCAGTCGCCACGTGCGGAAGGACCGATGGCGCAGTGTGCGACGCTGGATGAGGTGATCGCGCATCATCTCAACACGCTGCGCGCGCAGCAGCCGCACGGGCCGTATTATCTGTTCGGCTATTCACTCGGCGGGACGTTAGCGCAGGGGATTGCGGCGCGTCTGCGCGAGCAGGGCGAAGAGGTGGCCTTCCTGGGGCTGTTGGACACCTGGCCGCCGGAGACGCAAAACTGGGCTGAGAAAGAGGCCAACGGTCTTGATCCGGAAGTGCTGGCCGAAATCGAGCGCGAGCGCGAAGCGTTCGTTGTGGCGCAGCAAGGGCAGGCATCCACCGAGCTGTTTAACGCGATTGAGGGCAACTACGCGGATGCGGTGCGCTTGCTGACGACCGCACACAGTGCACGATTTGACGGTAAAGCGACGCTGTTTGTCGCCGAGCGTACGCGAACGATGGATCCGCAGCAGGCGTGGGAGCCGTGGGTGAATGAGCTGGTGTTTTATCATCAGGATTGTGCCCACGTTGATATCATCTCCCCGCAGGCGTTCGACCAGATTGGCCCGGTGCTGAAAGAGATTTTGGGGTAGATTTCCCCCTCACCCTAGCCCTCTCCCTCAAGGGAGAGGGAACCGTTCTGCGCAGTCATTCAGTCCGGCAGACCACATCCCGGCGAATCGGGAGCGCTGGTGGTTTTTCTCCCTCTCTGTATAGGGGAAGGAATCGTTCTGCGCAGCCATTCAGTCCGGCAGATCACTTCCGGCGAATCGGTAGCACTAGTGGGTTTTCTCCCTCTCTGTATGGGGGAAGGAATCGTTCTGCGCAGCCATTTAGTCCGGCAGATCACATCCCGGCAAATTGGGAGCGCTGGTGGTTTTCGGCCTCTCCCCCGGTGCGGGAGCGCTGATATTTTTTCTCCCTCTCCCTGTGGGAGAGGGGCGGGGTGAGGGCACCACAGCGCACGAAGCAAAGCAAAACGGCAACACGAAGTTGCCGTTACTATTTCTCAATCACCTCTTTGAGGTGAGATGAATCAGACCGCACGCCGTCCTATCGGCACCACCAGCGGCGTACCGGCAATCGGATCGTCGATAATCATGCAGCGCATCCCGTAGATCCGCTCGATCAGCTCTGGCGTCACAATCTCTTTCGGCGCGCCTTCCGCGACGATTTTCCCGTCGCGCAATGCAATCAAATGCGTGGCGTAGCGGCACGCCTGATTCAAATCATGCAGCACCGCCGCCAGGGTATACCCCTGCGTGCGGTTCAGTTCACTCAGTAGTTCCAGGAGATCAATCTGATGGCTGATGTCCAGCCAGGTCGTCGGCTCATCCAGCAGCATGATCGACGTCTCTTGCGCCAGCACCATTGCAATCCACGCGCGCTGTCGCTGCCCGCCGGAGAGCGTATCGACGCTTTGCCCGGCGAGATCGGTAATGCCCGTCGCCTGCATTGCGGCAGTCACCGCCGCTTCATCCTCTTTACGCCAGCGGGTAAACATCGGCTGATGCGGATAACGCCCGCGGGCGACCAGCTCTTGCACGGTGATGTCGCCCGGCGTCGTGGCGTTTTGCGCCAGCAGCCCGATGCGCCGCGCCACCTCTTTACTGGCGAACTGCTGAATCTGTTCGCCGTCGAGATACACGCTCCCGTGCTGCGGTGTCATCAGACGGCTTAGAGTGCGCAGCAGCGTGGATTTCCCGCAGCCGTTCGGGCCAATAATTGCCGTAAAATGGCCGTCGGGAATCGCCACATTTAACGCCTGCGCCACGGTTTTTTTGCCGTAACCGAGGGTGAGGTTTTCGCCGCGCAAGCGGGTAGCTGTCTGGATCATTTCTTGCGGGACTCCTGAACTAACAACACGATGAGATAGATACCGCCAAGACTGACGGTCACGACGCCCACCGGCAGTTGATAAGGCATAAACAGCTGCTGGGCGCAGAGATCCGCGACCAGCAATAAAAGTGCGCCGCACAGCGCCGACTGGGTGAGACCCCAGCGCGCCGTGCCGCTGATGCGGCGGGCGATGTGCGGGGCAACCAGCGCGATAAACGAAATCGGCCCCGCAATGGCGGTGGCGGCAGCGGTAAGGACGACGGCGACCAGCATCAGCGTCAGACGCGAGCGTTCAACGCTCACGCCCAGCGCGCAGGCACTATCGTCACCCATCTCGAGCAGGCGCATTCGGCGCACCAGCAGCCACGCGCAGATAAACATCAGCATGATAATCGGCGTGGCGGGTAGCGTTTTGGCCCATGTCAGGCCGTTTAGCGACCCAGCGTTCCACAGCCCGGCGGTGAGCGATGTTTCAAGCGACGCACGCAACAGCAGCCAGGTGTTGAAGGCCATCAGCATGGCACGAATACCAATGCCGATAATAATCAGGCGGAAGGTTTCAATTCCGTTGCGCCAGGCCAGCGCCCAGACGACAAGCGAGGTGAGCACGCCGCCGGCCATCGCCGCAAAGGCAATCGCCGTGAGATGCTGACCAAACAGCACCATCGCGACCAGCACGCCGCTCCACGCGCCGGTGTTGAAGCCCATCACGTCCGGGCTGCCCAGCGGGTTGCGCAGCAACGACTGGAAAATCGCGCCGCTCACGCCAAGCGCAGCACCCACCAGAATTGCCATCACCACGCGCGGCAAACGCCATTCGGTGACCACCATCGTGATATTGCGCGGGGCGCTGCCAGTGAGGGCGTTAAAGACCTGGGTGAAATCGAGCGTCACCGCGCCGCTGCGCAAACTCCAGACGGCGGCCACGAGGCTGGCGAGCACCAGCAGCAGGCAGGTGCTGACTAATCGGCGGGAAGGGGTTATCACAGCGCACCTCCACGCTTACGGCGAACCAGGAAAATTAGCACCGGTGCGCCGATAAAGGCACTGACCACCGACACGCGCAGCTCGCCCGGCACCAGCAGGCGGCCAATAATATCGGCAAACAGCAGCAGAACGGGCGTCGCGAGCAGCGTAACGGGCAGCGACCAGCGGTGATCGGCCCCCACCAGCCAGCGCGCCATGTGCGGCATCATCAGGCCAATAAAGGCAATCGGCCCGACGACAGCCGTCGCGCTGCCGCACAACACGGTTATCGTTAATAATCCAATTAATTGCGTTCGCGCCACGCGGCTACCGAGCGCGGTGGCGGTGTCGCTGCCGAGGCTCAGGCTGTTGAGTGCGCGGCTTAAAAACAGCGCAACGGCGGCGGCGATAAGCACCGGGATCGTGACAATTTGCAACGTCTGTAGCGTGCGAATATCCAGCGATCCGGCCTGCCAGAAGCGCAACTGATCCCATACGTCGGGATTGAGCAGCGCAATCCCGCTCGATAACCCTTCGAGCACCGCGCCAAGCGCGACGCCCGCCAGCGTCAGGCGTACCGGGCTTAACTGCCCACCGCCCTGACTGCCGGTAAACGCGACGATCAACGATGCGGCAAGTGCGCCACAAAACGCCATCACCAGTTGTTCCGTGGGGGAGGAGAAGCCAAACAGCGCTGCGCCGAGCACAATCGCGAAACTGGCGCCCGCGTTGACGCCCAGAATACCCGGATCGGCCAGCGGATTACGAGTCAGCGTTTGCATGAGGGCGCCCGCCAGGCCAAGCGCCGCACCGGCCAGCAATCCGGCGAGCGTGCGCGGCAGACGTGCGTCGAGCACAATCGTGCAGTCGGCGCTTTGGCATGTGCCGGAAAGGGCATCAACAATGACGGATGCCGGCAGCGGTTTTGCGCCGACCAGCAGGCTGAGCGCCATAGCAAGAATTAACAGCATTAACAAAGCGGGCAGCGCAACGGCGCGTACCGCGAGAGGAGAAGACAACATAGCAACGTCCATGATTTGATAATGATAGTAATTATCGTTATCTATCTTATTTGGCTATGTTAGCATGTGCGACCACGAAATTGGTAGAGAGTTAGACCTCAAGGCCTTGTCATGAATCAAAAATCCTGGCTGCTTAATCTCAGCCTGCTCAAGACGCATCCCGCGTTTCGCGCCGTTTTTATCGCGCGTTTTATCTCCATTTTATCCCTCGGCCTGCTCGGCGTTGCCGTGCCGGTACAGATCCAGGCCATGACGCAATCCAGCTGGCTGGTTGGTTTGTCTGTGACCTTGACGGGCAGCGCGATGTTTATTGGGCTGATGGTCGGCGGGGTGCTGGCGGATCGCTACGAGCGCAAAAAATTGATTCTGCTGGCGCGCGGCACGTGCGGCGTTGGCTTTATTGGCCTGTGCCTGAACGCCATGCTCCCGGAGCCGTCGCTCATTGCGATTTATGCGTTGGGTTTATGGGACGGTTTCTTCGCCTCGCTGGGCGTGACGGCACTGCTGGCGGCTACGCCTGCGCTGGTCGGGCGTGAAAATTTGATGCAGGCGGGGGCGATCACCATGCTCACCGTGCGTCTCGGATCGGTGATTTCGCCGATGGTAGGCGGCCTGTTGCTGGCAACCGGCAACGTGGCGTGGAACTACGGTCTGGCGGCAGCGGGCACTTTTATCACCACGTTAACCCTGCTGCGTTTGCCGCTTTTGCCACCCCCGCCACAGCCGCGTGAACATCCACTGAAATCATTGATGGCGGCGATTCGTTTTCTGTTTAGCAATCCGCTGATTGGCGGCATCGCGCTGTTGGGCGGGCTGCTGACGATGGCGAGTGCGGTGCGCGTGCTCTATCCGGCGCTGGCGATCGAGTGGCAAATGAGCGCCTCGCAGATTGGCTTGCTGTATGCGGCAATTCCGCTCGGTGCGGCATTTGGCGCGCTGACCAGTGGCAATCTGGCGCACAGCGCGCGTCCGGGTCTGATAATGCTCTCTGCAACCGTCGCTTCGTTTATCGCCATCGCTTTCTTTAGCCTGATGCCGTTCTGGGCGTTGGGCGTAGTGTGTCTGGCACTGTTTGGCTGGCTGAGCGCGGTGAGTTCGCTGCTGCAATACACCCTGATTCAGACTCAGACGCCGGAAGGGATGCTGGGGCGCATCAACGGTTTATGGACGGCGCAGAACGTGACGGGCGATGCGATAGGGGCGGCAATCCTGGGCGGGCTTGGCGTGATTATGACGCCGGCGGCATCGGCCAGCAGCAGTGGATTTGTATTGGCGATTGTCGGGGGGATTTTGCTGGTCACGCTGGCGGAGCTGCGGCGGTTCCGTCAGGAACCGATGTTGAAGGACAGTGCAGCATAATGCCCTCACCCCGACCCTCTCCCACGGGGAGAGGGTGAAAACACTAAAAATGGCAACTGGATTGCCGTTTTGCTTTTACCTGGTGCGGCTTGATGCCCTTACCCGGACACTTTCCCACGGGGAGAGGGAGTAAACCTGAGGCCTTCTTTCCGACCGGAGAGGGAGAAGACAATCAATTTCGGACTTACTTGAACAGCGCGTTTAAACGTTCCAGCACCAGCATGGCGCTGTAATAATCCAGACGGAAGGTCTCTGTTCCCAGCGCCCAGACGCGTTTGTTTTGCACCGCAGGCAGGTGCGCCAGCAGTGGATTAGCGTAAATCGCATCGACGTCTTTCTGGTCGCCCGCAAACAAGAATAGCCCTTGTCCATTCAGCCCTGCCGCCAGATTCTCACCCCCCAACTGGATAATGTCGTGGCGCTTACCCTGACTTTTTGAGGTGTTCAGCCCAGCAGGCAACTCAGCCAGCTGGAATCCGAGCTGTTGCAGGAATTTGCCCTGCGCCGATTCCCCGGTCCACAGGTTCGCGCTGTGCGCGGCGGCGGTGTAGACAATCGCATTCACCGGCTGCGGCGGGAGTTTCATCTGCTGCTTCACCAACGCCAGTTGTTGAGCAAATTCGGCGATGCGCGCGGCGGCCTGCTTTTCGTGTCCGGTCAGCGTGCCGAGTTGAGTCAGCAGTTCCTGCCAGCTTTTGTCGTCGTAATTGATGACAAGCGTCGGCGCAATGGCGGAGAGCTGATCGTAAAGCGCCACGGCAGAATCACCGCCGGTCGCACTGATCAGGATCAGGTCCGGCATTTGCGCGGCAACGGCTTCAGCGCTTGGCTCGCCGATATAGAGACGCGAAACCTGCCGTTTTTTAGCGATATCTCCCCACTGGCGCATAAATCCTTGCGCATCCGCCACGCGGTTATTCGGCGTTGTCGCGCCGCTGGCGACAACCGGCGCGTCAATCGCCAGCAGCGAACCGGTCAGCGTCACGCTGGTAGAAACAATGCGCATCGGCTTGCTTTCCAGCGTATGAACGCCATGGCTGTCGGTGACCTGACGGGGCCAGTCGGCGGCGGTGGCTGAGGTTACTCCTAAAACAAAAAGTCCTGCTAAAAGCAGGGCGTGACGACAAACAGCAGGGAGTTTCACAAAGCGGCATCCTGTTTTTGTTGAGGTTAATGCTTCTCATTTTCATGAATGCAACGAAGGGATGCAAGCGATAGTCGCACAAGATGCGCTGTCGGCGGTTGACAGAGTCGCGCTCTGCTATTAGGTTAGCCATCGAAAATATAAATGATAATTATTCTTACTGCGTTTATCATTTTAGGAGGATGATATGGATACGTCATTGGCTGAGGAAGTTCAACACACCGCGACCACGCTGCAATCAGACAGCTTTTTCTTTATGTCGCCAAACCGCAGTTTCACCACATCTGGCTGTTTTGCCCGTTTTTCGGAGTCCGCAGCAGGCGGCGGCGATCCGGCAGGTGCCTTCCAGCAAAAGCTGGCGCAGGCCTTCAGTGACGCCAAAGCCAGCGGGATTTCGCATCCCATTATGGTTGGCGCCATTCCGTTTGATACCCGCAAACCGTCGTCACTGTTTATTCCGCAAAGCTGGCAAACCTTTTCGCGCCCGGCGCGACAGAAATCCGCCCGCTACCATTCCGACTCGCAGGAACTGACGGTCGTAAGCCGCACGGAAATCCCGCCGCAGCCCGTATTTGAAGAGATGGTTGCCCGCGCCGCCGCGCTCACAGCAACGCCGCAGGTTAATAAAGTGGTGCTTTCTCGCCTGATTGATATTGCCACCGATCGACACATCGACAGCGGTGCGTTACTGGAGCGCCTGATCGCACAAAATCCGGCGAGCTTTAACTTCCACGTTCCGCTCGAAGACGGTGGTGTGCTGCTGGGGGCAAGCCCCGAGCTGCTGCTGCGCAAAGAGGGCGCGCATTTTAGCTCGTTGCCGCTGGCCGGTTCCGCGCGTCGTCAGCCGGACGATATGTTGGATCGCGAGGCCGGAAACAAACTGCTGGCGTCTGAAAAAGATCGCCACGAGCACGATCTGGTGACGCAGGCGATGAAAACGGTGCTGGAAAAACGCAGCCATAAACTGGCGATGCCGTCTTCTCCGCAGCTGATCACCACCCCCACGCTCTGGCATCTGGCAACCCCGATTGAAGGCGAAGCGCGAGAAAACGAAAACGCCCTGACGCTGGCCTGTCTGCTGCACCCGACGCCTGCGCTGAGCGGTTTCCCGCATCAGGCCGCCAAAGAGATAATCGGCTCTCTCGAGCCGTTTGACCGCGAACTGTTCGGCGGGATCGTCGGCTGGTGCGACAGCGAAGGCAACGGTGAATGGGTCGTGACGATCCGCTGTGCGCGCATTCATGAAAACACGGTTCGTCTGTTTGCAGGCGCGGGCATTGTCCCGGCTTCATCGCCCGTCGGCGAATGGCGCGAAACCGGCGTCAAACTCTCCACCATGCTCAACGTTTTTGGTTTGCACTGAGGAACAATCATGACTCTTCCCTTTACCCGTTGGCCTGAGGAATTTGCCCGGCGCTACCGTGAAAAAGGCTACTGGCAGGATGTGCCGCTGACCGACATTTTGACGCGTCATGCTGACAACGACGCGACGGCGGTGATCGACGGTGAACGGCACTACACCTACCGTCAGCTCCACCAGGCAGCGAATAATCTTGCGTCCGCACTGCAGGCGCAGGGGATCAAGCGCGGCGAAACGGCGCTGGTGCAGTTGGGCAACGTGGCCGAGTTTTACATCACTTTCTTTGCCCTGCTGCAGGCGGGCATTGCCCCCGTGAATGCGCTCTTTAGCCATCAACGCAGCGAGCTGAACGCGTACGCACTTCAAATTGCGCCTGCGCTGGTGATTGCCGATCGCCAGCACGCGCTGTTTGCGGGCGATGATTTCCTGAATACGTTTGTCGATGAACACCGCTCCGTGCGCGGAGTGCTGCTGCGCGGCGATAACGGTGAACACGCGCTGGAGACGGCTATCGCGCGTCCGGCTGACAACTTTATCGCTAGCCCAACGCCTGCCGATGAAGTGGCGTTTTTCCAGCTTTCCGGCGGGAGCACCGGCACACCAAAACTGATCCCGCGCACGCACAACGACTACTACTACAGCATTTTGCGCAGCAATGAGATTTGCGGGATTACGGCTGACACTCGCTACCTGAACGCGCTGCCCGCGGCGCACAACTTTGCGATGAGTTCCCCGGGATCGCTGGGCGTGTTTATGGCCGGTGGGTGCGTGGCGCTGGCGAACGATCCGAGCGCCACGATCTGCTTCCCGCTGATCGAAAAACACCAGCTCAACGTTGCGTCTTTGGTTCCTCCAGCGGTCAGCCTGTGGTTGCAGGCCATTGCAGAAGGGGCGGGTAACGCTCAACTGGCATCACTGACGCTGTTACAGGTGGGCGGCGCACGGCTTTCCGCCACGCTTGCGGCGCGCATTCCGGCGGAAATTGGCTGTCAGCTGCAGCAGGTATTTGGCATGGCGGAAGGGCTGGTGAACTACACCGCGCTCGACGACACCCCTGAACGCATCATGAACACTCAGGGCCGTCCGATGTGTCCGGATGACGAGGTGTGGGTGGCGGATGAAAACGGGCAACCGCTGCCGAGCGGTGAAGTCGGGCGTTTGATGACGCGTGGGCCGTACACCTTCCGTGGCTATTTCAACAGCCCGGAACACAACGCCAGCGCTTTTGATGCCGACGGTTTTTACTGCTCCGGCGATCTGATCGCCATTGACGAGCAGGGTTACATCACCGTACAGGGGCGCGAAAAAGATCAGATCAACCGTGGCGGCGAGAAGATCGCGGCGGAAGAGATCGAGAATTTACTGCTGCGCCACGAATCGGTGATCCACGCGGCGCTGGTCAGCATGGAAGACAGCCTGCTGGGCGAAAAAAGCTGCGCGTATTTGGTGGTGAAAAAAAACCTGCGCGCGGTGGATGTGCGTCGATTCCTGCGCGAGCAGGGGATTGCAGAGTTCAAACTGCCGGACAGGGTCGAGTGCGTGGACGCGCTGCCGCTGACGCCGGTCGGGAAAGTAGACAAGAAACAATTGCGCCTGTGGCTCGCTGAACGCGCCCAGGGCTGAGGAACAGATTATGGCGATTCCAAAATTAACCGGTTACGCGCTGCCGACGGCGGCTGAGCTGCCGAACAACAAAGTGAGCTGGGCGTTCGAGCCTGAGCGCGCTGCGCTGCTGATCCACGATATGCAGGAATATTTCCTCAACTTCTGGGGCGAAAACTGCCCGATGATGGACCAGGTGGTGGCGAACATCGCGCAACTTCGCGATTACTGCAAAAAGCACAATATTCCGGTCTATTATACCGCGCAGCCAAAAGAGCAGAGCGATGAAGACCGCGCGCTGCTGAACGACATGTGGGGACCGGGCCTGACCCGCTCGCCGGAACAGCAGCGTATCGTTTCGGAACTGACCCCTGATGAAGCCGATACCGTGCTGGTGAAATGGCGCTACAGCGCGTTCCACCGCTCGCCGCTGGAGCAGATGCTGAAAGAGACCGGTCGCAATCAGCTGCTGATCACCGGCGTTTACGCGCACATCGGCTGTATGACTACCGCCACCGACGCTTTTATGCGCGATATCAAACCGTTCTTTATCGCCGACGCGCTGGCCGATTTCAGCCGTGAAGAGCATCTGATGTCGTTGAACTACGTGGCGGGTCGCACCGGACGCGTGGTGATGACCGACGAGCTGCTGCCATCTGTACCCGCCAGCAAAGCGGCGCTACGCGCTGTGATTCTACCGCTGCTGGACGAATCCGACGAGCCGATGGACGACGAAAACCTGATTGATTACGGTCTCGATTCCGTGCGCATGATGGCGCTGGCCGCCCGCTGGCGCAAAGTTCACGGCGATATCGACTTCGTGATGCTGGCGAAAAATCCGACTCTCGATGCCTGGTGGGCGCTGCTGTCCCGCGAGGTGAAGTAATGGCCGGATTCGATTTTACCGGCAAAACCGTCTGGGTGACGGGTGCGGGTAAGGGCATCGGCTACGCCACGGCGCTGGCGTTTGTCGAGGCGGGCGCGCTGGTGACTGGCTTCGATCTCGCCTTCCCGGCGAACGATTATCCGTTCGCCACCGAAACGCTGAACGTGGCGGACGCGACGCAGGTGAATGACGTTTGTGGGCGCGTGCTGGCAAATTTGGAACGCCTGGACGTGCTGGTCAATGCGGCGGGCATTTTGCGCATGGGCGCGACCGAGCAGCTGTCGCAGGAGGACTGGCAACAGACCTTTGCGGTGAACGTCGGCGGGGCGTTTAACCTGTTCCAGCAGACGATGGGCCAGTTCCGTCGCCAGCAGGGCGGGGCGATTGTTACCGTGGCCTCTGACGCCGCGCACACGCCGCGTATCGGGATGAGCGCATACGGCGCATCGAAAGCCGCGCTGAAAAGCCTGGCGCTGACCGTTGGCCTTGAGCTGGCGGGCAGCGGCGTGCGTTGTAATATCGTCTCACCAGGATCGACCGACACCGACATGCAGCGCACGCTGTGGGTGAGCGACGATGCTGAGCAGCAGCGCATTCGCGGCTTTGGCGAGCAGTTTAAGCTGGGTATTCCGCTCGGCAAAATTGCGCGTCCGCAGGAGATTGCCAACACGATTTTGTTCCTTGCATCAGACCACGCCAGCCACATTACGCTGCAGGACATCGTGGTGGATGGCGGCTCAACGCTGGGGGCGTAATGATCTGGAAACGTCACTTATCGCTTGAAGAACTTAACGCCACCAGCCTGAACACGATGGTGGCGCATCTGGGCATGGTTTACACGCGCATCGGCGACGACACGCTGGAAGCCGAAATGCCGGTGGATGCGCGAACGCATCAGCCGTTTGGCCTACTGCACGGCGGGGCGTCCGCGGCGCTGGCGGAAACACTCGGTTCGATGGCCGGTTTTCTGATGACCCGCGATGGGCAAAACGTGGTGGGAACGGAGTTGAACGCGACCCACCATCGCGCGGTGTCGCAGGGAAAAGTGCGCGGCGTTTGTCAGCCGCTGCATCTTGGGCGTCAGAACCAGAGCTGGGAAATCGTAGTGTTCGACGAACAGGGACGGCGCTGCTGCACCTGTCGGTTGAGCACGATGATGCTGGGGTAGTGGGTGCCGTTTGATGCCCTCACCCTAACCCTCTCCCACAGGGAGAGGGAACCAGTCATGCGGTTTTTGCTCCTCGCTAACGTTCCTGTGCAGCTAAATGCGCTCTGCTTTTCTCCCTCTCCCTTGGGGAGAGGGAATCGCTCATGCGGTTTTTGCTCCTCGCTAACGTTCCTGTGCAGCTAAATGCGTTCTGCTTTTCTCCCTCTCCCTTAGGGAGAGGGCTGGGGTGAGGGGCAAACATCAACTCAGTGCTATTTTCCATCCCGGCACGCGCTAAAGTGATCCGCTTAACACAGTGAAGTAAATATCTGGTTTGACCACGCATTATTGCGTTTCAAAGTTGTTAAATTTCAAGCCGTGATCTAGAAACAAAATGTAACATCTCACTGTTTCTCGCTAACGGACAACAACTATGAACAACTCAGGGAAATACCTCATCTGGGCAATGCTCTCCGTTGTAGGCGCATTTGCTCTGGGCTACATCGCCCTCAATCGTGGTGAACAGATCAATGCGCTATGGATAGTCGTGGCTTCCGTCTGCATTTATCTGATCGCGTATCGTTTCTACGGACGTTTTATCGCCGACAAAGTGCTGGCGGTAGACGGAACTCGCATGACGCCAGCTGTTCGGCATAACGACGGCCTGGATTATGTTCCAACGGATAAAAAAGTGCTGTTTGGTCACCACTTTGCGGCGATTGCCGGGGCGGGTCCGTTAGTCGGGCCGGTACTGGCGGCGCAGATGGGGTACTTGCCGGGCATGATT
Source organism: Lelliottia sp. (assembly GCF_045627565.1). NCBI lineage: Bacteria > Pseudomonadati > Pseudomonadota > Gammaproteobacteria > Enterobacterales > Enterobacteriaceae > Lelliottia > Lelliottia sp. The sequence goes on along the minus strand of NZ_JAZQNX010000005.1, from coordinate 129,758 downwards.
TGGATCCTGGCGGGTGTTGTGCTGGCAGGCGCAGTACAGGACTTTATGGTGCTGTTCGTCTCGACTCGTCGCGACGGGCGTTCGCTCGGTGAGCTGGTGAAAGAGGAGATGGGCGCAACGGCCGGGGTCATCGCGCTGATCGCCACCTTTATGATCATGGTGATCATCCTGGCGGTGCTGGCGATGATCGTGGTGAAAGCGCTGACCCACAGCCCGTGGGGAACCTACACCGTGGCGTTCACTATTCCGCTGGCGCTGTTCATGGGGATCTACATTCGCTACATCCGTCCGGGGCGCATTGGTGAGGTCTCAATCATTGGCCTGTTCTTCCTGGTGTTCGCGATTATTTCTGGCGGCTGGGTGGCGGAAAGCCCAACCTGGGCACCGTATTTTGACTTTACCGGCGTACAACTGACCTGGATGCTGGTGGGTTACGGGTTTGTGGCGGCGGTTCTGCCGGTCTGGCTGCTGTTGGCCCCGCGCGATTATCTCTCTACCTTCCTCAAAATCGGCACAATTGTTGGTCTGGCGATTGGCATTCTGATCATGCGCCCAACGCTGACCATGCCTGCGCTGACCAAATTTATTGACGGCACCGGCCCGGTCTGGACCGGTAACATGTTCCCGTTCTTGTTTATCACCATCGCCTGTGGCGCGGTATCGGGCTTCCATGCGCTGATTGCATCGGGCACGACGCCGAAAATGCTGGCGAACGAGAATCAGGCTTGCCTGATCGGTTACGGCGGCATGCTGATGGAATCCTTCGTCGCCATCATGGCGCTGGTTTCTGCCTGCATTATCGATCCGGGCGTGTACTTTGCGATGAACAGCCCAATGGCGGTTCTGGCACCTGCCGGAACGGTTGACGTGGTCGCTTCTGCGGCGCAGGTTGTGAGCGGCTGGGGCTTTGCCATTACACCGGAAACGTTAACGCACATTGCCAATGAGGTAGGGGAACAGTCGATTATCTCCCGTGCAGGCGGCGCACCGACGCTGGCGGTGGGGATGGCGTACATCCTCCACGGTGCGCTCGGCGGGCTGATGGATGTGTCGTTCTGGTATCACTTTGCGATCCTGTTCGAAGCGCTGTTTATCCTGACGGCGGTCGACGCCGGTACACGTGCGGCGCGCTTTATGTTGCAGGATCTGTTGGGGGTGATCTCGCCGGGGCTAAAACGCACCGATTCATTACCGGCGAACCTGCTGGCGACGGCACTGTGCGTCCTGGCCTGGGGTTACTTCCTGCATCAGGGCGTGGTCGATCCGCTAGGCGGCATCAATACCCTGTGGCCGCTGTTCGGTATCGCCAACCAAATGCTGGCAGGCATGGCGCTGATGCTCTGCGCGGTCGTGCTGTTCAAAATGAAACGTCAGCGTTACGCATGGGTGGCGCTGTTGCCAACCTCGTGGCTGCTGATTTGTACGCTGACGGCTGGCTGGCAAAAAGCCTTTAGCCCGGACAACAAAGTCGGTTTCCTGGCGATTGCTAACAAGTTCCAGGCGATGATCGACAGCGGCAAAATCCCGGCGCAGTACACTGAGTCTCAGCTTTCACAGCTGGTGTTCAATAACCGTCTGGATGCCGGACTCACCATCTTCTTTATGGTGGTGGTTGTGGTGCTGGCGTTGTACTCTTTGAAGACCGCGCTGGCGGCACTCAAAGACGACAAACCGACAGCGAAAGAGACGCCATACGAGCCAATGCCAGAAAACCTGGATGACATTGTGACTCAGGCGAAAGGGGCGCATTAACGACTCACCCCTCTATCCCTCTCCCCTGCGGGGAGAGGGAACATACATAACCCTCTCTCTCATGAGAGAGGGATTGAAAGAGAGAAACATCATGTTCGACACGTTATCCAAAGCAGGGAAATACTTAGGCCAGGCAGCAAAAATGATGATTGGCGTGCCGGACTACGACAACTACGTCGAACACATGCGCATCACCCACCGCGATCAGACGCCGATGACCTATGAAGAATTTTTCCGCGATCGTCAGGACGCTCGTTACGGTGCCAAAGGCGGCGTGAAGTGCTGTTAGCCCTCTTTAGGCAGATAGAGACTGATTTGTTCCTGCGCGCAGCCGTAAAGAGCAGCCAGCTTTTCACGTGTTCGTTTCTGCGGGCGGGAATCTACCGCTTCAAGTTGCGAGACGGCAGACTGACTGATGCCGAGTTTGTCGGCCACTTCCTGCTGCGATAATCCGCGCAGAATTCGCCATGCGGCCTGCAGGCTCACGTTCTGCCAGGTCATTATGCTGCAAACCTCGCCTGGCAATTCCACGTTATCCAGGCTGTCATGTTCGACCTCAATATCCTCCAGGTCGTCTTCGGTTTCATCATCATATTCTGACAATTTAGATATGCGGTAGAGGTTCTTCGTTTTACGGATAAAACATAACAGTCGTCGTGCGTTGGTCCTCCGACCGTAAAAATGACCCGGTATTCGCCTACGCGCAGACGATAATGGCCGTCAGGAACGGTCATTTTCCTGATATCAGGCGGCGGGGCTGAACGGTCACCCAGTTGAGTTAGTTTCGTCTCAATGCGTTTCTGATACCGGCTATCAATTTTCGACAACGCCTTTTTCGCCACGGTTGACCAGATAATCTTCATCCGTACCTCCACTGTTCACCCCTGCACTTTATAAGGAAATAATAAGGTTATTAGTTAAATTCTGATTTTCTTATGCAGATACTGTAGGGCGGAGAAACGGCGGGTGAAAGAGGCAAAACGCAGCGTGTCGGGATGGCTCGCAAACGCCTCTGCGGGTCGACAGAGGCGTGCGAAAAAGCGGAGTTGCGATCGCAAATTTCCGTCAGGCGTTTAACCCGCCATCCACATCCAGGCCGGTACCAGAAATCTGTCCTGCCTGCGGACTGGCGAGAAACGTCACTGCCGCCGCAATATCCTCCGGCGTGCCGTAATGACCGGTGGCAATCAGCTGGCGCTGTGAGTCGGCCTGTTCGCCGTCCGCCGGATTCATATCACTATCCGTAGGGCCAGGATGCACCAGATTGACAGTAATTCCCCGTGGTCCCAGGTCGCGCGCCAGACCACGCGTCAGAGAATTAAGCGCGGATTTGCTCATTGAATAAACGGAGATTCCCGGCTGAGCAACGCGATTGGCCAAACAACTGCCAATATTGATGATGCGCCCGCCCTCTTTAAGATGCGCAAGGGCGGCCTGAATGGCGATCACGACGCCGCGAATATTCACGTTGATCACCGCGTCGATATCCGCCAGGGACATGGATTCCAGCGGACCGCCGCGCGCGATGCCGGCATTGTTGACCAGAATATCCAGCCCGCCGAGGGTCTGCACCGTCTGGTTAACCGCATGCTGAATCGCCTGAGCGCTCGCGCTGTCTGCCTGAATGGCTTCGCTGCGCCGCCCAAGCGCGGCGATTTCATCGGCGACAGCCTGGGCTTTATCGGCGGATTTTTCATAGGTGATGACCACATCGGCCCCTGCGCGTGCCAGCGACAACGCAATGGCGCGCCCCAGCCCACGGCTGGCTCCGGTGACCAGCGCCTTTTTACCTGTTAAATCGATCTGCATGATGACCTCTTACGAGAGTGGTGAGATTCATCATTAGGTATAGAGGGAGTTTTTCCCCCGTCAATGCGCTAAACGGGGGAGGGCAATTATCGGCGGAAGGATTCCACTTTCTCAAATGCGGCGCGTAAAACTTCAGGCGACAGCGCAACCGGCAGGTAATGAATGGATTCGACTGGACGCAGCGTGTGGGCGATGACGGTATCTATTTCGGCACGGTTGTTGATGTCCACGTCCAGTTCGCGCAGGGTGGTCGGCAGATTGAAACGCTCATACGCGGCAATCAGTTGTGCCAGAACATCATCCTGACCGAGCAGGGCGCTTTGCACCAGAATGCCGTAAGCCACTTTGGTGCCGTGCAGGAACTTGTCGGTTTGCGGTAATACAGTTAAACCGTTATGCACCGCATGCGCCGCCGCCACGCGGGTATAGCGTTCGCCCAGCCCGCCGACCATGCCGCCGCCCGCGATAATGGCATCCACCACATCGCGAAACGCCTGCGTCTGCTCCCCGCGCGTCTGATCCGCCAGCGCCTGTTCGCTGCTCTCCAGCAGCACATCACGGATCGCCAACGCACCGTTGATGCCGAGGCGAACGGTCAGCGATAACGCTTCCGGCTTCGGCGCTAAAACCACCGCTTCGTACCATTTCGCCAGCGTATCGCCGATGCCCGCCAGCAGGTATTCCGCCGGGGCGTTCAGAATAATTTGCGGCTCAACCAGCACCAGGAAATTGGCGTCGTCAAAGATCTCAAACTGCAACGCCTGACCGGCGTCGTTATACCAGACCGAAAGCGGCGTCCAGGCGGCACAGGTGGCGGCAATGGTTGGAATGCCGACGAACGGCACGTTTAGACGACGCGCCACGGCTTTGACCGTGTCCATGACCGCGCCGCCGCCTACGCCAATCACGACGCTGGCGTCACTGCCGGATTCATTCACCAGATGGGTGACATCGCGCTCGCTGCAGTGGCCCTTGAACAGCAGATGTTTTGCGCCATCGGCGTTAAAGCTTTCTGGCAGGAAAGGGCGCGCGCCTTCAATTGCGCGTTCGCCGTAAATCCAGACCGCACGGGCAAGCTGTTCAGGCGTGAAGAAATCGTTCAGGCGCGCAAGGCTGCCGCTGTGGGAAAAGTAGTTGGCCGGGCCGGGTACGACACGAATATCGGTATTGCTCATTTTGGGTGTCCTTTATGCGAAGCGCTAACCTGATGTTATGTCTGGACATCCGGATGGCTAATAATATTTAGCTTTATCTTATGCCTTTTCTATCATTGCCAGTCAACCCGACCTGTGAAAAATTCCATAAATCAAAATATTAATGAAGGATTTACGCGGATGGTATCCAGTCGCCTTGAGATGCGCGGTATCAGCCTGGCCTTTTCCGGGTTTCAGGCGCTGTCGCGTGTGGATTTCACGCTGACGGGCGGATCCGTGCACGCGCTAACGGGCGCAAACGGCGCAGGGAAATCAACGCTAATGGCGGTGCTGTGTGGCACCCACGATCACTACGAGGGTGAAATCAGTATTAACAATCAGCCGGTAGCGATCCGCGAACCGCTCGACGCCAAACGGCTCGGTATTCATCTGGTGCAGCAGGAAGTCGACGTGGCGCTGATCCCCGGATTGAGCATCGCTGAAAATATCATGCTCGACAACCTGGCACACCCAGGGCATCGATATCGCTGGAGCGCCATTCGCGAGCAGGCAAAGCTGGCGCTGGCGCAGCTTGACGTGTCCCTGAACGTGCGTCGCTCGATAGACAGCTGCTCGCTGGCGGAAAAACAGCAAATTTTGCTCGCGCGTGCGCTGTCGCATCACTGCCGTTTTCTGATCCTCGATGAGCCGACCGCGCCGCTTGACGCTCACGAAAGCGAACGCCTGTTTGCGGTGGTCAAACGCCTGCGAGAGCAGGGCATTGGCGTGGTGTTTATCTCCCATCGCATCCACGAACTGAAAGCGATTTGCGACACTTTAACCGTGCTGCGTGACGGCAAATTCATTGAATCCGGCCCGATGGCGAATTTAAGCGGCGAAGCGATCGTCGAAAAAATGCTCGGTCACGAGCTGAGCGATATCTACCCGCCCGCGCGACCAAAATACAGCGACGAAACGCTGCTGCGCGTAGAAGGGCTACACGACGACGCGCTGCTAAAAGATATCTCTCTGCATCTGCGCAAAGGCGAAATTCTCGGCATCGCCGGGCTGGCGGGCGCGGGGAAAACCGAGTTGTGCAAGGCGCTGTTTGGCGCGAGTAAAAGCCGTGTCGAGCGCGGTGAACTGCATCAACAACCCTGGAAGCCGCGTGACCCGGCGGATTCCGTGCTTCGCGGACTGGCGCTGGTCCCGGAGGAGAGGCGCAAAGAGGGCATTTTTATCGACGAGCCGGTGAGCATGAATTTGTCAGTGAGCGCTGATAACAGCTTTTCGCGCTGGAGCCTGTTCGGTCATCGTCAGGCGTGGCGCTGGGCTGAGGAAGTCATTGCCCGCGTCGGGGTGCGTGCACGTGGTCCTGGGCAAGTGTTGCGCCGTCTTTCCGGCGGCAACCAGCAAAAAGTGGCGATTGGTAAATGGCTGCGCAATGAGGCCAGCGTGCTGATTTTTGACGAGCCCACCAAAGGCGTGGACGTCAAAGCCAAAACCGATCTGTTCCAGCTTATTGATGGCCTGGCGCGCGAAGGCAAAGGGGTGATTTACGCCTCGGGTGAGTTCGCTGAATTGGTCGGATTATGCGACCGCATCTGCGTGCTGTGGGACGGACGCATCGTGGCGGAAATCGCCGGTGCCGAGGCCCGCGAAGAGACATTACTTTATTATTCAACCGGAGGTACGGCGTCGTGAGCAAGGCCCTTTCAGTGAATACAGCGGCGTCGGGCCGTCAGCAGTTTTTCGATTTTCTCTATAAATGGGGCATGTTGCTGACCGTTGTCGCGCTGGTCGCGATTTTTGGCATCGCATCGGACAACTTCCTCGATCCCTTTAACATCATCAATATTCTGCGATCTATCGCTATCGTGACGGTGATCGCCATTGGCGTCTCTGTCTCGTTGACCGTCGGCGGCTTTGATCTGTCGGTCGGATCGACGGCATCGCTGGCGAACGCGCTGGTGATTTCGCTGTTTGTCTGGCACGGCTTTGGCACTACCGAGTCGATTCTGATCACCCTGGCGCTGTGTACGCTGGTTGGGTTGTTCAACGCCTTTCTCATCGTGATCCTGCGTATTCCGGACATGCTGGCGACGCTTGCCAGCCTGTTTGTGATTCAGGGTGTGGCGATGACTTACAGCTACGGTGGATCGATTACCGAAAACATGGTTCTGCCGAGCGGCGACATGGCCGAAGGAACCATTCCGGCAGCGTTCGGCCTGCTGGGGCAGGTCCCAACAATAGTGATTATCATGCTGGCAGTGACGCTGCTGGCACAGCTTGGCTTATCGCTGACCACGCACGGACGCCGTATGTACGCCATTGGCGGCAATCCGGAAGCGGCGCGCCTTTCCGGCATTCGCACCACCCGTTACAAAGTCGCGGCATACGTGATTGCGTCGCTGCTGGCGGGGTTGGGCGGCATTTTGCTGGCGTCACGCATTGGTTCGTCGCAGGTGAATGCGGGCGGTGGCTATCTGATGGATGCGGTCGCGGCGGCGTGGATCGGCTTTTCGCTGGCGGGTTCCGGTAAGCCAAACGCGCTGGGCACGCTGGTGGGGGCGGTGATCCTCGGCGTGTTGTCTAACGGGCTGGTGATGCTTTCGGTGCCGTATTACGCGATGGACATTATAAAAGGGCTAGTGCTGGCCGTGGCGCTGGCGATTACCTACATACAAAAACGCTAATAACATTTCACAACACAACGGGATAACAAAATGAAAAAAATCGCATTCTCTTTGGTGGCGCTGGGGTTACTGAGTTCGTTGCCTGGCTACGCGGCAACGCCTGCGCCGGTTCCAGCGGCGATCGCTAACCATGAAGGCCCGATCCGCATCGCGGTGATTCGTAACCTGGGCTCCGATGACAACACCACGCAGTTTGTCTCCGGGGCGATTCAGGAAGGTAAAAAGCTCGGCTTTAAGGTCAGTACTTTTCTGAGTAACGGTGATGACGCTAAATTCCAGGACTTTGTGAATCAGGCGATCAGCCAGAAATATGACGGGATTATTTTGTCTCAGGGTCGCGACCCGTATTCCACTGCGCTGGTGAAAAAAGCCGTCGATGCGGGAATCAAAGTGGCAGTGTTTGATACTGCCGTTAACGGTGAAATTCCGGGCGTGACGGTGACTCAGCAGGATGACGCGTCGCTGACCAATCTGTCGTTTGGCCAGTTGGCGAAAGATTTCAACGGCAAAGCCAATATCATCAAACTCTGGGTTGCCGGTTTCCCGCCGATGGAACGCCGTCAGGCGGCGTATCAGGAACTGCAAAAGCAGTATTCGGGCATCAAAGAGCTGGAATCTATCGGCGCAGTCTCTTCTGACGTGCAGGGCGATACGGCGAACAAAGTCGGCGCGGTGCTGGCGAAATATCCGAAAGGCCAGATCGACGCGATCTGGGGTACCTGGGATGCGTTCAGCCAGGGCGCGTATAAGGCGCTGAAAGAGAATGGCCGTACCGAAATCAAACTCTACAGCATCGATATTTCCAACCAGGATTTGCAGCTGATGCGTGAGTCCGGCAGCCCGTGGAAAGTGAGCGTGGCGGTGGATCCTAAGCTGATTGGCGCGACCAACGTGCGTCTGATCGCGAACAAAATTGCCGGTGAGACGACGCCTGCGACGTATGATTTTAAAGCGGCTGCCATTCCGCAGGCGCTGCTGGCGGCGCAACCGGGTGCAGTGAACGTGGCTTCCCTTGGCAAAATCATCCCAGGCTGGGGCCAGACCGAAGACTTTATCGCGCCATGGTTTGCGACGCTGGAAGCGAAAAATCATTAATAGTGCGGTGCGGTCTGATGCCCTCACCCCAGCCCTCTCCCACGGGAGAGGGAGAAAAGACAGATTCCGACCTTTTTCCACGGGGAGAGGGGAAAGACACAGCCTGGCCCTTTCCCGCTGGGAGAGGGTAAAAATCAACAGGGACTTGATATGAACTCTTCATTACCCACCCCTGAATACAGCCGCAATATGCGGTTGATCGGTCATAGCGATCAGGGCGGTCGCCCGGACGGCGTTCAGCTGATGGTGCATCGCGGCTTTGCCTATATCGGTCATATGGTGTCACAGGGGTTTTCGATTGTGGACGTGCGCGACCCGAAAAATCCAAAAGCAGCAGGCTATGTGCCTGCGCCGCCGGGCACCTGGAATGTGCATCTTCAGGCCCATGACGATCTCCTGCTGGTGATCAACGCCCGCGATCTGTTTGCCGATGTGCGTTTCGCCGACGAAAAGGTCTATTACACCCGTCAGGTGGGCGAAACCGTCAGCGACGTGCAGGACAAAGGCTGGAGTGCGGGGCTGCGTATTTTTGATATTTCGACGCAGGATAAACCACGTGAAATCAGCTTCTTGTCACTCGACGGGATCGGCATTCACCGTATCTGGTACGTCGGTGGGCGCTGGGCCTATGTCTCAGCGCTGATCGACGGGTTTACCGACTATATTTTCCTGACGATCGATCTGGCGGATCCGCGCAAACCCGAAGTGGCCGGGCGCTGGTGGCTGCCGGGGATGAATCAGGCGCAAGGCGAAAAGCCCGCTTTCCCGGAAGGAAAACGCTACGCGCTACATCATGCGATTATTGCCGGTGATACGGCTTACGGCAGCTGGCGCGACGGCGGCTTAACGCTGCTGGACGTGAAAGACCGCACGCAGCCGAAACTTATCAGCCATCGCAACTGGAGTCCTCCGTTTGGCGGCGGCACGCATACGGCGCTGCCGTTACCGGATCGCGATCTACTGGTGGTGCTGGACGAAGCGGTGCTCGACAATCAGGAAGATGGCGAAAAGCTGATCTGGCTGTTTGATATTCGTGAGCCGTCGAATCCGGTCAGTATTTCCACGTTCCCACAGCCGGATGAACGGGATTACGTGGCGAAAGGCGCGCACTTCGGGCCGCATAATTTGCACGAAAACCGCCCCGGCAGCTTCATCAGCTCGACGCTGATTTTTGCGACTTATCAAAACGCTGGCGTGCGTGCGTATGATATTTCCAATCCTTATCGTCCTGTTGAAACCGGTGCGCTGGTGCCGGCGGCTCCCGCAAAAATGATGGATACTCGCCCGAACCGCCCGCAGGTGATTCAGTCTTGCGATGTGTTTGTGGATGCGCAGGGCATTATTTACAGCACGGATTATAACGGTGGGCTTTCGGTGATTGAGTATCTGGGGTGAGGGATCGCTAAAGCTTAAGTGCGCGCGTAAATTACCCCTCTCCATTCAGCGAGAGGGCCGAGGTGAGGGAGCGCAGGCGGCTCTGACTTTCTCCCTCTCCATTTAGGGAGAGGGTTGGGGTGAGGGGGAGCAGGCGGTTCGGAGGTGTGTTCCGTTCACTTCATGATTTCTGCTGAGTTGAACAATTGCACTTGTGAACGTGTTAAGGGGGCTATCGCCGCCCCCTTAACAATCCCGGCTCCCGGCAAGAAAACCGCCACTTCGGGGATTACTCGCCCCTTCGGGGCCAGCACGAGCGCTGTTCAAAATTGCGCCCGGCAATTTTGTCTTCGTCTTATTCCCTTAGGCTTTCGGTGGCGGGCGCTGTAACGTCCCTGTAAATGCGCCGCGTCGCCCCGGCCTGCGGAAAACAACTCAGCGATTGACAGCCGGACCAGGACGTCGCTTTTACTTTGTCATTCGCATATGTAAAGGCATTGCTGAACGAGAAGGAAAAAATCCAACGATTCAGCTGTACTGACGCACCCTTGCCACCAGCGCTTCTGCGCTATCAATCCGGTCGGCAATCACGATCAGCGCTTTGCCAAGCGTAATGGCGTGGCGCAGGCATTCGTGGCGCATCGCGTCGTCTTTGATGGTGTCGATATCCACGACGTGCGACAGCCCCACGCTGCGGCGAATCAACTCCGTGCCGCAAAAACCGATCGCATCGGTCCAGACTTTTTTCAGGAACTGAGAGGCGTAGCCTGGCACAGACAACGCGGCATCACGGGTTTTCCCGGTCGCCAGCGCCTGGAAGCGTTCAGAAAAGGTATTCCACAGTTCCTGAATATCCGTCAGACGCTGCTCGCGCGCGGCCGCGGCATCGCGAATCCCCAAATGCCCCGGCAGGCCGCAGAAGTTCAGCAGCAGGTTGCCGATAGCCGTACCGATATCAAAACCGATCGGGCCGTAATACCCGAACTCGGCATCGATCGCTTTGAGGCTGTCCTCGGCGACAAAAATAGAGCCGCTGTGGATATCCCCGTGCAGAAGCGCTTCGGCCTGCGAAAAGAAACGGTGCTTCAACGACGCGACGGCAATTTTGAGCTGGTCGTCACTGCGCAACGCGGCGACGTCAGCCTCCAGTTCAGCCGGATAATTATTGCGTTCGTGAATCTGATACGGATCGTTGAAGAACAGGTCTTCGGTGATCTCGCACATTTCCGGGTTAATGTATTTTGCGACCTGCGCTTTTTTGGCGTGCGGATGCAGATAAAAATCGCTGGTGTGGAACAGCGTATGCGCCAGATATTCACCCAACTGGCGTGAGGCCTGCGGATAATACACGCCGCTAATCAGTTCGCCGCGCCAGATTTTATGGCTGGAGAGATCTTCCATCACCATCACCGCCAGTTCCGGATCGTAATGATGGATTTTGACCGTGTGCTGCGGGCTGTGCTGGTAATGTTCGACCAGCGTTTGCGCTTCGAGACGCGCGCGGTCCAGCGTTAACGGCCATGATTCACCGACACAGCGCACGTAAGGCAGCGCCTGCTTGACGATGATGCGGCTCGCGCCTTGTGCGTCGAAAATTTTAAACACCAGATTGAGGTTGCCGTCGCCTATCTCCTGCGCCTCTACCAGCGATGATGGGTTATCGAGGCCACCGAACTGCTTTGCATACTCCACGGCATCCTGGGCGGTAAAGGTACGGTATTGCGGCATTGCGTGTTCCTCATGGGGTTTGGTAATAAAGACATTTAGACGTCTATACATCTGAATTTTATCCTGACACAATGTGATACATCAACGCAACAGAGAATTAACGACATGCAGACATTACAGACGACCAGCCTGCGGGTGGCGGATAATCAGCTATTTATTCTCGATCAGCAGGCGCTTCCGCAGGAGAAACGCTGGCTGGATGCTTCCACCGTCGAAGCCCTGGTCGGGCACATTCACGCCCTGCGCGTGCGCGGCGCACCGCTGATCGGACTCTCTGCAAGCCTGTTACTGGCGCTGTTAGCGCAAAACGGTCACAGCCGTGACCAGCTGGCCGTGGCGCTGGACACGCTGCGCGCCTCGCGCCCGACGGCGGTCAATCTGATGAATAATCTCGATCGCATGAAGCAGGCGTTATGGCAGGAAGATTTTGTTCCGGCATTGGTGACGGAGGCGCTGCGCCTGATCGAGGAAGATAAGCAGCTCTGCGATGCGATTGCGCGGGCAGGAAGCCAACTGGTGAAACCGGGCAGCCGGTTGCTGACCCACTGCAATACCGGCGGGCTGGCGACGGCAGGGGTGGGGACGGCGCTGGGGGTGATTGCACACGCTTTTGCTGCGGGAAATGTCAGTAACGTCTGGGTGGATGAAACGCGTCCGTTGTTGCAGGGCGGCAGGCTGACGGCGTGGGAACTGGGCGAGCTGGGCGTGCCGTATCAGCTGATCACCGATTCAATGGCTGCCAGCCTGATGGCGAAAGGGCAGGTTGATGCGGTGTGGGTCGGCGCGGATCGTATTGCTGCCAACGGCGACGTGGCGAACAAAATCGGCACCTATTCTCTGGCCGTGCTGGCAAAATTCCACGGCATTCCGTTCTACGTGGCTGCTCCGCAAACGACTCTCGATCCGGACTGCCCGAACGGTGACGCAATCCCGATTGAACAGCGCGCGGCCAGCGAAGTGACGGGTGTTGCGGGGAGCTTTGGCGCGGTGCAGTGGGCGCCGGAAAACGCGCAGGTTTATAACCCGGCATTTGACGTTACCCCGGCATCCCTGATTAGCGCCTGGGTGCTGGATACGGGCGTGGTCACGCCGGACGAGGTGGCAAACGGGAAATTCGTGAGCAGTAGGAACTGATGGGCTTCCACGAAGGGTGGGAGATTGTGCTGGATCAGCTGGTGGGGTATGCGAAGGGGCTTAAACGGTAGTGCTCTTAGACCCCCTCTCCCTTGAGGGAGAGGGCTGGGGTGAGGGGGAGAATTCATTGATCATGTTGAAGAAAGATTTCTCTTTTTAGTATTCCTCATATGACAAATATGGGCTCTCCCCTTTCATCAAAGTCACTTTCCGGCCATATCACATCCGTTGGAATGTTCAACGCTTGAGCATTTAGTGAGAATTTCGATGGAACTGGCGAAACAAGCTTTTTTAATAAAATTAATAATCTATATCACTACCAGCCATTTAAAGCAGAGTGGTTAAAGGAAACTCTTGTAGAAAATAAGATTTATTGCTCACACCCCGCTGATTTTAATGACCCTTGGGATATGAAACCTCTAATAAAAGATTTAGATAATGAAATTATTAGTAGAGAATATCTTGAATGTCTAACCAAAGCAGTGATTGAAAATAATATGTCTAAAGAGGCAATGGACAGAGCGTTGAACGATGCTTCATTTCTAAAGTATATGTCTGCAAGTAGCGCAATAGCACATTGGAATTTTTTCGAAGAAAATTTCCGAGTATATTGTCTAAGCCCTAAGAATGATAACTTGTTAATGTGGTCTCATTATGCCGACAAACATCACGGCATCTGTTTAGAATTTGAAACGAATAATATTGTTTTTGGAAGTGCCTGGATGGTTGAGTATCATGATGAGTATCCATACCATTCATGGCGAAGTGACTATGATCCTATAAGACTCGCACTCACAAAAGCAACTTGCTGGAAGTATGAAGAAGAGTATCGGATCTTACCTAAAACAAATAAAGCTGATGAGAAACAGCAGCAATCATTTTTTGTCGATGAATGTAATAAATTAGTATTTCCACGACAAGCCTTGAAGTCCATAATTATAGGTTGCAAAGCAAACTATGATGAGATCAAGGGTTTTATCTATGAGTTAAGACCTGATTTATCTGTGCGTAAGGTACTTATGCAACACCATCATTATGGTCTGGATATTAAATAAATAGATAGTGATATTGCAATCTACAGCATGGTAAATACCATTGATAACCTTTTTATTAATATCAATGGTATTTACATGTAAGTCGAGTTAAGCCAGCCTCGGATACCCATCCGCAATATCATCGCCCGTAAACTGCGCCACCCATCCCTCCGGGTTATCGAAAATACGGATCGCCGTAAAGTTCGGCTCGGAACCCATATCAAACCAGTGCGGTGTGCCCGCGGGCACTGAAATCAGATCGTTTTTCTCGCACAATACCTGATAAACCTGGTCATCGATATGCAGGCAAAAAAGCCCTGTACCTTCCACGAAGAAGCGCACTTCGTCTTCGCCGTGGGTGTGTTCGTTAAGAAATTTGGCGCGCAGCGCCTCTTTCTGCGGATTGTTCGCGCGCAGGCTGATCACATCCCAGCTCTGATAGCCTTTTTCGGCAACCAGTTTGTCAATCGCGTGCTGATAAGCGTTGATCACCGTTTCCGCTGCCGGATCCTGACCCAAGTCGCGGTCGGCTTCCCAGCGCTCGAAGCGCACGCCGCGTGCGTTGAGCTTATCGGCAATCTCTGCGGCGTCGGTGCTGTGCCACAGCGGCTCACGGGTTTCTGTTTCCGAAAAAATGGTCAATGCGCTCATGAAGGGATCTGCTCCGGATTTATCTCGTCAAATTGGTGGACCTGATGGTGATGGCTTGCGCCGTCATCATCGCCGCGAATCAGCTGCAGGGTGCGAAAACCTGCCTGTTCAGCTGCGTCCAGCTCTTCATGAATATCCGAGAGGAACAGGATCTGCGAAGGCGATACGCCGATTTGCGCCGCAATGTTCTGATAAGACTGAACGTCGCGCTTGGCACCGACGCGGGTATCAAAGTAGCCGCTGAACAGATGAGTAATATCACCTTCATCGCTGTAGCCAAATAACAGTTTCTGCGCGGCAACAGACCCCGAGGAATAAACATAGAGATCAATGCCTTGTGCTTTCCATTTTTCAAGCGCAGGCAACACGTCCGGATAAAGTTGACCGGTAAAATCGCCGTTTACGTACCCGTCCTGCCAGATAATTCCCTGTAACGCCTTTAATGCCGTGGATTTACGATCTTCATCCATAAAGGTAAACAATGCGTCGACCAGCTCGCCAATAGTGGCGTGTGGTGCCGCGATTTCATCACGCAGGTTGTCCAGAATGGATTTCACCGGCTCGGCGTATTGCTGGGCGGTGACAAACGCCGCCAGTCGCTCACGCGCGTAGGGAAACAACACATTATGCACAAAACGAATATCGCTGGTGGTGCCTTCAATATCCGTCACAATCGCGCGAATCATATTTTCTCCAGTTGTCGTAAACGCATTTCGCATTCAAATAAGAATTCTAAACCTTCCAGATGACGGCGGGCTTCTGCCACATCGCCTCCCCAGCAGGTTAAGCCATGACCGCGCAGAAGAAAACCATAATTAAAGGGGCGTTCTTGCGCGTAATGGGCGATTCGCGATGCGAGCGCATCAATATCCTGATCATTATCGAAAACCGGGATGGTCACCGTGTCCAGATGCGTGCTTTGTCCGGTGAGGGATTTTTGCATTTCAAACCCGCTGATACGCAGCTCTGTCTCTTTCACCAGGCGCGAGAGCACGGTGGCGTTGACGGTGTGAACGTGTAGCACCGCGTTGGCCTCGGGGAACAGGCGATAAATCAGCGTGTGTAACCCGGTTTCCGCCGAGGGTTTACGGCCAGACGGCGCGCGGTTGCTGGCGATGTCCACTTGCAGGAAATCGTCAATCGTCAGGCTGCCTTTGTCTTTGCCCGATTCGCTGAGCCAACAAAAGGCGTCGTTCTGGCGAATAGACATATTTCCGCCGGTCGCGGGTGCCCAGCCTTTTGCGCCGATCCAGCGGCAGGCGTCGACCAGGTGTGTGAGTTGCAGGTTGTCTGTCATTTTCCTTTTCCCTCTGTCGGTCAGGAATATTGATATGATTTAGACGTCTAAGCGTCTTGATTGCCAAAGACTAACATCGTGTTATAGTGTCAGCAACATAAGTATTACACGCAGGCATGACACAATGAGCAATAACCCGTTGATTCCGCAAAGCAAACTTCCCAACCTTGGCACCACAATCTTCACGCAAATGAGTGCGTTGGCGCAGCAGCACAACGCCATTAACTTGTCGCAGGGATTTCCGGATTTTGACGGGCCAAAATATTTGCAGGAACGCCTGGCGTACCACGTAGCACAGGGTGCTAACCAGTATGCACCCATGACGGGCGCACAACCGCTGCGCGAAGCCATTGCCGATAAAACGCAGGAACTGTACGGCTACAAACCGGACGCCAGCAGCGACGTGACCGTCACGGCGGGAGCGACAGAAGCGTTATACGCGGCGATTACGGCATTGGTGAGAGCGGGCGATGAGGTGATTTGCTTTGACCCGAGCTACGACAGCTATGCGCCAGCGATTGAATTATCGGGCGGTGTGGTAAAACGCATTGCGCTCCAGCCGCCGCATTTTCGCCCGGACTGGCAGGCATTTGCGGCGTTACTCAGCGACAAAACCCGGCTGGTGATTCTGAATACGCCGCACAATCCGTCGGCCACGGTCTGGCGAAAAGCCGATTTTGCCGCGCTGTGGGAGGCGATCGCTGAACGCGAAATTTATGTTCTGAGCGATGAAGTGTACGAACATATTTGTTTTGCCGAAGAGGGGCACGCCAGCGTATTGGCGCATCCGCTGCTGCGCGAGCGTGCGATTGCCGTGTCGTCCTTCGGCAAAACCTATCACATGACCGGCTGGAAAGTGGGGTATTGCGTTGCGCCCGCCGCCATCAGCGCGGAACTGCGCAAAGTGCACCAGTATTTGACGTTTGCGGTAAATACTCCGGCGCAGCTGGCGCTGGCGGATATGCTCCGCGCCGAGCCGGAACATTATCGTGAGTTGCCAGAATTTTATCGCGCGCGTCGTGACCTCTTTGTGAACGCGTTAGGTGCTAGTCGTCTGGAGATTTTGCCGTGCGAGGGGACCTACTTTTTGCTGGCGGATTACAGCGCCATTTCCGAGCTGGACGATGTGAGTTTCTGCCAGTGGCTCACCAAAGAGGCAGGCGTGGCTGCTATTCCGTTATCGGTATTTTGCGCCGATCCGTTTCCCCATAAACTGATTCGTCTCTGTTTTGCGAAGCAGGAATCGACGCTGTTAGCTGCGGCAGAGCGTCTGAATACGCTCTGACTATTTAACGGTCCAGACTTCTGAATAACGATATTCGGTCATTCCTATCACAGCCATAGGCACGAATGCCGCTGCTGCGCATTGCCCAACGCCTGCGTGGGTGGTGTAATCACATCGCTGTAACGGATCGGCTAAGGTCCTGTAGAGCGCAACGCATCGCCAGTTCATCTGGCACTGAATCGACCTGCGGGACGTTCAGGTAACAGGGCCGCCCATTGAGGCGGCCTTTTTACGTTTTGCAGACCGAAAAGCAACGTTCAGGCAAGTCATGGTCGGGTTGTAAGGTATCGCTGATTGATTTGATACGGCAAACGCATTGGCCCCATCAGATGAAGTTCGTTACCTTAGCTCTCAACGAAAACACGGAGGAAGTACAGATGTCCTTGATTAACACCAAAATTAAACCATTCAAAAACCAGGCGTTCAAAAACGGCGAATTCATCGAAGTGACCGAGAAAGACACCGAAGGCCGCTGGAGCGTGTTCTTCTTCTATCCGGCTGACTTCACCTTCGTTTGCCCGACCGAACTGGGCGACGTAGCAGATCATTACGACGAACTGCAGAAGCTGGGCGTGGACGTTTACTCTGTTTCCACTGACACCCACTTCACCCACAAAGCGTGGCACGGCAGCTCCGACACCATCGCGAAAATCAAATACGCGATGATCGGCGACCCGACTGGCGCCCTGACCCGTAACTTCGACAACATGCGTGAAGATGAAGGCCTGGCAGATCGTGCAACCTTCGTTGTTGACCCGCAGGGCATCATCCAGGCAATCGAAGTTACCGCTGAAGGTATCGGCCGTGATGCCTCTGACCTGCTGCGTAAAGTGAAAGCAGCTCAGTACGTTGCGTCTCACCCAGGCGAAGTGTGCCCGGCGAAATGGAAAGAGGGTGATGCGACCTTGGCTCCGTCTCTCGACTTGGTCGGCAAAATCTAATTTCCCGTCGTCTTTCGCGCCATAGCGGCGTTGGCGTTACCTGTTCACCCCGGTCACTGACCTGTGTCAGCTCCCGGGGATTCTCAGGCTAGCCGCCTTGCTCTGGTGCGAAATACTTAGGGAAATACATTTTCTTCGTTTTTTGCGCCATAGCGGCGTTGGCGTCACCTGTTCACCCCGGTCACTGACCTGTGTCAGCTCCCGGGGATTCTCAGGCTAGCCGCTTTGCTCTGGCGCGAAATACTTAGGGAAATACATTTTTCGGGTGCAAAATTTTGCACCCGATTTTCAAATTTCATTACGCAATCTCATTTAAGCCGCATCGCGGCGGTCGCCAATAAGAGGCGGCTTAAATGAGGAAGCGTAAAGCAGGAGATTAACGATGCTCGACACCAACATGAAAACCCAGCTCAAGGCCTACCTTGAGAAACTGACCAAACCTGTTGAGTTGATTGCCACGCTGGATGACAGCGCCAGATCGGCAGAAATCAAGGAACTGCTGGCGGAAATCGCCGAACTGTCACCAAAAGTGACCTTTAAAGAAGACAACAGCCTGGCGGTGCGTAAGCCGTCATTCCTGATTACCAATCCAGGTTCTGACCAGGGCCCGCGCTTTGCTGGTTCTCCGTTGGGGCACGAATTTACATCGCTGGTGCTGGCGCTGCTGTGGACCGGTGGTCATCCATCGAAAGAAGCGCAGACGTTGCTGGAGCAAATCCGCGATATCGACGGCGATTTCGAGTTTGAAACGTACTACTCGCTCTCATGCCACAACTGCCCGGACGTCGTGCAGGCACTGAACCTGATGGCCGTGCTGAACCCGCGTATTAAGCACACCGCGATTGACGGCGGCGTGTTCCAGAATGAAATCACCGAACGTAATGTGATGGGCGTTCCGGCGGTGTTCGTGAACGGGAAAGAGTTTGGTCAGGGTCGTATGACGCTGACCGAAATCGTGGCCAAAATTGATACCGGTGCGGAAAAACGCGCGGCGGAAGAGCTCAACAAGCGTGATGTTTACGACGTGCTGATTGTCGGTTCCGGTCCAGCGGGTGCTGCGGCAGCGGTTTATTCTGCGCGTAAAGGTATTCGTACCGGGCTGATGGGCGAGCGCTTTGGCGGCCAGGTTCTGGATACCGTGGATATCGAAAACTACATTTCCGTACCAAAAACCGAAGGCCAAAAGCTGGCGGGCGCACTGAAAGCGCACGTCGATGATTATGATGTCGATGTGATCGACAGCCAAAGCGCCAGCAAACTGGTTCCGGCTGTGACAGAAGGCGGTTTGCATCAGATTGAAACGGCTTCCGGTGCGGTGCTAAAGGCGCGCAGCGTGATCATCGCGACGGGTGCGAAATGGCGCAACATGAACGTGCCGGGCGAAGATCAGTATCGCACCAAAGGCGTCACCTACTGTCCGCACTGCGACGGCCCGCTGTTTAAAGGCAAACGCGTGGCGGTGATCGGCGGCGGTAACTCCGGTGTGGAAGCGGCCATTGATCTGGCGGGACTCGTTGAGCACGTCACGCTGCTGGAATTTGCCCCTGAAATGAAAGCGGACCAGGTATTGCAGGATAAAGTCCGCAGCCTGAAAAACGTCGATATCGTCCTGAATGCTCAGACCACGGAAGTGAAAGGCGATGGCAGTAAAGTGACCGGTCTGGAATACCGTGACCGCGTGAGCGGTGATGTGCACAACGTGGCGCTGTCAGGCATTTTCGTGCAGATCGGTTTGCTGCCTAACACCACCTGGCTGGAAGGGGCGATTGAGCGCAACCGCATGGGCGAAATCATGATTGATGCCAAATGCGAAACCAGCGTGAAAGGCGTCTTTGCAGCGGGCGACTGTACGACCGTGCCGTACAAACAGATTATTATCGCGACGGGCGAAGGGGCGAAAGCGTCACTCAGCGCGTTTGATTACCTGATTCGCACCAAAACAGCATAATAAAAGAAAGTAAGGCTTCACCTGCAAAAATAAAAACCCCGCGTAAGCGGGGTTTTTTATGTGCGTTATCTGACGACCAGCACCGGAATATGCGTGTGGCGGATGACGCTGGAGGCATTCGAACCCAGCAGGTGGGTGGAGATAGAAGGATTGCGCGAACCGATCACCACCACGTCGGCGTTGAGTTCATTCGCCATTTCGTTCACCGCGTCGCGAACGCTGCCAAACCGCACATGGGTTCTAATCCGCGCGGGATCGATGCTGAAATGCCCCACCATGGTTTGCAGGCGGGTTTCTGCTTCGCGTTGCAGATGCTCCTCAAAGCGGCGCACGTCAGCGGCGAAGCGATGCAAACTCAGGCTGGCAGAGCCTGGCAAGACGTGTAAAAGATGAATGATGCCGTCCTGCTGCGCCAGGAATTCTGCGTGGCGCACGGCTTTGTCGCTCAGCTCCATTTCAAAAACATCAACCGGCATAATGATTGTCTGATACATACCCGTTTCTCCTTGTTTATAAACGCTGAAAACATTCAAGCATAAAATATTATCTGTTTCTGATATCTGTCAGGCAGTTTTTCACGTTTTGGCGTTTATTGACTTAACTTTGCGGAGAAATGAGAGGAAGGCGGTCTACCAATGGCGTTCAAGATACAGCACGGCCGTGACGATAATCGCCAAAAAAATGAAATATACCAGCATTATGCCCAATATCTCATTCATGACCGTCCCCGCGGCACTGAAACGGATTAAGCCTGGATTAAGGGGATTTTGCGCGCTGTAGGACAAATGGGTGATTTTGCGGAAAGAGGATGCAGACGCATCCTCTGGGCAAAGCGGTTAACGCTTATTCAGATGGGATTAACGCAGGTAATCGCCGGCAGCTTCTGGCTGGTAGAGCAGTTCCAGCACTTCAAGGTGTGCAGAGGCGCCACCTGGCAGTTCCCAGTGAATGGTATCACCCGTGCGCAGGCCAAGGAGCGCGGCGCCGACGGGGGCCAGAACAGAGAGCTGGGTGCTGCTGTCGGTCATCTGCGCAGGATAAACCAGCGTGCGGGTGTGCTCTTCACCGGATGTGAGATCGCGGAATCTCACTTGGCTGTTCATGGTGACGACGTCATGCGGCATCGACTCGGCTGTACACATCTGCGCGCGGTCCAGTTCATCGTTCAGCGCATCGGCAATGGGCAGCGACGCGAACGCGGGTTTCTCCAGCAGACGGTCGATACGTTCTGCATCAAGTTCATTGATAATGATGGTGGGTCTGGACATTTATTACTCCATGTCTTTAGTGCTGCGTGTTGCGCAGAAACCAATCCAAAAGAAAACCCTCGCCGTATGGCAGCGAGGGTTTTATCTCTCCTGATGATACTGGCTGAACACCGAAGTTTGAAGTGATGAATGTCACATTCATCACGCAGATGAATTTTTGGCGAAAAACGTGATCGTTCTCAGATTTGCAGTATGCTTTTTAAGCGCCCTTTTACGGGCGACGATCTGCACACGGTGTTCCATTCAGGAGATCTCATGAGCGATTACGACAAACTTACCTTGAAAGACGGCAGTTATTTGCATTTCAAAGACTGGGGCAGCGGGCAGCCCATTGTCTTTAGTCATGGGTGGCCGTTAACGGCTGATGCCTTTGAAGATCAAATGTTGTATCTGGGGTCGAAAGGATTTCGCGTGATCGCACACGATCGGCGTGGGCACGGGCGTTCTGCCCAGACCTGGGACGGGAACCATATGGATCAGTATGCTGACGATCTGGCGGAACTGACCGCGCATCTGAATCTTCAGGATGCGGTGCATGTGGGCCATTCCACCGGGGGCGGCGAAGTGGCGCGCTATATTGGTCGGCACGGAACCGAACGTGTCGCAAAAGCCGTGCTGATTAGCGCGGTGACGCCGATTATGATCAAAACCGATTTCAACCCCAATGGGGTGCCGAAAGAGGTGTTTGATGGTATTCGGGAAGGCGTGGTTAACGACCGCGCAGCGTTCTTTTATGAACTGACTGCGGCCTTTTATGGCTATAACCGCACGGGCGCGAAAGAGTCTAATGCGGTTCGTGAAAGCTTTGTCGAGCAAGGGCTTCAGGGATCGATTAAAGGGTTATATGACTGCATCAAAGCATTTTCGGAAACCGACCTGCGGGAAGATCTGAAAAAGATGACCATCCCGACGCTTGTGATCCATGGCGATGACGATCAAATCGTGCCGTTTGAAACCTGCGGAAAAGTGGCAGCGGAGATCCTGCCGGATTCCCAGCTCAAGGTGTACGAGGGCGGTTCGCACGGGATTTGCACCACGCATAAACACCAGATCAATGAAGACTTACTGAAATTTATTCAGTCATAATTTTTAACGGATTGCGCTACGCTGATTGTCCTGAATCAGGGGAATGAGCGAAGCGTAATTCGTGCCTGTTAAATTTCACGCAGAGAGTGCCATGTATTTCTATCAACCATCTCAGGGACACGGCCTGCCACACGATCCCTTAAATGCCATTGTCGGCCCCCGTCCTATCGGCTGGATTTCAAGCCAGGACAGTGAAGGGCGACTCAATCTTGCCCCGTACAGCTTTTTTAATTGCTTCAACTATCGGCCGCCGATCATTGGTTTTTCCAGCAATGGCTGGAAAGACAGCGTGCAAAATATCGTTCAGACCGGTGAGTTCGTCTGGAATCTGGCCACGGTTGAACTGGCGCAGGCGATGAATGAAACCTCCGCCACGCTCCCGCATGAGGAAGACGAATTTTCCTTTTCCGGCTTAACGCCCGTCGCCAGCCAGCGGGTGAAAGCGCCGCGCGTGGCGGAAAGCCCGGTGAACTTTGAATGTTGTTTGTCGCAGTGTATTCAGCTTACTGGCGCAGACGGTACGCCGATTGAAACCTGGCTGGTGCTGGGCGAAGTCGTCGGGGTTCATATCCGCGAAACGCTGCTGGAGGAGGGAATTTATCAGACCGCCAAAGCGAATCCGATTCTGCGCGCGGGTGGCCCAACCGCGTATTACTCGATAAGCGAAGCGCAGCGGTTTGACCTGGTGCGCCCGGATGCACGCAGCAGAGGCTGATTTTTTAACCCGGCACAGCGCTTGGGCCGGGTCAATTATCAGTAACCGACTTTATCGATGATGAACTGTTTGCCGCAGTTGCCGGGATGCGGTTGCTCGGCAAACGACGCGGCAGACAGCGGAGCGTTAATGGTCGCGGCGTTAAGGGAAACTTGTATCTCAGTCAGATAAGCGGGATTGCCGCTGCAGGTCAACTTAACGGCTTTGACTGACGCGTTGCCCCAGCTTTTCGCGATGGCGCGATCAACGGTTTTACGGCTGACCGTTTTGCCGTAGTTATCTGCCAGCACTTTGCCCAACTCGCTGGCTTTCACTTCCTGATTCATGCGCACCATGGTGCCAAAATAGGCATCCGGGTCAAAACCAAAGCACACGCCGTGCTTGGCGTATTCGTAGCGTTCCAGACAAGAGTTTCCGCCCGCGCCGGGCATCACGCCACTCAGTTTTGCCGCAGATTCCAACGACAGGCCGGTTTCGGCGGCTGCACATTTGCGGTTACCTCTGGCCTCGGGCATGTTAGGAAGAGGGCGTGTGGCGCAGCCGAAGCGCATCCAGCGGCGGTCGTCTACGCCGCGTGCAGAGATGGATTTTGGCAGGCTCGGCCAGAGGCCGTGAACCGTCAGGAAATCGGTTTTGGTTTTGCTCTCTTTTTGCAGACGACACTCATCAGGCTCGTTGCGATCGCGCTCGTGCATGCTCTGGCAAAATCCTGTTTGCCAAGACAGGGCAAGAACATAGCGATTAAAATCGGCGTACTGGGTGGCCTGAAGCGGGGCTGATTCTACGGAGAACGCGCACAGTGCGAGGGCCGCCGCACTGAATCGACTAACGATATCCTTCCTGAACATGTGAATTCCTGACGATTTAACGCAAATTAATTCCAGGAACTTATTAAAGCACAAAAAGCGCCCGTAGGCGCTTTTGAGAAGTGTGACGCTCAGCCTGCGATCGTGGCGGGAACCAGAATTTCGGTCGCGACAATCACAATCACCAGCCCCACAAGAACAGGGACGGAGGTGCGTTTCACGACTTCGAACGGGGAGATTTTCGCCATTCCCGCGACTGCCACAACCACCCCTGAAACCGGTGAAATAGTACGGCCCAGGTTAGACGCCTGCAGCATTGGGATAGAAAGGTACGCCGGGTTGATGCCGGAAGAGTGCGCCAGTTTTGGAATCATCTCCACGAACGCATAGAACGGGGCGTTACCGGACCCGGTGGTCATCGCCGCCAGCATGGTGAGGATCACCAGCACCAGCATCAGAATGATGCTTGCGGAACCGAACGAGGTGGCGATAGAGATCAGGCTCTGAATAAAGCCGATGGTGCTCAGACCTTGGGCGAATACGCCCGCCGCAACCAGCAGCATCACCACGCTGGCAAAGGCATCCGCCATGCCGCGATACGCCACTTCCAGACCGGAATAGACCTTTTGCGTGTTAAACCCGCGCACGAATTCCAGTACTGCGGCCAGCAACATACAGATCACCAGAATGGTAATGATGTGCAGCTGCGGGCCCCATTTGCCGTCAAAAATCAGTACGCCCACAATAGGGGTGAACGGCAGGATGGCGTAAAACGACGGGGCGGTGGTGGTGATTTCGCTGACATCCAGCATCTCGTGGCTGATGTTTTCTTTTTTATCGAGATACTTCTGCCAGAAATAGTGAGCAACTGCCATGCCGATAATCGCGGCAATGGAGATCGGCAGCGTGGTTTTAAAGGCGAAATCAATCAGCGGCATTTCCGCGGCTTTAGCGGCCAGGACCACGTCACCTGATGTTGGGGAGAGAATAATGGCAGCGGGAGAGGCACAAATGGCCGCAGCGGCACCACGGCTAATCCCGACGTTCACCATAACCGGGAACAGGGTGGCCATCAGCAATACGCCCAGACCGGTCGCCGACGACACCGCCAGAGACATCAGGCAGGCAACGAAATAAGCGGCAATCATCAGGATGTACGGGGAATTAATATATTGCAGCGGTTTGGAGGCTAGCTTCACCACCATATCGTTGGCGCCAATATGTGTCATATAGGCCGCGAAACCACACAGCATCATAATCATCATGCCGAGATCGCCACCGCGGCTCATCAGCAGGATTTTAATATATTCCACAATATCCGTAGCGGAATAACCGGTGCTCTCTGCGCTGGCGGGTAATACTTTATGGCCCATTAGCGCGCTAACAATCAGCAGTATCAAGCCACCGACAAAGAGAACTCCGGTCGCGGAATAGCCTTTAATGATGTAGCGGGCGACGCCAACAATGACGACAACTCCCATGAGGAGTTCGAGAAAGGTAAGCATGGTTTCCCCTGTTATTGCGCTCCCCAGAGAGCACGGAAAATCAAAAAAATGAAGGGTGAGAATGTGCCGAATTAATGGTCAGTCATTGATGACTAAAATCAATAAAACGACTACTAAAGGAGTAATCAGCGATATTTTGCCATTAGTGTGTCATTTATGTCATCACAGTATTGACCGAATCAATCATTAACGTATGTCATCGGATTGATAATATATTGTTGAGGTTATTCGGTGCTTTTGCCGCGCAACTGATTAAGAACGTAAAATTGATTAAAATAACTTTAATTTCTGCGAAAGCTGTTCCTATACTCGCATTCCTTTTATGACCCGACGACGCAAATATGCACGCCAGCTGGACCTATCGCCTGCGCTTTCTTAAAAAACATCTTCTGATGTTTTTGTGCGCGTTTGGCTGGCTGGTGATCCAGAGTCAGGTGGCAATTGCTTCGCATGATTGTTCGCTGGATCCGCGCGGTGCTACCGCCACAATCCAGCATATGGACATGACGGCAGAACCGCTTTCCCACGATGTCGTCAGTGCCTCCCCACTGTGTGAAAAACATTGCGTGCCGGATCAGGGACAAAAAGATCCTGCGCAGCCGCATCTGGTGGCCTTACCCGCCGTCATGACGCTCGCCATTACCACGCCACAATGCAGCGAAATAGCGCATTCTGCGTGGTCACTCACCCCTCCCGCTGTGGGGCCACCGGCAACGATCCGTTTTTGCCGGTTCCGGGAGTAGAAACCTGTTCATTCGTTGAATTGATTTTTTAATTTACGTTTAACAGGAGTTTTATCATGCGAGCTTTATTTATTTCCGCGCTGATGGGCGCGTTGTTTTCCCTTTCTTCTTTTTCCGTTCAGGCAACTGAACCGTCTGTCGCCGCACAGCGCTGGCAGGGGCAGGGCCGTGTACTGGAAATCTCACCACCCAAAATCATCCTTGAGCATCAAGCCATTCCTGAACTGAAATGGCCCGCGATGACCATGCCTTTCACCCTCGCGAAAACCGCTGAGACGTCCTTAGTGAAGCCCGGCGATCGCGTCACCTTCACGCTTGAGCGGGCGGGCGATGGCTTTCAGATAATCTCTCTGACGCCACTGCACTAAGCGAGGACACCATGAAAAAAATGACACTGAGCATCTGGCTCGGTGGGGTGCTGCTCGGCTTGTTAAGCTCCGCCGCTCAGGCGGAGCCATGGACGCTGGCGCAAACCCTTTCCGTGGCCCAGCGCTATTCAGCCGAACTTTCCGCCAGCCGCAATGAAGCGCAGGCGCTGGATGCGATGGCGGAATCCGCCACCCAACTTCCCGATCCCAAACTGAAGTTCGGCATCGAAAATGTGCCGGTTCAGGGCAGTAACGACCAGCGCTTTACCCGCGAAGGCATGACCATGCAGCGGGTTGGCATCATGCAGAGTTACGTGAGTGCCGAAAAGCGCGAGCGTAAATCGCAGACCTTGCAGGCGCAGGCCCGCGGTGTGGTAGCGAAGTCAGAGACCATCCGCGCCGCGCTTCAGCGAGACACCGCGCAGGCGTGGCTCGATTTAGCGCTTGCTCAGCAGGCGCTGACAATCGCTCACCAACGCGTGAGCGAAACAGAGCGCCAGCAGGGCGTGCAGAAGGCGAGCGTGGCGGCAGGCAGCACCACGCCTGATAGCGTGTTGTCGCTCCAGATGACGCTTAGCGCGATGCGCGACAGCGTGACGCTGGCGAACCGGGATGTGCAACTGGCGCAAAGCCGTCTGTTTCAGTTGACCGGCAAGGCGATAACCGAGGTACAAGGCCCGCTGCCACGCTATCAGCGGTTACCGGCGGATGAAAAAACGCTGGCCGACGCGATAGTCCGACATCCCGAAGTCGAGGCGGCGCAGCGCGAATCAGAAACGGCGAAAGCCCGCTCGGCGCAGTCGGCCGTTGCAGCGATTCCTGACGTGGATGTGGAAGTGTTCTATTCCCATCGCGCTGAAGGGTACGACGATATGGCTGGGGTGATGTTTACGGTCGATCTGCCGCTGTTTCAGTCGCGCCGACAGGATAAAGAGTATGCCGCTGAGGTGTCGCGCTCGATGCAGGCGGTGGATCAGTTGACGCTGATTCAACGCGAACATCTGGCGCAGGTGCAGTCGCTGGTGGCGCAGTATCAGGCCGCGCAAACGCTGTGGCAACGCCAGCGCGATGACATTTTACCGTTGCAGTACGCGCGGCTGAATGTGCTCGCCGCGCAGTATCGCTCCGGGCAGTCGGCGCTGCCCGCATTGCTTGAGGCGCGTCGCAGCGTGCTGGATACCGAACTGACCGTAAATCAGACCGAGCGCGAAATGGCGCGTACCTGGGCCGCGATTCAATGGCTGACCCCACAGGAAATCACACAATGAAAACAACAACGTTAACCGCTGTGGCGCTCGCCGTACTGCTGGCTGCTGGCGGGGGATATTTCCTTGGACAGCGCCAGTCGCATGCCGCACCTGAAGTTATGAAAACGGCGGGACGCAACGTGCTCTACTGGTACGATCCGATGATGCCCGGACAGCGTTTTGATAAGCCGGGCAAATCACCGTTTATGGACATGGAGTTGGTGGCGCGTTATGCCGACGAAGAGAAAGCAGCGACGGGCGTGGGAGTGAGCGCTCAACAGCAGCAAAACCTCGGGATGAAGACCGCCAAAGTGCAGATGCGTCAGCTTACGCAGCCGTTTACGGCCTTTGCGACCGTGACGATCAACGAGCGGATGCTGACCACGATCCCTGCGCCTACCGCGGGCGTGATTTCAAAACTGTACGTGCGCGCCGAGCAACAGCAGGTCAAGGCCGGTGAGGCGCTGGCAGAGATCTGGGTTCCGCAGTGGACGACCGCGCAGCAGGAATATCTGGCCGTCCGTCAGCTTGGCGATGCGATGTTAACCCGCGCCGCACGCGATAGGCTGGCGCTCCAGTTTATGCCAGAAGAGACGATCCGCGCGCTGGAGCGCAGTGGAAAACCGCAAACCCGATTAACCCTGCGGTCGGAACAAGCTGGGTATGTGACAAAGCTGAACGTCCGGGAGGGCGCGCAGGTGGTGGCCACCGCACCGGTGTTTGATATGGCGTCGCTGGACAGCGTATGGCTGGTGGTCGATTACCCGCAAAATCAGGCACAAGCGCTCACGGTGGGCAGCGAAATGATTGCGACGTCGGAAAGCTTTCCGGGCCAGCGCTTTCACGGCACCGTCAGCGAGCTGCTGCCGCAGATGGATACCGCCACGCGAACCCTCAAGGCACGCGTTGTGATGGACAATCCGAAACACACGCTTAAGCCGGGGATGTTCCTTAACGTCGTTCGCGCAGGGCAAAAACAGGGGGCATCGGTGCTGGCGGTACCGGAGGAGTCGGTGATCAATAGCGGGGCATCGCAGCGTGTGCTGCTGGCAACCGGCGAAGGCTTTTTCCATCCGGTGAACGTTACTACGGGTGTGAGCGCCGATGGCTGGACGGAGATTCTCACAGGGGTGCAGGCGGGCGACACTGTGGTGACGTCGGGGCAATTCCTGATCGACTCTGAAGCCAGTCTGCGTAGCGCATTGCCGGAGGTGACGAAATGATCGCTGCCGTGATTCGCGCGTCGTTACGTAACCGTCTGCTGGTTATTCTGGCGGCCTGTGTGATGGCGGGCTGGGGCTGGTGGGCGGTGCAACGCGCACCGCTGGATGCGTTGCCCGACCTGTCGGATGTGCAGGTTATCGTCAAAGCCAGTTATCCGGGTAAAGCGCCGCAGGTGATTGAGGATCAGGTGACCTGGCTGCTGACGACGTCAATGCTGTCAGTGCCCGGCGCTAAAACTGTGCGCGGTTTTTCGATGTTTGGCGATGCCTATGTGTATGTGTTGTTTGAAGATGGCACCGATCTCTACTGGGCGCGCTCACGGGTGCTGGAGTATTTAAGCCAGGTGCAGTCGCAGTTACCGGCGGGAGTAAAAGCCTCTCTGGGACCGGATGCGACGGGCGTGGGCTGGATCTACGAGTACGCGCTCGTCGATCGCACGGGTAAGCACAGCCTGGCCGATTTACGCGCACTTCAGGACTGGACGCTCAAGTTTGAGCTGAAAACGGTACCGAATGTGTCGGAAGTGGCGAGCATCGGCGGGATGGTGCGTCAGTATCAGATTGTGGTCGCCCCCGAGAAAATGCGCGCGCTCAATATCACCCACGGGCAGATTGTGAGCGCGGTACAGGCGGCAAACAAGGAGAGCGGCGGCGCGTTACTGGAGAGCGGCGAAGCGGAATACATGGTGCGTACCACCGGTTATCTGCGCACGCTGGATGATTTCAGGTACGTGGTGATCGCCGTGCGCGACGGGATCCCTGTATTGCTAAAAGACGTGGCGACGGTCGGCCAGGGGCCGGAGATCCGTCGGGGGGTGGCGGAGCTGAACGGCGAGGGCGAAGTCGCGGGCGGCGTGGTGGTGATGCGTTACGGCCAGAACGCGCTTGAAACGCTTCATGCTGTGAAAGAGAAGCTCAGCGCGCTGCAAAAAACGCTGCCAGAAGGGGTTGAGATTGTTCCAGTGTACGACCGATCGAAGCTGATTGAGGAATCGGTCAAAACGCTGACGCACAAACTGCTGGAGGAGTTCTCCGTCGTCGTTCTGGTGTGTGTGCTATTCCTGTTTCACTTCCGTTCCGCGCTGGTGGCGATTGTTTCGCTGCCGCTGGGGATTTTGGGCGCGTTTGTGGTGATGCACTATCAGGGTATCAACGCCAATATTATGTCGCTGGGCGGGATTGCCATTGCCATCGGGGCGATGGTGGATGCCGCGATCGTGATGATCGAGAACATGCACAAAGTGCTGGAGCAGTGGCGGCACGATCATCCTGATGAAGAACCGGCATCGGCGGACTACTGGCGTATGGCGGAGCGTGCCGCGGTGGAAGTGGGACCTGCGCTGTTTTGCAGCCTGCTGATCATTACGCTGTCGTTTATTCCGGTATTTTCCCTTGAGGCGCAGGAAGGGCGCATGTTTTCGCCGCTGGCCTTTACCAAAACCTGGGCGATGGCCATGGCCGCGGGGCTGGGCATCACCCTCATTCCGGTGCTGATGGGCTATTTTATTCGCGGCAAAATTCCTGACGAAAAAGCCAACCCGATTAACCGCTTTTTGATTCGGATTTATGAACCGCTGCTCGATAAAGTTCTGGCGTTTCCCAAAACGACGCTGGCGCTGGCATTGCTGCTTTTACTGGTGACGCTGTGGCCGCTGAGTCGTCTTGGCAGTGAGTTTATGCCCCCGCTGGACGAAGGCGATCTGCTGTATATGCCGTCTACGCTGCCGGGAATTTCGGCGCGCGAAGCCAGCCGTTTGCTGCAACAAACGGATCGGTTAATTAAAAGCGTGCCGGAAGTGGCGAGCGTGTTTGGTAAGGCTGGACGGGCGGACACCGCGACCGATCCCGCGCCGCTCACGATGCTGGAAACAACGATCCACTTTATCCCGCGTGACCAATGGCGACCGGGCATGACGCCCGCGAAATTGGTCGAAGAACTGGACAAAATCGTCTCAATACCAGGTATCGCGAACGTGTGGGTGCCGCCGATTCGCAATCGCCTTGATATGCTGGCGACGGGCATCAAAAGCCCGGTGGGGATTAAGGTGAACGGCAGCAATATTGCCGATATTGAACGTGTCGCCGCTCAGATTGAGCAGATTGTGAAACAGGTGCCGGGGGTGACGTCTGCGCTGGCCGAGCGGCTGGCGGGTGGGCGCTACGTGGATATCCGTATCGACAGGCAAAAAGCCGCACGGTATGGCGTGTCGGTTGACGAGTTGCAGGGGATGGTCTCCGCCTTGGTTGGCGGTGACAATATCGGTGAAGTGCTTCAGGGCCGAGAACGTTATCCCATCAATGTGCGCTACCCCCGTGACGTTCGTGATAGCGTTGAAAAGCTCCGAATGTTACCCGTTATCACCACGAATGGGAGCCAGATTGCACTGGGTGAACTGGCGGATATCGTCGTCACCGAAGGCCCGCCAATGCTGAAAAGTGAGAATGCGCGGCTCTCGAACTGGATTTATGTGGATCTGCGCGGACGAGATTTGAAGTCGGCGGTGACCGAAATGCAGCAGCGGGTTGCGGAGAAGATCGCACTTCCACAGGGGGTATCGCTGTCATGGTCCGGACAATTTGAATATCTGGAGCGTGCCACAGAGAAATTGAAAATCGTTCTCCCAATAACCTTAATGATTATCTTTATTCTTTTGTGGCTGACCTTTAAACGCATTTCTGATGTCTTATTAATAATGGGGACATTACCCTTTGCGCTTATCGGCGGGGTGTGGTTGCTTTGGCTGCTGGGATATAATCTTTCCGTTGCGGGTGCCGTCGGATTTATAGCGCTTGCCGGTGTTGCTGCTGAGTTTGGCGTTATTATGGTGCTGTATCTCAATCAGGCGCTTGATAAATATCGTCAGCGAGATCCTGAGGGTGGAAACAGGATGATAATGCGTGCGATCCATGAAGGCGCAGTCCTTCGCGTGCGGCCAAAAGTGATGACCGTCGCGACGATTATGGCGGGCTTACTGCCGATTATGTGGGGCGGAGGCAGCGGTTCCGAGGTCATGCAGCGCATCGCCGCGCCGATGATAGGGGGAATGGTCACCGCGCCTTTGTTGTCGATGTTAGTTATTCCCGCACTGTATAAATTGTTGCATAAACGTTAGGTGGCGTAAGCGCCTTGCTTATTTCAAGGCGCATCGTCACGTTCTGTAGGATTATTCCCGTTTTGTAACTTAATAATTCGGACTTTCACCGATGTCGTTATGGTTTCATTCAATTAAAGTTTGTTAAAATTGTGCCGAATGCTAAAAATGGTAATTGTATTGTGACGGTAAAAAATAATATTTATTTGTTTGTGTTGTTTATTTTTGCACAGCTTACGCTTTCAACATCGGCAGTCGCGGATGAGACAACATCGCAAAAAGGGTGGTTCTCGACGTTCACCGACAACGTGACGCAGACATGGAATGAGCCAGAGCATTACGATCTGTATGTGCCGGCTATAACGTGGCATGCGCGTTTTGCGTACGACAAAGAGAAAACGGACCGTTACAACGAGCGCCCATGGGGTGCGGGTTTTGGTCAGTCACGCTGGGATGACGAAGGCAACTGGCACGGTTTGTATCTGATGGCGTTTAAAGATTCCTATAACAAATGGGAACCTATCGGCGGCTATGGTTGGGAGAAAACCTGGCGTCCGCTGGCAGATGATAATTTCCATTTGGGTCTGGGGTACACGGCAGGCTTTACGGCGCGTGATAACTGGAAATACATCCCCATTCCGGTGTTGTTACCGCTGGCGTCAATCGGCTACGGTCCGGCGACCTTCCAGATGACCTACATTCCTGGAACTTATAACAACGGAAACGTGTACTTCGCCTGGATGCGCTTCCAGTTTTAACTGAAAATTGTCCACAAATTAGTGTAAAAACAGACCTGTTTTGCGTGGGTTAAGGACAAATCGCCAGTCGATAAAATTAACGCGACTTTTGTCACTTTTTAACAAAGAACCTCTGGACAAAACGCGCCACAATTGTTGTACTGATACTCGACACAGCATTTGTGTCCATTTTTCATGCAAAGGTAATTTTGATGTCTAAGATTAAAGGTAACGTTAAGTGGTTTAATGAGTCCAAAGGATTCGGTTTCATTACTCCGGAAGATGGCAGCAAAGATGTGTTCGTTCACTTCTCTGCAATCCAGACTAATGGTTTCAAAACCCTGGCTGAAGGCCAGCGCGTTGAGTTCGAAATCACTAACGGTGCCAAAGGTCCTTCTGCTGCTAACGTAACTGCTCTGTAATTCAGACAGGTCAGCAAGAACTTCAAAACCCGCTCAATGAGCGGGTTTTTTTTGGCGTATCATCAGCTAAATAAATATAATCTTAGAAAACTGGCGACGATCAACACGCTCAGTAATACCATTCCCGCGCTCATCAAATTTTCTTTCATGCCATCACCCTCAATCAATATTGCGACAAGTGTGACAGAGAAAAATTAAGCCAACATTAATGCGATTGTGTTTAGTGCGCGCTTGCGGCGGAAAATAACCAAAATGCGAGCGCCGTCATCGCAAACGAACCCAGCATATTGACGGCAATGTTTGCCAGCGCCCAGTTTATGCGACCATCCTGCAACAAAAAAACCACTTCGGCAGAGAAGGTTGAAAAGGTCGTCAGGCCTCCGCAGAATCCGGTGGTGATCAGCAGCTTCCACATCGGGTCGATATGGGTCATTCGATTAAACCAGGCCAGCCCCATTCCAATGATAAAGGCGCCTATCAGGTTTGCCGTAAGCGTCCCCAATGGAATGGCCTGATGCATAGGGTTAAAGCGCATGCTGAGAAACCATCGCGCTACGCTACCTGTCCCACCACCAATAAAAACCGCTAAAAGGAGTTGTAACACGGTCAGTTCCTGCTATTTGATGTAGTAAGGGCCAAGTGTAGCGCTAATTAACTTAGGGGATAAATATGATTGTTGCAGTTGGGCAGTTCGCTGTAACGGCAGACTGGCATGAAAATGCGCGTCTCTGTGTCGCATTGATGGCGCAGTCGGCAAGCCAGGGCGCTGCATTGCTGGTGCTGCCTGAAGCCCTTTTGGCGCGTGATGATAACGATCCTGATCTCTCCGTTAAGTCTGCGCAGCGGCTGGACGGTGCTTTTTTGACGCTGTTGCTGGCGGAGAGCAAAAGTAACAGACTCACCACGATTTTAACGGTCCACGTTCCGACGACTCAGGGCAGAGCTGAGAACACGCTTGTCGTTTTGCGTGAAGGGAAAATCATTGCGCACTATGCAAAAATCCATCTCTATGATGCGTTCAATATTCAGGAATCCCGACTGGTTGACCCCGGGAATCAAATGCCGCCGCTGATTGAGATCGACGGCATCCGATTTGGATTGATGACTTGCTACGATTTACGTTTCCCGGAGATGGCGTTGAATCTTGCCCTGGCAGGGGCTGACGCATTGGTTCTGCCTGCGGCATGGGTGAAAGGCCCGCTTAAAGAGCATCATTGGGCAACATTGCTCACCGCGCGGGCGCTGGATACAACCTGCTATGTGGTGGCGTCTGGAGAGTGCGGCAATAAGAACATCGGGCAAAGCCGTGTGGTTGATCCGCTCGGGGTGACTATCGCGGCGGCAGGCGAGGCACCCGCGCTTGTGATGGCGGAGATTGACCGCGAGCGAATCGCACTCGCGCGTCGACAATTACCGGTGCTACGCAACAGACGGTTTGCGCCACCGCAATTATTATGACGTTTTTTTCATCAGTGCTTGATTCACCTTGTTACAGATTGCTATTGTGTCCGCGCGTCGAATGTCCGTTAATTAGATCAGGTTTTTTGGCGCAGTATGCAGCCTGTTTTCAGTGAAAGAAGGTATCTATGGGTGAGATTAGTATTACCAAACTGCTGGTGGTCGCGGCGCTGGTTGTTCTGCTGTTTGGTACCAAGAAGTTACGTACGCTGGGCGGAGACCTGGGTACGGCCATTAAAGGCTTCAAAAAAGCGATGAATGATGACGATGCTAATGCGAAGAAAACCGCAGATGGCGACGTTACGGCGGAAAAGCTCTCGCACAAAGAGTAATGGCAAAATCTTTCCAGGCATTCGGAAAGAAAAAAACCGGCTTAAAAGCCGGTTTTTTTATGGGTGAAGTGTAATAACTTGTTACTTTACTTCTTCGCCTTTCGCCTGCATATCAGCATGGTAAGACGAGCGAACAAACGGGCCGCAGGCTGCGTGGGTAAAGCCCATCGCCATCGCTTCGGCTTTCATCTCATCAAACTCATCAGGGCTAACATAACGCTGAACCGGCAAGTGGTGGCGGCTTGGCTGCAGATATTGGCCCAGGGTCAGCATGGTTACGCCATGGCGACGCAGGTCGCGCATGACTTCGATAATTTCAGCGTTGGTTTCGCCCAAGCCGACCATCAGACCTGATTTGGTCGGAATATGCGGATGTGCTTCTTTAAAGCGCTCCAGCAGCTTCAAGGACCAGTTGTAGTCAGCGCCTGGTCGTACCTGACGATAAACGCGTGGAACGTTTTCCAGGTTGTGGTTAAACACATCTGGTGGCGTCGCGGTGAGAATCTCCAGCGCACGATCCATACGACCACGGAAATCAGGGACCAACGTTTCAATCTTGATGCTTGGACTTTTCTCGCGAATGGCACTGATACAATCTGCAAAGTGCTGCGCGCCACCATCACGGAGATCGTCACGGTCAACGGAGGTAATCACCACGTAGCGAAGCGCCATGTCAGCAATGGTCTGAGCCAGCTTTAGCGGTTCGTTGGCGTCGGGCGCGACTGGACGACCATGCGCCACATCGCAGAACGGGCAGCGACGGGTGCAGATAGCTCCCAGGATCATGAAGGTGGCGGTACCGTGGTTGAAACATTCCGCAAGGTTAGGGCAAGAGGCTTCTTCACATACAGAATGAAGGCCATTCTTACGCATCGCCGCTTTGATACCCTGAATGCGTGAAGAGTCAGCCGGAAGTTTGATTTTCATCCATTCCGGTTTTCTTAACAGCGCTTCGCGCTCCGTAACCACGTTTTTAACCGGGATAAGGGCCATTTTATCGGCGTCGCGGTACTTAACACCGCGTTCCATCACAATGGGTTTACTCATAGCGTGCGTGTTCCAGTTGCGAAATCGAGGGAAAGCGTTTCAATTCAAGGGAATGTTGTATTTATCAACTATTTTTGAACGAACGACAGGCAGTATATCATTGATACGGACGATAAAGCAGCCTGTGAGGTCGCCAAATTGTAAAATAGTTGTTGTTTTGTGCCTTTGCCCCTATTGGGGCAGGCCGTGTGTTGGGCGGATCCTCAAAAAGCCTGGCGGACAATGTTGATAACATTTTCCAGCACCGGATCGCGAAGGCTGAGCTTGTTGTAATGCAGTGAGATCTCGATGGATTCTGCATTTAGAGGCGCGAAAGGAATTTGCTCGAGCGGCCAACAGTGGCGCAGCAGATTGTACAGTCGCGCAGGCATGATGGTAATCAAATCGCTGCTCCCAATCAGCGCGGCAATCGTGAACATATTGTAACTGCTAAAGCTAATCTGGCGATCCGGGAACAGATCGTTAATACGCTGGCGAAGATGGTTTAGATTATGCCCATCATTCATGAATAAAGCGTATTCATAGTCGCGCAAATTGTCCATGGTCGCGGTCTGGCTTAGCGCAGGATGATTTTTGCGGCAAACCAGCAGCAATCCATCGGCATAAAGGACACTGTGAGCCAGGGCGCGCGAGCCGAAAGAGTTGCTGTCGATGATCAGGTCCGTCTGGAACTGAGCAAGCTGCGTTTCGGTGTCATTAACCTGAATATTTCGCAGCAATAATTGCGGCGCTTCACGTTTGACTGCCTGATAAATCGTGGGCAAGACCAGCGCACCTACCGAAGGGGAGGTGCCAATGGTAATGGTCCGTTGCTTATCATAACTTCCGGTCAGATCCAGTGCGCCGAGAATCGACTCCAGCCCCTGGCTAATGTACTCATGCAGGTGAGTGGCATACGCAGTGGGCGTGACTCCCTGACCTTTACGTATAAAAAGAGGGTCAGGAAAAATAGCACGCAATTTTTGGATGGACTGACTAATTGCCGACGGGGTGAGATTAAGAATTTTCGCAGCATTAACGATACCCTTATGGACATATACTGCCTCAAAGATCGTTAATAAATTGAGGTCAATATTGCGTAAAGTCCGAAAAACTTGCGGCTTGTCTTGTCCGCCGGGATCAATCAGTCGTTTAGCTGGTAAATTATTATAATCCACGCTGTCACTCCGTATTCATTCACAATATGAATGATAGTTGAATTTATATATTATGCTTGTAGTGATTTTTAAAGTGTTTTGCGGATTCCACTTGTTTATCAAAATCAATCAGTTGCAGAATTACCGATCAAATGATGACCATTTATTCAGTAAATATTCATTTACTGAATAAAAAATGATGAAATTAGTTCCACTCGTTCAAGCGCTTCGAAAATATAGAATCTGCGGATTATTGTAAAGCTGAAAAGCGGCAAATACGCGATGGCCGACTAAATAAAGAGGCCATCATGTATTATATATTAAGCGGGAATATATTCGTGCGGTGGATTGTTTAGCAGCGCTAAAAGTTTACTCACCAGGAGGGGGCCAATAATACCCGGTGTGGCGGTTTCTACCCACTGACACATTTGGGTCATTTCCATTCCGGCATAACCGCAAGGATTGATGCGCAGGAAGGGGGAGAGATCCATGTTGATATTAAGCGCAAGCCCATGAAATGAGGACCCTTTTCTGATTCGCAAACCCAACGAGCAGATCTTCATCTCACCGACATACACCCCCGGCGCATTGGCACGCGGATGAGCGTCAATACCATACTCAGCCAACGTATCAACCACGGTTTGTTCCAGCAATGTGACCAATTCGCGGACACCCAGCTTACGACGCTTCAGATTCAGGAGAACGTACATGACCTGCTGACCAGGTCCGTGATAGGTCACTTGCCCGCCGCGATCACTTTGGATAACAGGAATGTCACCTGGAACCAATATGTGCTCTGCTTTTCCAGCCTGGCCTTGAGTGAAAACGGGATGATGCTCTACCAGCCAGATTTCGTCTGGCGTGTGGTCATTGCGAGAATCGGTGAAATCATGCATGGCCTGAGAGACAGGCTCATAGGGTTGCAGCCCGAGATAGCGGACAAGAATTTTATCCTGATACAAAACAGCAACTCCGGGGATGTAGCGACAAAAGGGTGTGGGGAGTATATCACAGAGGCTAAAGTGGGTTACCCGGCAAAGCGGGTAACCACGGGGATTACAGCACCATACGTACGATGTCGATATTACCAAGCTCTTCGTACAGCGTCTCAACCTGCTCAATATGCGTGGCAGTAATGGTAATTGAAACGGAATGGTAGTTGCCTTTGCTGCTCGGTTTTACCGTCGGAGAGTAGTCACCTGGCGCATGGC
The DNA here is from genome assembly GCF_045627565.1 of Lelliottia sp. NCBI lineage: Bacteria > Pseudomonadati > Pseudomonadota > Gammaproteobacteria > Enterobacterales > Enterobacteriaceae > Lelliottia > Lelliottia sp. Next base: position 91,485 of record NZ_JAZQNX010000005.1, on the reverse strand, counting down.
GCTGTACCACTTCAACCACCTGGTCAACCAGCTCCGGCAATGCCTGACCCATTACTTTGTAAGTAAATGAGGTTGGGAATTCAAGCAGTTCGTTAAGTTTGGTTTTCATGTCAGCTCCGGCAGTACATCAAAAATAATAACTCCCACAACGGGTGGGAGTTATCTGGATACCTAGTATATGGGGATGGAAATCACACTTTCAAGTGTTCAATTATTAGCCAAACCAGTGATGGAACATCAATTTAATGTAATCAATGATTTTACCGAAGAAATTGCCTTCAGGAATTTCGTCAAGAACAACCAGAGGGCGCTGATCGATGGTTTTCCCATCCAGCTGGAAGTTGATGGTACCTACAACCTGGTTCTTCTTCAGTGGCGCGTGGAGTTCACTGGTGTTGAGCACGTAGCTGGCTTTCAGGTCTTTCATACGGCCACGAGGGATCGTCAGGTAAAGATCTTTATCAACACCCAGCGATGCGCGGTCGTTGTCGCCAAACCACACTGGCTCAGAGGCAAACTCTTTACCGGCTTTCAGTGGGTTCACGGTTTCGAAGAAACGGAAGCCCCAGGTCAGCAGTTTTTTGCTTTCGGTTTCGCGGCCTTTAAAGGTGCGCCCCCCCATCACGGCGGAGATCAAACGCATCTGACCTTCGGTTGCGGACGCCACCAGGTTGTAACCGGCTTTATCGGTATGGCCTGTTTTGATGCCGTCAACCTTCAGGCTGTTATCCCACAGTAAGCCGTTACGGTTGGTCTGACGGATACCGTTAAAGGTAAATTCTTTTTCTTTATAGATGGTGTATTCGTTGGGAACGTCGCGGATAAGTGCCTGACCAATCAGCGCCATGTCACGCGCAGAACTGTACTGACCTTCAGCATCAAGGCCGTGAACGGTCTGGAAGTGGCTGTTTTTCAGACCCAGCGCGGAAACGTAGCTGTTCATCAAGCCAACGAACGCATCCTGGCTGCCCGCCGCAAAATCGGCCATCGCAACACAGGCATCGTTACCTGATTGGAGGTTGATACCACGGATTAGCTGCGATACGGGAACCTGCATGCCTGGTTTCAGGAACATCAGGGAAGAGCCTTTGAACACCGGGTTACCGGTAGCCCATGCATCGTTACCCACGGTAACCAGATCAGTCTCTTTGAACTTGCCCGCTTTCATGGCCTGACCGATGACATAGCTGGTCATCATCTTGGTGAGGCTAGCCGGGTCACGGCGTGAATCCGCGTTCATTTCAGCCAGCACTTTGCCAGAGTTGTAGTCGATCAGGATGTAAGATTCCGCGTCAATTTGCGGAACGCCAGGGATCATGGTTTTGATATTCAGGTCATCAGCGTGAGCAACTGACAGCGTTGCTGCGCAAAGGGCCGTGGTCAGCGCCATGCGCTGCAAAAAACGAGCGGAGAAAGTGGTCTTCATGGTCAGAACAACGACATCCGTGATGGAATTAAAAAAAGTGCCTTACTATAGCAAAAGCTATACAGGCAGGCATCCGACTTTCAGCACGAGTTTGTGAACGTTGGTTACACAAGCTGACAATTCGGATACCGCCGATTAATTAGTTTGCAACAGCGATAAACGACTGTAGTTGCGCTTCGCTTTGCAGACGTTGCTGTAACGCGCTGGCCTGTGACTTGCTGGCGAATGGGCCCATCTGGATACGCCAGACGGCGCCGTTTTGCACCACACGACCCGGAACGTCGAACTGCTGCGTCAGACGTTGTTGATACTGCTGCGCACGTGCCTGATCGCTCACAGCGCCGACCTGAACCACAAATCCACCTGCGGTAGAGGCTGCGGCTGGGGTAGCCGTATTCTGTGCAGCGACCGGAGCCACGACGGGAGCAGGTTGCGCGGCAGGTGTTGCAACGACGGGTGCTGGCGTGGGTTCACTCCCTTCCAGTACACCAGAAGCGAGCGTGGTCGGTGCCCCCAGGAAACCGCTGCTGTTTACAGGGGCGCCAGTCGTATCGTCACTTTTCAGCGTATCGTTGCTGATCGCGCGCACGTCGCCCTGAGGCTGCATCGGCTCAGGAGCCGAAGAAGCGCTACCCATACCCCCGCTTAAATCCGGGCGTGACGGCAGAGCATACGTCTGTTTGGCGACGGTGGTACACACCGTGCCTGGGCCGGAGAGCGTCCCGTCCTGCGCGACAATAATAGGATCGATACGCACTTTGGTATTGTTCGAGGTATTTAGACGGTCAGCCGCCGCGCGCGACAGCGAAATCACGCGGTCAGTGCCGTACGGTCCGCGGTCGTTAATACGCACCACAATCATGCGACCGTTGGCGAGGTTAGTGACGCGAACATAACTTGGGATAGGTAAGGTCGCATGCGCAGCGGTGATTTGCATGGGATCAAACGCTTCACCGGATGCAGTCTGGTTGCTGCCAGGCTCTGCGTCATAAATCGCCGCAAAGCCGGCCTGGCTGAAACGGGACGGATCCTGAACGATTTTATAACGCTTACCGTCGCGCTCGTAATCCTGATTTGCAGTCGCATTCAGCGGCTCGTAAACCGGATCGGCACCGCTGATTTCAACCACCGGAGCGTTACAAACCGCAGGCTGCGGCGGCGCTATGGTCGCCTGCTGTTGACCATCATCACTTGAACAGGCAGCAAGTAAACTTGCTGCGATGCAGACACCCAGCCACTGCTTGCGCATTGCAATCCCCTTATTTTTATACGCTCTTGGACAACATTTTTCTGTGGGTATGGATAGACATGACTATCCCGAACCCAGCCATCAAGACGATCAGTGCCGAGCCTCCGTAGCTTACCAGCGGGAGCGGCACGCCAACGACGGGCAGAATTCCACTCACCATACCAATATTTACGAAGACATATACGAACAGAATCAACATCAACCCACCGGCCATGACGCGCCCGAATGTGGTTTGCGCATGTGCGGCAATCCACAGGCCACGCATAATCAGCAGCAGGTATAACCCCAGTAAAATCAAAATGCCCACCAGGCCCAACTCTTCAGCCAGAACGGCGAAGATAAAGTCCGTGTGACGCTCCGGCAAGAATTCAAGCTGCGACTGAGTACCGTGTAGCCAGCCTTTACCCCGCAATCCACCGGAACCAATGGCAATCTTTGACTGAATAATATGATAGCCCGCGCCGAGCGGATCGGTTTCCGGATCAAGCAACATCATGACACGCTGTCGCTGATAATCGTGCATCAGGAAGAACCACAGTATCGGTATAAAGGCGGCGATCAACACCACCGCGATCCCAATCAACCGCCAGCTCAACCCGGATAAGAACAGGACGAACAGGCCAGATAATGCGACGAGAATTGATGTCCCCAGGTCTGGCTGCGCTGCCACAAGGAGCGTTGGCAAGAAAATCAGCACCAGCGCGATAGCGGTATTTTTCAGCGAGGGCGGGCAGACGTCGCGGTTGATAAAGCGGGCCACCATCAGCGGTACGGCGATTTTGGCAATTTCAGACGGCTGGAAACGCACAATCCCCAGGTCCAGCCAGCGCTGTGCCCCTTTTGAAATCGCCCCGAACGCATCGACAGCGATCAGCAGAATGATACAGACAAAGTATAGATAGGGCGCCCAGCCTTCGTAAACGCGCGGCGGAATTTGCGCCATTACTACCATGATCACCAGGCCCATCGCGATCTGGCCGATTTTGCGCTCCATCATGCCGATATCCTGACCGCTGGCGCTCCAGATTACCAGGGCGCTATACGTCAGCAATGCCAGCAGGATCAGCAGCATCGCCGGGTCGATGTGGATTTTGTCCCACAGCGATTTTCTGTTCGGATTATCCGTCATGATTATTGGTCCTCCGCTGCGGTGGCGGCTGGGGTTTCAGCAGGTAGCTCGGTGTTGTTATCGCCCAGCATAATATGGTCGAGGATTTGGCGCATGATTGTCCCGACTGCCGGGCCAGCACCGCCGTTCTCGAGAATCATCGCTACCGCAACCTGCGGATTATCATAAGGCGCAAATGCCGTCATGAGCTTATGGTCACGCAGACGTTCAGCGATTTTGTGCGCGTTATACGTTTCATTCGCCTTCAGGCCAAAGACCTGCGCGGTACCTGATTTCGCCGCCACTTTGTACGGTGCGCCTGCGAAGTATTTATGTGCGGTGCCGTTCGGACGATTCGCCACGCCATACATGCCGTCTTTGGCAATTTCCCAGAAACCGGAATGAATATCGCCCACAGGGGCTTCATGCGGTTGCGACCACGGCACTTGCTTCCCGTCTTCGATAGTGCTCATCAGCAGGTGCGGTACTTTCACCACGCCATCGTTAATGAGGATCATCATCGCTTTGCTCATCTGAATGGGCGTAGCGGTCCAGTAACCCTGGCCGATGCCGACCGGAATGGTGTCGCCTTGATACCACGGTTTTTTAAAGCGTTTGAGCTTCCACTCACGTGTCGGCATGTTCCCTGAGCGCTCTTCCGCCAGGTCAATGCCGGTGTAATGACCGTAACCAAATTTGCTCATCCACGCGGAGAGGCGATCGATGCCCAAATCATAGGCCACCTGGTAGAAGAAGGTATCCGCCGACTCTTCCAGCGATTTGGTGATATTGAGATGACCGTGACCCCATTTTTTCCAGTCACGATAACGTTTTTCAGAACCAGGCAACTGCCACCAGCCAGGGTCAAACAGGCTGGTATTGCGGTTGATCACGCCCGCACTCAACGCCGAGACGGCGACGTAAGGCTTAACGGTGGACGCTGGCGGGTAGACGCCTTGCGTTGCACGGTTAATCAGTGGGGTATTCGGATCGTTTAACAAGCCGGAATATTCTTTGCTTGAGATGCCATCAACAAACAGATTGGGATCGTAGCTTGGCATCGAAACCAGAGCCAGAATTCCCCCGCTACGCGGGTCGGTCACGACCACGGCCGCACGGCTGCCGGCCAGTAGCGTTTCAATGTACTGCTGGAGCTTGAGATCGAGCGTCAGGTAGACGTCGTGGCCTGCTTGTGGAGGCACTTCTTTGAGCTGACGGATAACGCGACCGCGGTTGTTAACTTCAACCTCTTCATAGCCCGTCTGCCCGTGCAGCACGTCTTCATAATAGCGTTCGATGCCGAGCTTGCCGATATCGTGGGTTGCGGCGTAGTTTGCCAGCTTGCCGTCTTTATCCAGGCGCTCAACGTCTTTATCGTTAATCTTAGAAACGTAGCCAATGACGTGCGTCAGCGCGGAGCCGTAAGGATAATAGCGACGCTTATAGCCCTTAACCTCAACACCCGGGAAGCGATACTGGTTCACCGCAAAGCGGGCGACCTGGACTTCCGTCAAATTGGTCTTCACCGGAATCGAAGTAAAACGGTGGGAACGTGCGCGCTCTTTCTTGAAGGTGGCGATGTCATCATCGGTGAGGTCGACCACCCCTTTCAGCGCATCCAGCGCGTCCTGCACATTATCCACTTTCTCCGGCATCATCTCGATTTGGTAGATGGTACGGTTTAACGCCAGCGGCGTGCCGTTACGGTCGTAGATAATGCCGCGGCTAGGCGCGATAGGCACCAGCTTAATGCGGTTTTCGTTGGAACGCGTTTGATAGTCGGTAAAGCGGACGATTTGCAGATTATAGAGGTTGGCGATCAGCACACCAGTCAGCAGCAAAATCCCGATAAAGGCGACCAAAGCCCGGCGCACAAACAGCGCGGACTCAGCCGAATAGTCGCGAAAAGAATTCTGTAGTTTCATCCGCTGCTTAATTTGCCCTGGTCAATCATTACTCACGGTGATAAGGGTGGTTGGTAGTAATGCTCCACGCGCGGTAGAGACTTTCCGCCACCAAAACCCGGACAAGCGGGTGGGGCAGCGTAAGCGCGGAGAGGGACCAACTTTGTTCTGCGGCCGCTTTACAGGCTGAGGATAATCCTTCTGGCCCGCCAATCAGCAGGCTGACGTCACGGCCATCCAGCTTCCAGCGCTCCAGTTCTTGCGCCAGCTGCGGCGTATCCCAGGGTTTGCCTGGGATATCAAGGGTCACGATGCGGTTCTTGCCAGCGGCAGCCAGCATCAACTCACCCTCTTTATCGAGAATACGCTTGATATCTGCGTTTTTACCGCGTTTTCCTGCTGGAATTTCCACCAGTTCGAACGGCATGTCTTTAGGAAAACGACGCAGATATTCAGTAAAACCCGTCTGTACCCAGTCTGGCATTTTTGTGCCGACGGCTACCAGTTGCAACTTCACGCATCAACCCCAGAGTTTTTCCAGCTCATACAGACGACGGCTTTCGTCCTGCATGACATGGACAATCACATCGCCGAGGTCAACAACAACCCAGTCAGCAATGGCTTCGCCTTCCACACCCAGTGGCATAAGCCCTGCAGCGCGAGATTCCTGAACAACGTGGTCAGCAATAGAGGCAACGTGGCGAGTGGAAGTACCGGTGCAAATAATCATGCAGTCGGTGATACTGGAACGACCGTGAACGTCGATAGCGATGATGTCCTGACCTTTCAGGTCATCAATTTTGTCTATAACAAAATCCTGGAGTTCTTTACCCTGCAAGTTTTCCCCCTGGGTGAATGAAGTTGAGCAATGAGTGAGTAGCCTGGCAGTATACCTGAACTGACGGCTGTGTCGGGACAAATGTCACCAGACGGAATTTTTAAGGCGGGTATCATCCCATCCTCGGCCTGACAATGCATCGCCATTTTTGTAAAACAATTTCTGTAAAGCTATGACTGGCAGAAGTCAGGCTGCGGAGGATATCAGCCTGGAAGGGGCTGTCAATGGCACGGCCTCGAATTAGCCGATTTTTCGCGCTTAGCCTGATGCATCTGTGCTTTTCTGATACAAACCATGCTGGCGGATGTAGTCAAGCACTGGCGTGGGCAGCAATTCATCGCAGGGAAGTGCATTTTGCAGCCGTTCACGTATCAACGTAGCAGAGATATCAAACCATGGCGTTTCGGCCAGATAAATCTTACCGGCTGGCAAATTATGCAAATCGTCCGCATTGTGCGTCAGATGCGCTTCAAGCCATGACTGATACTGCTCGTCTTTCATCGTGAGCGGATAGCCTGGACGGCGGCAAACGATGAGATGGCTGTTTTGCAGAATGGTTTCATACTGATGCCAGGTGGGGAAGTTCAGCAATGAATCCTGGCCGATGATGAATCCTAATGGCCGGGTTGGGCCTTGTTCCGCGCGCCACTCCATCAGAGTTTGCGAAGTGTACGAAGGCGTATCGCGGCGTAGTTCCCGCTCGTCTAACTGAAAAAGAGGTTTATCCGCGATGGCAAGTTCCAGCATGTGCTTACGCTGTTCACTTGTGGCTTCGGGTTGAGGACGATGCGGCGGAACATTATTCGGCATGATTGTCACGCGCTGCAGGCCAATCAGATTCGCCAGTATTTCAACCGGTTTCAAATGCCCATAATGGACAGGATCGAACGTACCGCCAAAAAGTGCCTGTAAAGAGTTCATCTCAACCATCAATAAACACGTCTGCCAGCGCCTTATGACACAGCAGCAGCGAGAGGCTTTCCAGTTCGGCCCAAACCGACTGACCATAATCCTGTTTCAGCGTCAGCTCCGCGCGCGTCAGAAGTTGTACTGCCTGACGAAGCTGTTCGTGGCTCAGTCGGTTGACCGCTTCGGTGGTCATCGCCCGACGGTTTTGCCAGACACGATGTTTATCAAAAAGCGCGCGTAGCGGGGTGTTAGCCGACTGGCGTTTTAAGGTGTTAAGCAGTAACAATTCGCGCTGGATAGTGCGCAGCAATATGACCGGCTCGCTGCCTTCCAGACGCAGCTGCTGCAAAATGTGCAGCGCGCGTTTACTTTTCGCCGCTAGCAGGGCATCGACCCAATGGAACGGGGTAAAGTGCGCCGCATCGTTCACCGCCTGTTCAACACGAGGTAAGGTGAGTTTGCCATCTGGCCACAGGAGCGACAGCCGATCCAGCGCTTGTGCGAGTGCCAGCAGGTTTCCCTCATAGCAATAACAAAGCAGCTGATTCGCGGCGTCATCCAACTGGAGATTCAGTTGTTTTGCCCGAACCGCAACCCATTTTGGCAGTTGCGCCTGTTCAGGCGTCTGGCAGGTGACTTGAACGGAATAGGTCGCCAACTGGGTAAACCAGGCGGCATTTTCCTGCGCTTTGGTGAGCTTATTGCCGCGAACAATCAACAATAAATCAGGGTGCAGCAGGCTCACCAGCGTCGCGAGCTGCTCGTGAATGGCCGCATTAGGACCATTTTCCGGGAGCTGGATCTGGAGCGTCTGGCGGGATGCAAAAAGGCTCATCGCCTGACAAAGCGAAAAGATCGTCTGCCAGTCGGTGCTGTTATCAAGCTGGAAAGTGTGGTGTTCGTCAAAGCCCTGAGAAACAGCCGCCTGACGCACAGCGTCCTGACTTTCCTGGAGCAAAAGCGGATCATTTCCGAGTAACAGATACGCCGCGCGCAGCCCTTCGTTGAGCTGCGCGCGGAGTTGTTCAGGATACAACCGTAGCATTAGTTACCCAGCGTTCCGGTAACTTGCGGCGTGGTATCCAGTGGAACGGCATGTTCCGTGTCGGTGTCTTTTGACGCGACCTGGATGCTTGGCAGTTTGCGGATCAGCTGTTCCGCAGCCTTGTCGTACATTTCGTTAATGATAATTTGCTGCTCAGCGTCTTTTGCCAGCGCAGTTTGTGGGTTATCAAAGAACGAACGATAGACCTTGGTACTGATCGGGTAAATGTCGCGACCCGGAATCAGCACGGCAGCACTCACCGACATCACCATCTGGTATTCCGCTGTACGGCCATCCTGGAAGATGGACGCGGTATCTTTGCTCAGTGAAGAGCTTAATACACGGAATGATGGAATATCCTGGCGCAGCGTTCCCTTCTCAATCAGCTCAACGCCATTGAGACGCAGCTGGTTACGAATCGCACGGCTCAGTGGACCATTTGGGTCCCCCGAATCGAAGATCATCGTTTTCATTTGTTCAGGCACTGCAGTAGTGTTACGCAGATGCCAGCCACAACCTGCGGTGACAAGCACCGTCAGGGATAAGAGTAATGTTGCCAGTTGTCGCACGTTTCCTCCCGCGCTTAGCCAACGACCAGATTCAGCAGTTTACCGGGTACGTAGATCACTTTACGCACGGTAACGCCCTCAAGGTATTTCGCAACCAGATGTTCCTGGCCTGCGCGTTCACGAACCTGTTCTTCAGTTGCATCGACTGCAACGGTAATTTTACCACGCACTTTACCGTTAACCTGAACCACCACCAGCGTGGTGTTTTCAACCATCGCTGACTCATCAGCAACAGGCCACGGTGCGTTATCGATATCGCCTTCGCCTTTCAGTTCCTGCCACAAGGTAAAGCACGCATGTGGTGTGAACGGGTTCAGCATACGAACGACGGCCAACAGCGCTTCACGCATCAAGGCACGATCCTGCTCGCCTTCCTGCGGTGCTCTCGCCAGCTTGTTCATCAGTTCCATAATAGCCGCAATTGCGGTATTGAAGGTCTGACGACGACCAATATCATCGGTTACTTTTGCGATAGTTTTGTGAACATCGCGACGCAGTGCCTGCTGATCTTCGCTCAGTGCACCGACGTTCAGGTCTGGCGCTTCGCCCTGAGACGTATGCTCGTAGACCAGTTTCCAGACGCGTTTCAGGAAGCGGTTCGCGCCTTCTACGCCAGATTCCTGCCATTCCAGCGTCATATCTGCCGGGGACGCAAACATCATGAACAGACGCACGGTATCTGCACCGTAACGTTCAACCATGACCTGCGGGTCGATGCCGTTGTTTTTGGACTTGGACATCTTGCTCATGCCGGTATAAACCAGCTCATTGCCCGCCGCGTCTTTCGCTTTCACGATACGGCCTTTCTCGTCACGCTCAACGATCGCATCAACCGGGGAGACCCAGTTACGCTCACCGTTCACGCCGACATAGTAGAACGCATCCGCGAGAACCATGCCCTGACACAGCAGCTGTTTTGCTGGTTCGTCAGAGTTAACCAGACCCGCATCACGCATCAACTTGTGGAAGAAGCGGAAGTAGAGCAGGTGCATGATGGCGTGTTCAATACCCCCGATGTAAATATCCACTGGCAGCCAGTAGTTCGCTGCTTTGGAATCCAGCATACCTTCCTGATACTGCGGGCAAGTGTAGCGCGCGTAGTACCAGGATGACTCCATAAAGGTGTCGAACGTATCTGTCTCACGCAGCGCGGGCTGACCGTTAACGGTGGTTTTCGCCCACTCAGGATCGGCTTTAATCGGGCTGCTGATACCGTCCATGACCACATCTTCTGGCAAAATCACCGGCAGTTGGTCTTCTGGCGTTGGCAGCACGGTGCCATCTTCCAGGGTGACCATTGGGATCGGTGCGCCCCAGTAACGCTGACGGGAAACCCCCCAGTCGCGCAGACGATAGTTCACTTTACGCTCACCGACGCCCTTGGTAATAAGTGCATCGGCAATGGAATCAAATGCGGCTTTAAAGGTCAGGCCATCAAATTTTCCTGAATTGTAAGTTTGACCGTCTTTTTCCAGGTACGGCTTATTTAATTCAGCAGCAAGCAATCCAAGAAACTCAACGCGTTGATCGTGAGTTAATGGCTCAAAATCATTAGGATTCTTTGCAGAACCAAGCCCAAATTCAAGTGCATGCTCATAGGCATTTTGTTCTGGAGATTTGATTACGCGCTTAATAGGAAGATCGTATTTGGTCGCAAATTCGTAATCGCGCTGATCGTGGCCCGGAACGGCCATGACTGCACCCGTGCCGTATTCCATCAGCACAAAGTTGGCCGCCCAAACGGGAACCGCTTCACCGGTCAGCGGGTGAATCGCGTTAAACCCGGTCGCAACGCCTTTTTTCTCCATCGTCGCCATATCGGCTTCAGCCACTTTGGTATTGCGGCATTCATCGATGAATGCGGCCAGCGCTGGATTGTTCGCAGCAGCCTGCTGTGCCAACGGATGACCCGCGGCAACGGCCAGGTAAGTCGCACCCATGAAGGTGTCAGGACGCGTGGTATACACCGTGAGCTTCTGATCGCTGTTTTCAACGTTGAAGGTGATTTCTACGCCTTCAGAACGGCCAATCCAGTTGCGCTGCATGGTTTTAACGGTGTCTGGCCAGTGATCCAGATTGTCCAGGTCGCGCAGCAGTTCGTCAGCGTAAGCGGTGATTTTTATGAACCACTGTGGGATCTCTTTGCGCTCAACTTTGGTATCGCAGCGCCAGCAGCAGCCGTCAATAACCTGTTCGTTCGCGAGAACGGTCTGGTCGTTCGGACACCAGTTCACTGCAGAGGTTTTCTTGTACACCAGGCCTTTTTTGTACAGCTCAGTGAAGAATTTTTGCTCCCAGCGATAATATTCTGGGGTGCAGGTCGCCAGCTCGCGGCTCCAGTCATAACCGAAGCCCAGCATTTTGAGCTGGTTTTTCATGTAAGCGATGTTGTCGTAAGTCCACGGCGCAGGGGCCGTGTTGTTTTTCACGGCCGCGCCTTCAGCTGGAAGACCAAACGCATCCCAGCCAATTGGTTGCAGGACGTTTTTACCGAGCATACGCTGGTAGCGCGCGATCACATCACCGATGGTGTAGTTACGCACGTGGCCCATATGTAGTCGACCAGAAGGATAGGGAAGCATCGACAGGCAGTAATACTTCTCTTTGCTCTCGTCTTCAGTGACTTCGAAAGTACGCTTCTCGTCCCAGTGTTGCTGGACTTTTGTTTCTATCTCTTCCGGGCGGTATTGCTCTTGCATGGCAGCCAGTGGTCCTGTTCTCAATACAGCTACAAACGTAGCCAATGGATGGGGAATTTCAGATCCGCCTAGCATAGCCCAAACGTCCGCCTCAAAACAGCCTTTCCCAAAAAACGCGCTTGCAGGAATTTACGCAGAGTGTGGATGACCTGACACAGCGCTTCGCAAATAAGGTCTATCATTAGAGACAGTTACTTACCCGGGAGGCGAAATGATGAACAAGGTTGCTCAATATTACCGCGAACTGGTAGCCACACTGACGGAACGGCTGCGCAACGGAGAACGCGATATCGACGCGCTGGTGGAACAGGCTCGTGCGCGGGTCGTGCAAACGGGTGAATTAACGCGTACCGAAGTCGAAGAGGTGACGCGGGCCGTGCGGCGCGATCTTGAAGAGTTCGCGAGAAGTTACGAAGAGAGTCAGAATGAAATCACTGACAGCGTATTTATGCGCGTCATTAAAGAAAGTCTGTGGCAGGAGCTGGCGGATATTACCGATAAAACCCAGCTGGAATGGCGCGAAGTTTTCCAGGATCTAAATCATCACGGCGTATATCACAGCGGCGAAGTGGTGGGGTTGGGGAATCTGGTGTGCGAAAACTGTCACTTCCATCTGGCGGTGTACACCCCCGACGTGCTGCCACGCTGCCCGAAATGTGGCCACGATCAATTCCAGAGACGGCCGTTTGAGCCGTAGGTAAAAGCAAAACGGCAACTTAGTTGCCGTTTTTTGATGTTTGCTCCCTCTCTTTGTGGGAGAGGGCTGCGGTGAGGGCATCATCGTATACTAAACTGTGCAAGCCGCTCCGCCAGTAAATCCACAAAGCCCTGTCTGTCGATATCGACCATCAGCGTTGTATTCGGTTTGTTACCGGTCAGCGAATAATAATCCACCACCGTCATCCCTTGCGTGTATTTCCCCTGCGTTTCCACACCGACCCAACGATCAACAGTGGTAAACAGTTCTGGTTTTAACAGCCAGGCAATCGTGCACGGATCGTGTAAGGGCGCGCCATGGAATCCCCATTTTTCCGCTTTATGGTATTCCATAAAGAAGTCGAGCAATTCTGCCACGGTGATAGCAACGGGGTTGCCAATCGCGCGGAAACGCTCAACGTCGGCTGACATAATTTGCGCGCGATGGGTGACGTCCAGGCCTGCCATCACAATCGGTAAGCCGGACTGGAACACGATCTCAGCCGCTTCGGGATCGACAAAAATGTTGAATTCGGCGGCAGGCGTCCAGTTTCCTGGCCCCATTGATCCCCCCATGATCACAATACGCGCGATCTTACGGTGCAGCTCTGGGTGACTATTGAGCAGCAGCGCCACGTTCGTTTGCGGGCCGGTTGCCACCAGCGTGACAGGCTCATCGCTTTCGCGCAGCACCTTGGCCATCAGCTCAACCGCCGTACAAGCCTGGGATTTGAAAGTCGGTTCTGGCAGTGCAGGGCCATCAAGGCCGGTCTCTCCATGGACGTTGTCAGCAATAATCAAGTCGCGCATCAGGGGCTTGCGCGCGCCACCCGCCACCGGGATATCGGTACGGTTAAGCAACGTCAACATGCGCAATACGTTACGCAGCGTTTTGTCGGGCGTTTGATTTCCAGCGGAAGAGGTAACGGCTTTGAGTGCTAACTCCGGTGACGCGAGGGCAAGAACAAGTGCGATAGCGTCATCATGACCCGGATCGCAATCGAGAATAATAGGCAGTGCCATAGCGTTCTGTTCTCCATTCTGAGCGTGAGTTTGTGACAAGGTTAACGCCGCGATGTGAAACAGACGAGAAAAAGAGAGGCAAAGCGTGAAGTCGTGCGCAATCCAAAGATTGCGCACGGTATTGATTAATGCAGGATTTTTGCGAGGAAGTCTTTAGCGCGATCGGATTGCGGATTGGCAAAGAAATCTTCTTTCGGAGAATCTTCGACGATCTTGCCTTCATCCATAAAGATCACTCGATTCGCCACTTTACGGGCAAAGCCCATTTCGTGGGTCACCACCATCATGGTCATGCCTTCGTGAGCCAGCTCAACCATGACGTCCAGCACTTCGTTAATCATCTCTGGATCGAGTGCGGAAGTGGGTTCATCGAACAGCATGGCAATCGGATCCATACACAGCGCGCGGGCGATAGCCACGCGTTGCTGCTGGCCGCCGGAAAGCTGCGCCGGGAACTTATTCGCATGGGCAGACAACCCGACACGTTCCAGAAGCTTTAACCCTTTTTCACGCGCGGCTGTTTTGTCGCGCTTGAGCACTTTAATCTGCGCCAGCGTCAGGTTCTCAATGATCGACAGATGCGGGAACAGCTCAAAGTGCTGGAACACCATGCCGACATGCGAACGCAACTTGGCGAGGTCCGTGCTTTTGGCGTTCACTTTAGTGCCATCGACCGTAATCTCACCCTGCTGAACAGGTTCAAGACCGTTAACGGTTTTGATAAGCGTAGATTTACCGGAACCTGACGGCCCGCAAACCACCACCACTTCGCCTTTTTTCACTTCCGTTGAGCAGTCGGTCAGCACCTGAAAGTGCCCATACCATTTTGAAACATTTTTCAGGGAAATCATTGCACTGTCCTTTTCTTCAGCCAGCTGACCAATAGCGATGCACTTAAACTAATTGCAAAATAAACCGCACCTGCGAACAGGATCATCTCCACCTGCGTACCGTCACGCTCACCGATTGTGGAGGCTGTACGGAAGAAGTCCGCGAGGCTCAGCACATACACCAGCGACGTATCCTGAAAGAGGACTATGCCCTGCGTGAGCAGCAGTGGAACCATGGCGCGAAACGCCTGCGGCAGAATAATGAGCTTCATTGACTGCCAGTGAGTCATCCCCAGCGCAAGCGCTGCGCTGGATTGCCCACGCGAAATGCTCTGAATACCTGCGCGAATAATTTCGGAATAATAAGCCGCCTCAAACATCGAGAAAGCGACCATCGCAGAGATCAGGCGGATATCCGCTTTCGGCGAAAGCCCAAGTACGTTTTGCAACAGACCCGGTACGATCAGATAAAACCACAGCAGCACCATTACCAGTGGAATGGAGCGGAAAACGTTGACATAAGCCGTGGCGAACCAGGCGAACGGTTTAAAGCTCGACAGGCGCATGACCGCCAGAATTGTGCCCCAGACAATACCGATAACGATGGCGATGACGGTGATTTTTAAGGTAATCAACAGCCCGTCCAACAGATACGGCATCGATGGGACGATGGAACTCCAGTCAAACTCGTACATTATTTGCCCCCCAGATTGCCCGGTAGGCGAGTTTTACGTTCAACCAGGTTCATCACCAGCATGATGACAGTATTAATCAGCACGTAGGCGAGCGTGATTGCGGTGAAGGATTCCCACGCGTGTGCGGAGTAATCCAAAAGCTTGCCCGCTTGCGCGGCCATATCGACCAGACCGATGGTCGAGGCGATGGCGGAGTTCTTCACCAGGTTCATCATCTCTGAGGTCATGGGTGGCACGATCACGCGATAGGCGTTTGGCAGCAGCACGTAGCGGTAGGCTTGTGGCAGCGTCAGCCCCATCGCCAGCGCGGCATTTTTTTGCCCGCGCGGCAGAGACTGGATGCCCGAACGAACCTGCTCACAGACGCGCGCCGCGGTGAACAATCCAAGGCAGAGCATGGAGGAGACGAAGAACTGAATGTTAGGGTCCAGTTCCGACTTAAACCACATCCCGAGATTTTCAGGTAGCAGTTCAGGAACGACCAGATACCACGTAAAGAACTGCACGATTAACGGAACGTTACGGAACAGTTCAACGTAAAGTGTGCCAAGAGAAGAGAGAAAGCGGTTAGGTACGGTACGCAAAATACCGAACAGTGAGCCGACAAGGAAGGCGATAATCCAGGCCGTTATAGAGAGCGCAACGGTGACCTGAAAGCCGCTCCACAGCCAGCCAAGATAGGTTGTGTTGCCGAACGGGGCTTGTTGCAGAAAAATGCCCCAGTTCCAGTCTATTGACATAATCAACTCCAGAAAAAAAAGGGTAGCAGCGCTACCCTCGAAGATTGGTGAGAAGCTCAATTTTCGCGCTGAGTGGGGAACGACCACTCAGCGTATAGTCTGTCCGCGCTTCCCGACAATCGAGAGGGCAGGAGATCCCGCCCCTATGGTTCTAATTAGTTAAGTGCTTTGTCGTTTGGTTCTTTGAACAGGGCTTTCATGTCGCTAGACAGCTCAAAGTTCATGTTGAGATTTTTTGGTGGAATCGGGTTCTTGAACCACTTATCGAACCATTTTTCCGCTTCGCCAGACGTCTGCGTCTTCGCGATGGTGTCATCGATCAGCTTTTTGAAGTCCGCATCGTCTTTACGCAGCATGCAGCCGTAAGCTTCTTTGGACTGCGCTGTGCCAACGATTTCCCAGTTGTCTGGTTTCTTCGCTTTCGCACGTTCGCCAGCCAGCAGAGCATCATCCATCATGAAGGCTACCGCACGACCGCTTTCAAGCGTACGGAAGGAGTCACCGTGGTCTTTCGCGCTGATGATGCGCATGTCCATTTTCTTCTCTTCATTCAGCTTGTGCAGCAGAACTTCAGAAGTGGTACCCGAGGTCACAACAACCGCTTTGCCTTTCAGGTCTGCGAAGTCTTTGATGTCGCCGCCTTTTTTGGTCAGCAGACGTGTACCCACCACGAAAATGGTGTCGGAGAAGGCCGCTTGTTTTTGACGCTCAAGGTTGTTCGTTGTTGAACCACATTCAAAATCGAAGGTGCCGTTTTGCAGTAGCGGAATACGGTTTTGTGAGGTAATTGGAATCAGCTTCACCTCAAGATCGGGCTTGTTCAGCTTTTTCTTGACGGCTTCAACGATTGCGTTGGAGTAATCCTGAGAGTAACCCACGACTTTTTGCGTGTTGTCGTAGTATGAGAACGGGACGGAAGATTCACGGTGGCCGACCACGATCACGCCATTTTTGGCAATCTTGTCGAGAGTGCTCCCGGCAGCCGGGGCGTCTTCAGCGTGAACGACGCTTGCGGACATTCCCATCACCAGCATTGCTGTGGCCAGTTTACGTAATTGCATACCCAACTCCTTTTATTATCTGCGCCAGAGACGCATCGATACCCATTGTGATGTTGTTATATCTCGCGCTATGCGAGTGCAGTGTTATGCAAGCTTGTTAACATTTAGTCTGGCTTAATGTAAAGATTTTGCTGCGTTATTGTTTATTTTTGCGAAGCGCGCCGCACCATTCAAAGGCAAAAATCTCTCGTTGCACCGTTTCGGTGCTACCGCTGAACTGCGATGGTGCGACTGAGTTGCACGTTAAGCCAAACGACTGAATATGTGATTTAACAAAGCAATAGATGTGCCAGAAATGGCAGATAAGGCAGGATTTGTTTGCCCGGCACACTACGCGTGGCCGGGTTATAGGAAGGGCTTAACGACGACGCTGACGTAAACTCATGAGCAGCGCGCCAAAACCAAACAGCGCAGTCAGGATCCACAGTGGCCAGTTCCCGGTACGAGCGTACGGCGTCATGCCAGTGGTCGGCGTGACTTTCGTGGTTAATACCGCACGGGTAAACTGTGGGATCATTGCCTGGATTTCGCCCTGCGGACCAATCACCGCGGTGATGCCGTTATTGGTGCTGCGCAGTAGCGGTCGGGCCAGTTCCAGCGAACGCATACGCGCCATCTGGAAGTGTTGCCATGGGCCAATCGACTTACCAAACCAGGCATCATTCGAAATGGTCAGCAGATAATCGGTGTTCGGGCGGAAGTTGTCGCGGACCTGTTCGCCAAGAATGATTTCGTAGCAAATGGCAGGAGTCAGCGCTAACCCATGCGCATGCAGTTGTGGCTGAACGTAGGGGCCGCGGCTAAACGACGACATCGGCAAATCGAAGAACGGCGCCAACGGTCGCAGAATCGATTCCAGAGGGACAAATTCGCCAAACGGAACCAGATGGTTTTTATTGTAGCGGTTGGTCGACTCGTAGCTGTACGGATTGTCTTTCCCGAGCGTAATGATGGTGTTGTAGGTGTCGTAACGGTTTTGCTTGTTCAGCCGCGCGTCGACAATCCCGGTGATCAGGGTGCTATTACGGGCACGTAGCAGATCGTCCATCATGCTCAGAAAACGTTGCTGATTGATTTCCAGATCCGGAATCGCCGATTCAGGCCAGATAATCAGCTGCGATTTTCCCATCTCTTTTTGCGTTGCATCGAGATAGATTTTCAGCGTGTTAATCAGCTGGTTCTCGTCCCACTTCAGGGACTGAGGGATATTGCCCTGCACCATAGACACCTGGGTGGCGCGTTCAGACTCCAGCGTAAACCACTGGATATAACGCAGCGGGAAGGGCAGTGCGAACAGCACAACCGCAACAACCAGCGGTTTCAAGTTACGTTTAATCAGCGCCAGAACGAGCAGGCCGCTGACCACCATCAGCAGAAAGTTGATCGCCTCAACGCCCATGACAGGTGCCAGCCCTTTCAATGGACCGTCAATCTGGCTGTAACCGAACTGGAGCCACGGGAATCCGGTTAAGACCCATCCGCGCAGGAATTCGGTAATTTGCCAGACCACAGGCGCAGCGATGGCGACACGAATCCAGGTCGTTTTAGGCCACAGGCGAGAGAGAATGCCTGCAAATAAACCGGTATACAGTGAAAGATAAGCGGCCAGCAGTACCACAAGGAACACGTTAACCGGCCCCGGCATTCCGCCAAACTGCGCGATACTGACGTACACCCAGTTAATGCCTGAACCGAACAGGCCAAGCCCCCAGAAGTAGCCGATTGCGGCGGCCTGTACCGGGCGGCGGTTAAGCGTTAATCCTTGCAAACCCATCAGCGAAATAAGGGCTGCGGGCCAGATGTCGTAAGGAGAAAAAGCCAGCGTTCCGCTGGCTCCGAGTAACAGCGCCAGCAGCAAACGTACGCGCTGGCGTTCAAATAATGGGGCAAATGCCATTTACATTAGTCTTCCAGTTTTGGTACCGGGGAGTCGTCCGGCATTCTGACGTGAACCTGTATAATACGGCGACTGTCGGCCATGGCGACCTTAAACTGGTAACCGTCGATTTCAACGGATTCGCCACGCGCAGGAAGATGACCAAATGCCTGCATCACCAGACCACCGATAGTATCGACTTCTTCATCGCTGAAGTGGGTGCCGAAAGTTTCGTTGAACTCTTCAATAGAGGCCAGCGCGCGCACGGTCCAGGTATGACGACTTAGCTGACGGAATTCGATATCGTCTTCTTCGTCATATTCGTCTTCAATCTCGCCGACAATCAGTTCGAGAATGTCTTCAATCGTAACAAGGCCAGAAACGCCGCCAAATTCATCGATAACAATCGCCATGTGGTAGCGTTGGGAGCGGAACTCTTTCAGCATGCGGTCAACACGCTTACTTTCCGGAACCACCACCGCCTGGCGTAACACTTTTTCCATGCTGAAGGCTTCGGAATCGCTGCGCATAAACGGCAGCAGATCTTTCGCCATCAGAATCCCTTCGATGTGATCTTTGTCTTCGCTGATGACCGGGAAACGCGAGTGGGCGGATTCGATAATGACATCGAGGCACTCGTCCAACGTTTGGTTGCGTTTCAGGGTAATCATCTGCGAGCGGGGGATCATGATATCGCGAACGCGCTGGTCGGCGATGTCCATGACCCCTTCGAGCATTTCGCGCGTATCTTCGTCGATAAGATCGTTCTGCCCGGAATCACGAATCAGCTCCAGAAGTTCATCACGGTTTTTCGGTTCACCGTGGAAAAGCTGGCTCAGAATGAGGGAGAAAAATCCCTTCTTACTGGTTGTCGTGTCGCTACTGTGTGAATTGTCGTCGCTCATGGCGTTTGTTAAGGGTTCTCTCGTCAGTGTAAAGCGCACCGCCGCAGGAAATATCCCTTTGCGGCGGCATGATTTGTCAGTTCAGCTATTGAAGCTTAACTGACTATTCTTTCTCGGCAATGTACGGATCCTCATAGCCCAGAGCAAGCATTATCTCTGTCTCAAGGGATTCCATCTCTTCCGCTTCTTCGTCTTCAATATGATCGTAGCCAAGCAGATGTAGGCTACCGTGAATGACCATATGCGCCCAGTGCGCGTCGAGCGGTTTTTGCTGTTCTTTGGCTTCCTGTTCAACTACCTGGCGGCAGATGATCAAATCGCCCAGCAGCGGCAACTCAATACCTGGAGGCGCTTCAAACGGGAACGAGAGCACGTTGGTTGGCTTATCTTTCCCGCGATAGTTCAGGTTGAGCTCGTGGCTTTCTGCTTCATCCACCACACGAATCGTCACTTCTGACTCTTCCTGGAACTGGGGAATCACCGCATCCAGCCATTTCTGGAACTGACTCTCTTCCGGCAAACCGGAATTGTCTTCACATGCCAGCTGTAAATCGAGGATCACCTGACTCATTTATTCTCTTGCTCCTGGGATTCGCGTTTGCGTTCCGCTGCCTGTTCTTCTTTACGTTTTTGCTCTGCTTCTTCCCACGCCTCATAGGCGTTAACGATGCGCGCTACCACCGGATGGCGGACCACGTCTTCGCTGTTGAAGAAGTTAAAGCTGATTTCGTCTACATCCGCCAGCACTTCGATGGCGTGGCGCAGACCGGATTTCGTGCTGCGCGGCAGGTCGATCTGGGTAATATCGCCGGTAATCACTGCTTTCGAGTTGAAGCCAATACGCGTCAGGAACATCTTCATCTGTTCGATGGTGGTGTTCTGGCTTTCATCAAGAATAATAAACGCATCATTCAGCGTACGGCCGCGCATATAAGCCAGCGGGGCAACTTCGATGACGTTTCGTTCAATCAGCTTTTCGACTTTTTCAAAACCCAGCATTTCGAACAGGGCGTCATACAGCGGGCGGAGATACGGATCGACTTTCTGGCTCAAATCGCCGGGCAGGAAGCCCAGTTTTTCACCCGCTTCAACCGCAGGGCGGGTCAGCAGAATTCGACGAATGTCCTGGCGTTCCAGCGCATCCACCGCGGCCGCAACGGCCAGATAGGTTTTACCCGTACCCGCAGGGCCGACGCCAAACGTGATGTCATGATCAAGAATGTTGGCGATGTACTGCGCCTGATTTGGCGTGCGTGGCTTGATGACGCCGCGCTTGGTTTTGATGTTAATCACTTTGCCGTATTCAGGAACGCTGTCCGCGCTCTGTTCCAGCACGCGTGCTTCTTTAATCGCGAGGTGAATTTTTTCTGGCTCAATATCCTGCGTCTCTCCGCGCATCGGGGCGGTATCGACATACAGGCTGCGCAGGATATCTGCCGCGGCGTTGACGCAGATGGTGCGTCCGGTGAGTTTGAAGTGATTATCGCGACGATTGATTTCAATACCCAGACGTCGCTCCAGTTGTTTGATGTTGTCATCAAACGGCCCGCACAGGCTCAGCAGGCGAGCGTTGTCTGCTGGCTCAAGGGTCATTTCACGCGTTTCTGTATTCAAACTGTTCCTCTTAATGTGTGTATTGCCGGACTGCGAAATGCAAATCCGGCCTACAGACGAGTCGTCATAACGAAATTATTCACGCCACAGATTAAAGGCGCAAGCTTATGCTTGCATATTGGGGACGCAGAAGGGAATTACAAGGCCTGCCAGACGGGCAGGCCTGAACGCATCACGGCTGATAAACCACCGCGCCTGAATCATTTTCTTTGCGCGTACGGGCAATGACGGAGGCAGGCGTTTCCGCCACGCGCAGTCCCATCTGATCTTCTGTACGGACCACTTTGCCACGCATGGAGTTGGTGAGCACTTCCAGAATTTCAATGTCGACAAACTTGCCGATCATGTCCGGTGTACCTTCAAAGTTAACCACGCGGTTGTTCTCGGTGCGGCCTGAAAGCTGCATGACGCTTTTGCGCGACGTACCTTCCACCAGAATACGTTGGGTCGTGCCAAGCATGCGACGACTCCAGGCCGTAACCTGCTGGTTAATGCGCTCCTGCAAAATGTACAAGCGCTGTTTCTTCTCTTCTTCCGGCACATCGTCAACCATATCGGCAGCAGGTGTTCCCGGACGCGCGGAGAAGATAAAGCTAAAGCTGACGTCGAAATTGATTTCCCCGATAAGCTTCATGGTGCGCTCAAAATCATCGGTCGTTTCGCCAGGGAAGCCGACGATAAAATCGGAGCTTATCTGAATATCCGGGCGCGCTTCACGCAGTTTACGGATGATAGCTTTATACTCCAGCACGGTATGGGTGCGACCCATCAGGTTCAGCACGCGGTCAGACCCGCACTGGACCGGAAGGTGCAAGAAACTTACCAGCTCTGGGGTATCGCGATAAACGTCGATGATGTCATCCGTGAATTCGATCGGATGGCTGGTGGTAAAGCGCACGCGATCGATACCGTCGATAGCGGCAACCAGACGCAGCAGTTCGGCAAAAGTACCGATGCTGCCATCGTAGTTTTCGCCGCGCCAGGCGTTAACGTTCTGTCCTAGCAGGTTAACTTCACGTACGCCTTGCGCCGCAAGCTGGGCGACTTCAAACAGGATGTCATCGCACGGACGGCTGACTTCTTCGCCGCGGGTGTACGGTACCACGCAGTAGGTGCAGTATTTATTGCAGCCTTCCATGATAGAGACGAACGCGCTCGGCCCGTCGGCACGGGGCTCAGGCAGGCGGTCGAATTTTTCGATTTCCGGGAAGCTGACATCGACAACCGGGCTGCGGTCGCCGCGCACCGAGTTGATCATTTCCGGCAGGCGATGCAAGGTTTGCGGGCCAAATACGATATCAACATAAGGGGAGCGGGTGCGAATCAGTTTGCCTTCTTGGGATGCCACGCAACCGCCGACACCGATGATCAGATCCGGATTTTTCTTTTTGAGAAGTTTCCAGCGGCCTAACAGATGGAAGACTTTTTCCTGCGCTTTTTCACGAATTGAGCAGGTGTTAAGCAGCAGCACATCGGCTTCTTCTGCGAGTTCGGTCAGTTCATACCCGTGGGTCGCATTCAGCAGATCGGCCATCTTCGATGAATCGTATTCGTTCATCTGACAGCCCCAGGTTTTTATATGGAGTTTTTTAGTCATCGACTTGCTCAGGCTCAGGATTGCAAGCCGCGTATTGTAATGCTTTGGTGGGGTTGTGACCAGTATGAAGGTTGGCAGCCGCAAGGGCGTAAAAATCCGGTAAACTGAAGGGATTCTCTTAAAAGGATTATTGACCATGACACTCCAACAAACCGAAATCGCCGTCGTCGGCGGCGGGATGGTCGGCGGCGCACTGGCGCTCGGGCTGGCACAGCAGGGATTTCAGGTAACGGTCATCGAACAGGCCGCGCCACCTGCGTTTGATAATACGCAGCAACCCGATGTGCGCATCTCCGCGATCAGTGCGGCATCGGTGGATCTTCTGCGTGGGCTAGGGATATGGGATGCAATTCTGGCGATGCGCGCCCATCCGTATCGTCGTCTCGAAACCTGGGAGTGGGAAAATGCCCATGTCACGTTTGACGCTTCCGATCTGAAGTTACCGTTGCTGGGTTACATGGTGGAAAATAATGTTCTGCAACTGGCGCTCTGGCAGGCGCTCGAGGCGCATCCCAGCGTGACGTTGCGCGTCCCGGCTTCGCTGAAAGCACTTCATCATCACGACGGTGGGTATTTGCTTGAACTGGACAACGGCGATGAGCTGGCGGTGAAGCTGGTCGTTGGGGCGGACGGCGCGAATTCGCAGGTTCGTCAGATGGCGGGGATTGGTATTCATGCCTGGCAGTATCAGCAGTCTTGTATGCTGATTACGGTTAAATGCGAGAACGATCCAGGTGACAGCACCTGGCAGCATTTTACGCCAAACGGTCCGCATGCCTTTTTGCCGCTTTTTGAACACTGGGCGTCGCTGGTGTGGTACGACACGCCTGCGCGAATTCGTCAGCTTCAGGGGCTGTCGATGGAGCAGTTACAGCGCGAAATCGAGCATCACTTCCCGGCACGGCTCGGTAAGGTGACTCCGGTTGCGGCGGGCGGTTTCCCGTTAACGCGTCGGCATGCGCTGCAATATGCCCAGGAAGGGCTGGCGCTGGTGGGCGATGCGGCCCATACCATTCATCCGCTTGCAGGGCAGGGCGTGAATCTCGGTTATCGTGATGTCGAGGCTTTGCTGGATGTATTACACAGTGCGCGAGGACACGCAGAGCCCTGGGCGAGTGCTGCGGTGCTTAAGCGCTACCAGACGCGGCGTATGGCGGATAATTTCCTGATGCAGTCGGGGATGGATCTGTTTTACGCGGGATTCAGCAACGATTTAGGACCAGTACGTATTCTGCGTAATATAGGCTTAATGGCAGCGGAACGTGCCGGTGGTCTTAAGCGTCAGGCTTTGAAGTACGCCCTGGGTCTTTAATCTTTGTACCGACAATCCCCTCATCCCTTCGGGGAGAGGGCTTGGCGCTGACGATACGACAAAAACAAAAAAGCCCGCAGAGCGGGCTTTTTTGTAACTTATTGGCTGGGGTGCAGGGATTCGAACCCCGGAATGCTGGTATCAGAAACCAGTGCCTTACCGCTTGGCGACACCCCAATTGCGTTAAACAAAAGGGTCAACGACTTTTTAAAATTGGCTGGGGTACGAGGATTCGAACCTCGGAATGCTGGTATCAGAAACCAGAGCCTTACCGCTTGGCGATACCCCAACAATTTTTTCTGGGTGACCGAAGTAAATCGATACGTCCCTAATTTGGTGGCTACGACGGGATTCGAACCTGTGACCCCATCATTATGAGTGATGTGCTCTAACCAACTGAGCTACGTAGCCAAACTGCATTCTTCGATGGCTGGGGTACCTGGATTCGAACCAGGGAATGCCGGTATCAAAAACCGGTGCCTTACCGCTTGGCGATACCCCAATAACCACGGAGAACCGCAAATCGAAGAAAAATGGCTGGGGTACCTGGATTCGAACCAGGGAATGCCGGTATCAAAAACCGGTGCCTTACCGCTTGGCGATACCCCATCCGTGCAACGCTAACTGAGAATGGTGCGGGAGGCGAGACTTGAACTCGCACACCTTGCGGCGCCAGAACCTAAATCTGGTGCGTCTACCAATTTCGCCACTCCCGCAAAAAAAGATGGTGGCTACGACGGGATTCGAACCTGTGACCCCATCATTATGAGTGATGTGCTCTAACCAACTGAGCTACGTAGCCATCTTTTTTCACGCTACCTTATCGGCGTTGCGGGGCGCATTATGCGTATAGACCCTTGCAGCGTCAACACCTTTTTCAACGAAAATGGCCAGAATGTGAGTGTTTGGTTAGGTTGCGAACAGCGTGACCGAATATTCGGCAATTATTGGTTATTAATCGATTTTATTTAACGAAACACGAGCAATAAAAAAGGCCCCGAAGGGCCTGTTGTCAATCATTTGGATCATTTGTAAGCAGACTGGTGCACGCCTACAGCTCGACCTGATGGATCGTTCATGGATTTGAACGATTCGTCCCATTCGATGGCTTTTGCAGAAGAGCAGGCCACAGACGGACCGCCTGGCACGCATTCTGCTGCACTTGGCACCGGGAACAGTTCTTCGAAAATCTCACGGTACAAATAAGCTTCTTTTGAGCCTGGCGTGTTATACGGGAAGCGGAAGCTCGCGGTTTCCAGTTGCTTATCTGAAACCTGCTTCGCCGCCACCTCTTTCAGGGTGTCGATCCAGCTGTAACCCACGCCGTCTGAGAACTGCTCTTTCTGACGCCATGCAACGCTTGCTGGCAAATAGGATTCAAAACATTCGCGCAGAACGTGCTTTTCCATTTTTCCGTTGCCACACATTTTATCCTGCGGGTTGATCCGCATCGCCACGTCGAGGAAATTCTTGTCCAGGAACGGTACACGGGCTTCCACTCCCCATGCGGACATCGCTTTGTTGGCGCGAGCGCAGTCAAACATATGCAATGCCTGCAGTTTGCGCACGGTTTCTTCATGCAGTTCTTTAGCATTTGGCGCTTTATGGAAGTACAAGTAACCGCCAAACACTTCGTCAGAACCTTCGCCTGACAGGACCATTTTAATGCCCATCGCTTTGATTTTACGGGACATCAAATACATCGGCGTTGAGGCGCGAATGGTTGTCACATCATAGGTTTCAATGTGATAAATCACGTCGCGAATCGCATCCAGGCCTTCCTGCACGGTGAAGTGGATTTCATGGTGCACGGTGCCCAAATGGTTGGCGACTTCCTGCGCGGCTTTCAGATCCGGCGCACCTTCAAGGCCAACGGCAAAAGAGTGCAGCTGTGGCCACCAGGCTTCAGAGCGTTCTTGATCTTCAACGCGACGCGCTGCAAATTTTTTTGTGATTGCCGAGATAACGGAAGAATCCAGACCGCCAGACAGCAGCACGCCGTAAGGAACGTCTGACATCAAATGGCTTTTCACTGCATCTTCCAGCGCTTGCGCCAGCTCGGCTTTGTCGGTCACGTTGTCCTTAACGGCATCGTAATCGAACCAGTCACGCTGGTAGTAAGAGCGGATTTCACCGTCTTTACTCCACAGGAAACTGCCCGCCGGGAATTCTTTGATGGTGCGGCAAACCGGCACCAGGGCTTTCATTTCGGAGGCAACATAGAAGTTGCCGTGTTCGTCGTGGCCCATATACAGCGGGATAATACCGATATGGTCACGGGCAATCAGGTAGGCGTCTTTTTCGCTGTCGTACAATGCGAAGGCGAACATCCCCTGTAAATCGTCGAGGAATTCCGGTCCTTTTTCCTGGTACAACGCCAGAATAACTTCACAGTCGGAACCGGTCTGGAATGCGTAGCGATCGCCATATTCTGCACGCAGCGCCTGATGGTTATAGATTTCACCGTTAACAGCCAGCGCGTGCGTTTTTTTATCGTTATACAGTGGCTGTGCGCCTGCGTTGACGTCAACAATTGACAAACGTTCGTGAGCCAGAATCGCTTTATCGCTGGCATAAACGCCGGACCAGTCCGGACCGCGATGGCGCATCAGGCGAGACAACTCAAGTGCCTTTTTACGCAGTTCGACTGCATCAGTTTTAATATCCAGTACGCCAAAAATTGAACACATAACCTTCTCCGTTAACCCTGTTGCATTGTGATGTTGCTTGCTTATGAAAATGCCGCAAAAAGGGGGGCGCGCGCAAGGCTTTTGCTGAGTAAAACGTAAAAAGTGCAATAGTGATTGCTGAATGTTGAAAAACGAACACTTAGCAGGTGGTTTTATTGATGATAATTCAGTTTTGGAGGGTTTTTGTTAGATGGGGTTGCGTTTGGGAGCCTTAAAAATGAAAAACCACGCTCTGAGGCGTGGTTTATTTTCAGATAACGTCAATTTCTTCGACGGAAGGGTAGATCCAACTTGGCCGGAACGGCATGGCGTCAATGTCATCTATGGTCGACACACCGGAAAGCACGAGGATGGTTTCAAGTCCGGCCTGGAATCCAGCCAGAATATCGGTGCGAAGGTTATCACCCACGATCACCGTGTGCTCGGAATGGGCCTGCATTTTGTTCAGCGCCGCGCGGATAATCCACGGGCTAGGCTTCCCGACAACGAAAGGCTTGCGTCCTGAAATTTTCTCGATACCCGCGCAGAGTGCGCCACAGGCGGGGTAAAAACCGCGGCCATGGGTATCTGGATTGGTAGCGATAAAACGCGCGCCGTTGGCGACAAAGTAAGACGCTTTATGCATCATTTCCCAGTTATACGAACGTGTTTCACCCACAATCACAAAATCTGGATTCACATCAGTGATGGTAAATCCCGCTTTATACAGTTCGTGGATTAATGCGCCTTCACCCACGACGTAGGCTTTTTTGCCTTCCTGACGTTTCAGAAAGTCAGCGGTAGCCATCGCTGAGGTATAGAACACGCTGTCCGGCACATTCACACCCGCGGTGGCAAAGCGGTTTGCCAGATCCTGCCCAGTTTGTGACGGATAATTCGTGAGCAGTACCAGCGGCATCCCTTTTTCCATGATGCGGTTCAGAAACTCAGCTGCACCGGGCACAGCAACGTTATCGTGCATCAGCACGCCGTCAATATCACAAATCACATTCTGAATGGTCATGGACTACCTGGCATCTCGAAAAAAGAAGGGGTCACTATAAAGGGTGCTTAGCTTTCCAGCAAACGCTGGAGCAGCAGACCGTTAAGCATCGCGCGTTTGACCAGCGCAAACGCGCCAATCGCCGAGCGGTGATCGAGCGTTGAGCGCACGACGGGTAAATTCTGGCGAAAGGCTTTCAGCGCCTGAGCATTAATGCAGCCTTCAATCGCCGGAAGCAGGACTTTTTCTGCTTCTGTAATTTCGCCTGCGATCACCACTTTTTGGGGGTTAAACAGGTTGATGGCGATAGCAATGGTTTTACCCAAATGGCGGCCCACCTGTTCTATAACTTCACATGCCAGCGCATCGCCCTTGTTGGCGGCTTTGCAAATGGTATGGATCTTACAATCTTCGAGCGTGATACGGCTCTGGTAACCCTGTTCAAGTAAATGACGGACGCGGTGTTCAATAGCCGCGTTAGCCGCCACCGTTTCCAGACAGCCGAAATTGCCGCAATGGCAGCGCTCACCGAGCGGATCGACCTGGATATGACCAATCTCACCGACGTTGCCGTTACGGCCAATGAAAATGCGCCCATTAGAGATAATTCCCGCGCCGGTTCCCCGATGTACCCGCACCAGAATGGAATCTTCACAGTCCTGACTCGCACCAAAATAGTGCTCAGCCAGCGCCAGACTGCGGATGTCATGGCCGACGTAACAGGTGACGTTGAAACGTTTTTCGAGCGCGCCCACCAGACCCCAGTTTTCAACCTGAATGTGCGGCATATAGCGAATCACGCCGGTTTCCGGATCCACGAGGCCCGGCAGAATGACAGAGATAGCGATCAGCTCGCGGATTTTGCGCTGACTGTTTTCAATAAATTGTGCGATAGTATTGAGCAGTGCATGCTCAAGCGTTTCCTGAGTGCGTTCTGGAAGCGGATAGTGCTCTTCAGCAATCACTTTGCTACTCAAATCGTACAGAGTCAGCGTGGTGTCGTGACGGCCCAGGCGCACGCCGATGGCGTGGAAATTGCGGGTTTCGGTAATAATAGAGATGGCGCGTCGGCCTCCGGTGGAGGCCTGCTGATCGACTTCTTTGATCAATCCGCGCTCAATAAGCTGACGGGTGATTTTTGTCACGCTGGCGGGAGCAAGCTGGCTTTGTTCAGCAATCTGTATGCGCGAGATTGGACCGTGCTGGTCAATCAGGCGATAAACTGCCGCACTGTTAAGTTGTTTAACGAGGTCAACGTTACCGATTTGAGCTTGTCCGCCAGATGTCATACTTTTACTTACTCAGTGACGACCTCGTTACCATTAACGATGGTCTTAGTAATTTTATAATCGTGCGTGAAGGCGGTCAGGTTGGCAACCATGCCCGGCGCAATGCCGCCCAGCTTTTTGTCTACACCGATAGCGCGAGCCGGATAGAGCGTTGCCATACGCAGTACTTCGTCCAGTGCAATGCCGCAATGTTCAACCAGGTTGCGTACCCCTTCGATCATTGTCAGCGCAGAGCCGCTCAGCGTACCGTTCTCATCCACACACAATCCATTACGGTAGTATATTGTTTTACCAGCAAAAATGAACTGTTCAATGTTTGCCCCTGCTGGCGCGGTCGCGTCAGTCACCAGGCACAGCTTATCGCCCTTAAGGCGTTTGGCATTGCGGATATTGGTGTAATCCACGTGTAGACCGTCGGCGATAATGCCGCAGTACACGTCCGGCTCATCCAGAATCGCGCCTACCAGGCCTGGTTCGCGGCCCGTAATATACGGCATCGCGTTGTACAGATGGGTGGCAAAGGTAATCCCTGCGCGGAAGCCAGTTTTGGCCTCTTTCAGCGTGGCATTTGAGTGTCCTGCCGATACCACAATGCCTGCCGCCGCCAGTTTGCTGATCACGTCGGGGCCGGTCATTTCGGGGGCGAGTGTCACTTTGGTGATCACATCTGCGTTCGCGCACATGAAATCGACCAGCTCGGCATCGGGTTTACGCACGAAGCTCGGGTTGTGCGTTCCTTTTTTGACGATGTTCAGCCACGGTCCTTCCAGATGCAGGCCCAATGCCTGATTCGGATGTTTTGCCAGGTATTCACGCATCACGCGGATACCTTGTTTCATCAGATCATCGCTGGTGGTGATAAGCGTCGGCAGATAGCTGGTGCAGCCCGATTTCTCATTGGCGTGTTGCATGATCTCCAGCGTGTCGACCGTAACGGCCTCCGAGGTATCATTAAACTGCACGCCGCCGCAGCCGTTGAGCTGAACGTCAATAAAACCGGGGGAGAGTATTGCTCCATTGAGTGAGCGCTGTTCGATCCCTGGCGGTAAGGCAGCCAGTGGGCAGACACGTTCAATCAGGCCATTAGCGATAACAATCGCATGGTCATCCAGAATTTCATGGCCGGTATAAATCCGACCGTGGGTTAAAGCGTACATAACGACCCCCGGTTAAAAAATGCGACCGTCTCTATATTATGAAGAGACGGTAATTCAATTACAGACCTTTGATGTTTTCAGCTTCTAACTCGTTGAAGTATTTCAGCGTTTTCACTTTCAGTTCCATCGTGGATGGCTCATCGCACACGACGACGGCTTTAGGATGCAGCTGCAGGCAGCTGATGGTCCACATGTGATTCACGTTGCCTTCGACGGCAGCCTGAAGCGCTTGTGCCTTCACGTTGCCCAGCACCAGAATCATCACTTCTTCCGCATCCAGCAGCGTACCCACGCCGACAGTCAGTGCATATTTAGGCACTTGACTAACATCGCCGTCGAAGAAGCGAGAGTTTGCCACGCGAGTGTCATGCGTCAGCGTTTTAATACGGGTGCGAGATGCCAGAGACGACGCAGGTTCGTTAAACGCAATGTGCCCGTCGTTGCCTACGCCACCCATAAACAGGTTAATTTTGCCGTATGAGCGGATTTTTTCTTCGTACTGACGGCATTCTGCGTCAATATCAGGCGCGTTCCCATTAAGCAGGTTAATATTTTCAGCTGGGATATCAACATGATCAAAGAAATTACGGTGCATGAAGCTGTGATAGCTTTCCGGATGTTCTTTCGCCAGGCCGACATATTCGTCCATATTGAAAGTCACCACATGTTTGAAGCTAACCTGGCCCGCTTTATGCATTTCGACTAATGCTTTATACGCCGTCAGCGGAGTGCCGCCGGTTGGAAGACCCAGAACGAAAGGACGATCGGCAGTCGGTTTAAACGCATTGATGCGGTTAACGATATGGCGAGCGGCCCATTTACCGACTTGTTCAGCTGTTGCCAGGGGAATCAGTCTCATTGTTCACCTCTAAGTTAAAGTAAAAAAGTGGGCGGATGGCGCACCTGGAGCTTTAATAAGCGTAACCTGGATAACGTCAAGCAGGGGCAATCCGTCTTGATTTTTTGAATGATAAAATAAGTTTTGCCTGTTAGCCAGTGGAAGGGAGGGTTAATAACGATATTTGGTGACAAAACTCACAAAAAGTACGCATTTAATTTGCGATACGAATTAATTTTTCACACACTCAGAATGCCAGTGATTCATCAACTGTATAGATAAGTTAGTGACACAATAAAAAACAGCTGAGAACGTGCCTTAAACGGGGTCTCAAGGGGGAAGAAAGTGAGTATTCTAGGTTATTTACAAAAGGTTGGCCGCGCACTGATGGTGCCGGTTGCCACGCTGCCAGCGGCAGCAATTCTGATGGGTGTTGGTTACTGGATTGACCCGGTTAGCTGGGGGGGAGACAACGCATTAGCGGCGCTCTTCATTAAATCGGGTGCCGCCATCATCGACAACATGTCCGTTTTGTTTGCGATTGGTGTCGCGTACGGCATGTCCAAAGATAAAGACGGTGCTGCGGCGCTGACCGGTTTTGTGGGCTTCCTCGTGTTGACCACACTTTGCTCACCAGCAGCGGTGGCGATGATCCAGAAGATCCCAGCAGACCAGGTGCCTGCTGCGTTCAGTAAGATCAGCAACCAGTTCGTGGGTATTCTGGTGGGTATTATCTCCGCAGAACTGTACAACCGCTTCAGCAGCGTAGAGTTGCCAAAAGCGCTCTCCTTCTTCAGCGGCCGTCGTCTGGTGCCGATTCTGACCTCTTTCGTGATGATTTTTGTTGCTTTCATCATGATGTACATCTGGCCGCTGATCTTTGACGGTCTGGTGAACTTTGGTGAACACATCCAGAAACTGGGTTCTGCCGGTGCGGGCGTGTATGCGTTCTTCAACCGTTTGCTGATTCCAGTCGGTCTGCATCACGCGCTGAACTCCGTATTCTGGTTTGACGTCGCGGGTATTAACGATATCCCTAACTTCCTGGGTGGCGCACAGTCCATCGAATCAGGTAAAGCGGTCGTCGGTATTACGGGTCGTTACCAGGCGGGCTTCTTCCCGATCATGATGTTCGGTCTGCCGGGTGCGGCGCTGGCCATCTACCACTGCGCGCGTCCAGAGAATAAAGCGAAAGTTCTGGGTATCATGATGGCGGGTGCATTTGCAGCCTTCTTCACCGGTATCACCGAGCCGCTGGAATTCTCCTTCATGTTCGTTGCGCCGGTGTTGTACTTCATCCACGCCGTGCTGACCGGTATCTCTGTGTTCATCGCCGCGTCGATGCACTGGATTGCAGGTTTCGGCTTCAGTGCGGGTCTGGTGGATATGGTGCTGTCCTCCCGTAACCCGTTGGCGACACACTGGTGGATGCTGATCCCGCAGGGCCTGGTGTTCTTCGCGATCTACTACGTGGTGTTCCGCTTCACGATCACTAAATTCAACCTGATGACTCCGGGTCGTGAACTGGCTGTTGCCGGTAGCGAGGCGGATGGTCAGGACGTGAATGTGAGCGCTAACGCAGACCAGGACGTAGACGGTCTGGCGCGTCAGTACATCGCCGCTGTGGGCGGTTCTGATAACCTGACGGGTATTGATGCATGCATCACTCGTCTGCGTCTGAACGTGAAAGACTCTTCTCTGGTTAACGAAGCGCTGGCAAAACGCCTGGGTGCGTCAGGTGTGATTCGTCTGAACAAAACCAGCGTGCAGATTATTGTGGGCTTCGTTGCAGAAAAAATCGCTAACGCAATGAAAACCACCGGTCCGGTAGCCGCATCAGAATCCGCTTCTGCTCCGGTTGCAGCGCCAACCGCCGCAAAACCACAGGCGGTGCCTAACGCAACAACTATTGCAGCGTTGGTTTCGCCAGTGACCGGCGAAGTCGTCGCGATTGAACAGGTTCCTGACGAAGCCTTTGCCAGCAAAGCGGTGGGTGACGGTGTGGCAGTGGTACCAACGGAAAAACTCGTGGTATCACCGGCAGCCGGCACTATCGTTAAAATCTTCAACACCAACCATGCGTTCTGCCTGGAAACCGAAAAGGGTGCCGAAATCGTTGTCCACATGGGCATTGATACGGTCACTCTGGGGGGTAAAGGCTTTACGCGTCTGGTTGAAGAGGGCGCAGAAGTGGTTGCGGGTGAACCGATTCTGGAAATGGATCTGGACTATCTGAACGCCCATGCGCGCTCGATGATAAGCCCGGTTGTCTGTAGCAATATCGACGACTTTAGCGGCCTGGTCATTCAGGCAAAAGGTCAGGTTATTGCAGGCCAGACCCCGCTGTATGAAATTAAAGGCAAGTAATCGCTCCTGAGTAGAGTTCATGCCTTAAGCGGCGGGGGTTATCCTCCGCCGCTTTTTTTTGCATCAATCGCCCCCATTATTTTCCTCCTGGACGTATTAAGGGTTGTCACTACGTCCGGCTTATAAGATCATACGCCGCTATACGTTATTTACGCCTTTGAGGAATCCACGATGAGTGAGGCTGAAGCCCGCCCGAGTAACTTTATTCGTCAGATCATCGATGAAGATCTGGCCAGTGGTAAGCACACCACAGTGCATACCCGTTTTCCGCCGGAGCCTAATGGCTACCTGCACATTGGCCATGCGAAATCCATCTGCCTGAACTTTGGCATTGCGCAAGACTATCAGGGTCAATGCAACCTGCGTTTCGATGACACCAACCCAGTAAAAGAAGACATCGAATACGTTGAGTCCATTAAGAATGATGTGCAGTGGTTAGGATTCAACTGGTCGGGCGACATTTGCTACTCTTCAGACTATTTTGATCAGCTCTTTGCCTATGCGGTGGAGCTGATCAACAAAGGTCTGGCCTACGTTGACGAACTGTCTGCTGACGAAATCCGTGAATATCGCGGTTCTCTGACCGCGCCGGGCAAAAACAGCCCATACCGCGATCGTAGCGTCGAAGAAAACCTTGCACTGTTCGAAAAAATGCGTGCGGGTGGCTTCGAAGAAGGTAAAGCGTGTCTGCGTGCCAAAATCGACATGGCATCGCCCTTTATCGTGATGCGCGATCCGGTTCTGTACCGTATTAAATTTGCCGAGCACCATCAGACCGGCAACAAGTGGTGCATCTACCCGATGTACGACTTCACCCATTGCATCAGCGATGCGCTGGAAGGCATTACGCACTCTCTGTGTACGCTGGAATTCCAGGACAACCGTCGTCTGTATGACTGGGTGCTGGATAACATCACCATTCCTGTGCATCCGCGTCAGTACGAGTTCTCTCGTCTGAATCTGGAATACACCGTGATGTCCAAGCGTAAGCTGAACCTGCTGGTGACGGATAAGCACGTTGAAGGCTGGGATGATCCGCGTATGCCGACCATTTCCGGTCTGCGTCGCCGTGGTTACAGCGCCTCATCGATCCGCGAATTCATCAAGCGTATCGGCGTGACTAAGCAAGACAACACCATTGAAATGGCGTCGCTGGAATCCTGTATTCGCGAAGATTTGAACGAAAACGCGCCACGCGCAATGGCCGTTATCGATCCGGTTAAACTGGTTATCGAAAACTATCCGCAGGGCGAAAGCGAGCTGGTGACGATGCCTAACCATCCGAGCAAACCGGAAATGGGCAGCCGCGAAGTGCCATTCAGTGCTGAAATCTGGATCGATCGCGCCGATTTCCGCGAAGAAGCCAACAAGCAGTACAAACGTCTGGTGATGGGCAAAGAAGTGCGCCTGCGCAATGCCTACGTGATCAAAGCTGAGCGCGTAGAAAAGGACGCAGAAGGCAATATCACGACGATTTTCTGCAGCTATGATGCGGAAACACTCAGCAAAGATCCGGCTGATGGCCGTAAAGTGAAAGGCGTTATTCACTGGGTCAGTGCTGCGCATGCGCTGCCGGTTGAAATTCGTCTTTACGATCGTCTGTTCAGCGTGCCAAATCCGGGCGCTGCGGAAGATTTCCTGGCGACGATCAATCCGGAATCACTGCTGATCAAACACGGCTACGCTGAGCCGTCGCTGAAAAATGCCGAAACCGGCAAGGCTTACCAGTTTGAGCGTGAAGGGTATTTCTGTCTCGACAGTCGTTATGCAACCGCTACCAAACTGGTCTTCAACCGTACAGTAGGTCTGCGTGACACGTGGGCCAAAGCTGGCGAGTAATCCAGGTCAATGAGAGACAAACGCCGCATATTGCGGCGTTTTTTTTGCTTGTCGATCAGGCTGTTAGTATTTCATCTAAAAAGAGACGTTTAACATTGAGGTCAATGAGCTGCTACTTATTTTATTAAATAAAATTTGATGCGCGTGAGGAGAGGAAAATAAAACGATGTAATCGCTATCAATAATTATTAGTGATTGAATTTAGTTGATTTTTTAATTGAAAAACCCTTCCTGATCTATATGTTACAAATCACTACCAATTATGTGCACTTCGTCATAATCCTGCATTTTGCCCACTGAAAAGCATTGATAATTCGCGTCGCGAAAAATAGTCTAAAGACGGTAGTTAATTCGAGGGTATTTATAACTACCCCTGACCGTTTGGTCTTTTTAGATTTTTCGCCGTTTAAGGCGCTTTAATTCGTCAAAGAGGAACAACTATGCGTACGTTCAGTGGCAAACGTAGTGCGCTGGCGCTGGCTATTGCCGGTGTGACAGCAATGTCTGGCTTTATCGCCTCTCCGCAGGCTCAGGCAGCAGGCTTTATCGATGATTCCACGCTCACGGGCGGTATCTATTACTGGCAACGTGAACGTGACCGTAAAGACGTCACCGAAGATAAATACAAAACCAACTTGTCCCATTCCACCTGGAACGCAAACCTCGATTTCCAGTCAGGTTATGCTGCGGACATGTTCGGGTTGGATATTGCGGCGTTCACTGCCATTGAGATGGCAGAAAATGGCGACAGCGCGCACCCGAACGAAATCGCGTTCTCCTCAAGTAACAAAGCCTACAAAGAAGACTGGTCGGGTGATAAGAGCGGAATAAGCCTCTATAAAGCGGCCGCTAAGTTCAAATACGGTCCGGTTTGGGCTCGCGGCGGGTATATTCAGCCAACCGGTCAGACGCTGTTAGCCCCACACTGGAGCTTTATGCCGGGTACGTATCAGGGCGCTGAAGCCGGGGCAAACTTTGACTACGGTGATGCAGGCGCATTGAGTTTCTCCTACATGTGGACCAACGAATATAAAGCCCCGTGGCATCTGGAGATGGACAAGTTCTATCAGAATGACAAGAAAACCAAAGTCGAATACCTCCACTCATTAGGGGCGAAATATGACTTTAAAAACGATTTAGTGCTGGAAGCGGCTTTTGGTCAGGCAGAAGGATACGTGGATCAATACTTCGCTAAAGCCAGCTATAAATTCGATATCGTCGGCGGCCCGCTGTCCACCAGCTATCAGTTCTACGGCACGCGTGACAAAGTCAGCGATGGTAGCGTGAACGATCTGTATAACGGCACGGCATGGCTGCAAGCATTGACCTTCGGCTACAAAGTCGGGCAAGTTGATTTGCGCCTGGAAGGGACATATGTGAAGGCCGAAGGCCAGCAGGGCTACTTCCTACAGCGTATGACGCCGACCTACGCGTCATCAAATGGTCGCCTGGATATCTGGTGGGATAACCGTTCGGATTTCAACGCCGATGGTGAGAAAGCTGTGTTCTTTGGCGCCATGTATGACCTGAAAAACTGGAATCTGCCGGGGTGGGCGGTTGGCGCATCTTACGCGTATGCATGGGACGCAAAACCTGCAGATATGGCGACGCCAGATGCTTATTATGACCCGAACTATCGCCTGAAAGAGTCCTCCTACAGTCTCGATGCGATCTACACCCTCCAGGAGGGTCGCGCGAAGGGCACGATGTTCAAACTGCACTTCACCCAGTACGACAACCACTCCGATATTCCAAGCTACTCGGGCGGTTACGGCAACATCTTCCAGGATGAGCGTGACGTGAAATTCATGGTCATCGCGCCATTCACTATTTTCTGATGAACGCGCCGGCGGGGTGATTCCCCCCATCCCGCCGGAATGGAGACTGAAATGCTGAAAAAATTGATTATCGTCGCGGTGCTCGCATCGGGACTGGTCGCCTGCGCACAGCCTCAGGCACCAAAAGAAGACTCACGACTGAAAGAGGCGTACAGCGCCTGTATTAACACCGCCGAAGGATCGCCAGAAAAAATCCAGGCCTGTCAGAGCGTGCTGAATGTGCTGAAAAAAGAGAAAGCGCACGAGCAGTTTGCGACGCAGGAAAATGTGCGGGTGCTGGATTACCAGGCTTGTATTCAGGCTCGTCAAACCGGTAACGATCAGGAAGTGGCAAAGCGCTGTGACAAGATCTGGCAGGAGATCCGCAGCAACAATAGCAAGTAATCTTCTTTTGCCACGCCCGGTTGTGCTCCATCCTTAAGTTCTCAGGATGAAGCACAACCGGGCTTTTTCATTTATAGCAGGCAAAAAAAAGCCAACCGTTAGGTTGGCTCAGAGTATGAGACACGATTATTTGGTGTCGTGCGCGTGATCGTTTTCGCGGCAATCGCCTTCTGCACAGTGACCGTAGAGGTACAGGCTGTGGTTGGTCAGACGGATACCATGACGAGTGGCAATCTCACGCTGACGAGATTCGATAGATTCATCGCTAAACTCAATCACCTTGCCGCAATCCAGGCAAATGAGGTGATCGTGGTGATGCTGTTGTGTCAGTTCAAAAACGGATTTACCGCCTTCAAAATTATGACGGGTGACAATCCCGGCGTCATCAAATTGGTTCAGAACGCGATAAACGGTCGCCAGGCCAATCTCTTCGCCCATGTCGATCAGACGTTTATACAAGTCTTCCGCACTGACATGGTGATTGTCCGGCCCTTGCAGTACTTCCAGGATTTTTAAACGAGGAAGCGTCACTTTCAGGCCAGCCTTCTTTAATGCGGTATTGTTGTCAGTCATGCGGAATCTGTCCTGTTGCTAAACGATTCACTTCTAAAGAAGAAGTGACAGAAAATGCACTTGGGATAATGCGTTTCATTATAGAACTGCCATGCTTAAATGAAAACTGCAAGTCTCAAGCAAAGTATGCTTATAAAAACGTGGTATCGCCAACAAAGTTGAGCGAAGGCATCCACTTTAACCTGGGATATTGTACAGGTATGAAAGCAAAAGTTAAAAATTTGTAGCAATTATTTTAATTGGAAATACCTATCAATGCGGCGCAACAGTTTTGCAGCGCCGCACGATCAATCAGGCATTCAGGATATCGTCGAGGTGAAGTTCTTCGCGGATCTGCTTAACCCATTGGTTTACGCGTTCTGCGGTGAGTTCTGGTTGACGGTCTTCGTCAATCGCCAGGCCCACAAAGTGATCGTCATCCGCCAGCCCTTTAGACGCTTCAAAGTGGTAACCCGCCGTTGGCCAATGACCGACAATCGCCGCGCCGCGCGGTTCGATGATGTCGCGGATGGTGCCCAGCGCATCACAGAAGTACTCTGCGTAATCTTCCTGGTCGCCGCAGCCGAACAGCGCGACCAGCTTACCGTTGAAGTCGACTTCTTCCAGCGTTGGGAAGAAATCATCCCAGTCACACTGCGCTTCGCCGTAGTA
This sequence comes from Lelliottia sp., assembly GCF_045627565.1. Lineage (NCBI taxonomy): Bacteria > Pseudomonadati > Pseudomonadota > Gammaproteobacteria > Enterobacterales > Enterobacteriaceae > Lelliottia > Lelliottia sp. The sequence goes on along the minus strand of NZ_JAZQNX010000005.1, from coordinate 52,781 downwards.
CCAGGTTGGAATGCCCAGCAGCAGAATATCGTAACCTTCGAGGTCTTCTTTGCTGCTCTTCGCAATGTCATGGACGTCGGCAACGTCTTTACCAAGCTGTTTTTGAATGTTTTTTGCGATGTTTTCGGTATTACCGGTATCGCTGCCGAAGAAAATGCCGATGATTGCCATGAGTAAAATAACCTCTTGAAACTTAATGGTATGGTGGCACAAATTGTCCACGGATAAGGGCAATCATAGCAGAACAGGGAAGTCAGCGGAAACAGCTATCACGCGGGACTGCACTCTGTGCTACATGAAAGTGGGATAAGGGCGGATTTTCAGACTTTTACTGAGAATGGCGCAATGCCTGCAGTTGCAGCATAAGCATCTCTTCGATCAGCTCGCTGCGGCTGATTTCACGGGCCTCAGCCAGTTCGCTTAGAGCGTCGACGGCGTCCGCATTGAGTTTTAACTCGACGCGTTTAAGCCCACGACTTTTGTCGCGTTTAAGCTGGTTGCGCTTATTGATGCGCAACTGTTCATCGCGCGAAAGCGGATTGGTTTTAGGTCGTCCCGGTCGACGTTCAGTCGCGAACAGATCTAATGTCGTACGGTCCGTTTGTTCTTTGGCCATGATTCAGAGACTTCGGGGAAAACGAGCGGCCCTGCTATTGCCGGGGCGATGAGCGCGACATCATACATTACTGATATCAGCACGCCAACGACTGGAGGCCAACAGGCGTCCAGTCGCTGACATTTTAATCAAATCGCGTTCTCAGAGAGATAACGACGGATGGCGCGCAGCACCGCTTCCGGTTTTTCGGCGTGAACCCAGTGGCCTGCACCGGCAATCACATGCGCACGCGCCTGCGGGAATTGCGCCAGCAGCGCATCGCGATAGGCTTCGGTGACATACGGTGAATTACCGCCGCGAATAAAGAGCGTAGGGGACTGCCAGGCGGGAACCGGCTGCCAGCCGACAATGTTATCGTACTGATCCCACAGGACCGGCACGTTAAATCGCCACGCGCCCTCGACGAACGACTTCAGCAGAAATTGCACCACGCCTTCTTCATCTAACTGCGCGCGCATAATCGCTGCAGCCTGCTGGCGGGTTGCCACGCCCGCCTCTGTAACCGCATTGATCGCCGCAAAGATTTCATCGTGGCGACGCACATCGTAATCCACGGGCGCCACGTCAATCACCACCAGCTGGTTGATGCGCTCTGGCGCAATTGCCGTCAGGGCCATCACCGCTTTACCGCCCATTGAATGCCCAATCAGCGTCGCTTTTTCAATGCTATTCGCATCGAGCGTATCCAGCAGATCCTGGGCCATGGCCGCGTAGGTCATCTCCGGATCGCGGGCTGAAGTTCCGTGGTTGCGCATATCGACCTGCAAAATATCGTGATCGGTAACCAAATCGCGCGCCAGCACGCCCAAATTATCAAGGCTGCCAAAAAGGCCGTGAACCAGTACGATGGGAGAATTATTGTTCGGCGATTGTGCAGATTGCGCTCGGCTATTCAATTTCATGGCAAAGTTCTTTTTTTACGTATGTCAGGTTAGGGTATTATGTTGACCATTCTGCCGCCCGGCTGCAAGGATCCAGTTTATTCTGACTTTTGCCGCCACCCTGGCTTGACCCTATCCGCGGTTGGGATTAGCCCCTATAATCCCAACGACTTGTATTCAGATAAGATATTGCACTGGATTAAGATGAAAACAATCGAAGTTGATGATGAGCTCTATGCGTATATTGCCAGCCACACGCGACATATTGGCGAGAGTGCGTCCGACATTTTACGTCGCATGCTGAAATTTTCTGCCGCTTCACAGCCTGCAACTCCGGTTTCAAAAGAGGTTCGCGCGTCGAACGTCGTGGCGGAAGCAAAAACCGTTGCGCCTGTTAAAGACAAAGTGCGTGCGGTACGTGAACTGCTGCTCTCCGACGAATACGCAGAGCAAAAGAAAGCGGTTAACCGTTTTCTGCTGGTGCTGACTACACTTTATTCACTGGATAACAAAGCGTTTGCTGAGGCGACTGAGTCGCTCCACGGCCGTACGCGCGTGTACTTCGCGGCGGATGAGCGGACGCTGATTCAAAACGGTAACCAAACCAAACCAAAACAGGTTCCGGGTACCCCCTATTGGGTCATCACCAATACCAACACCGGACGCAAACGCAGCATGGTCGAACACATCATGCAGTCGATGCAATTCCCGGCGGAATTGATTGAAAAGGTTTGCGGAACAATTTAACCCTTGCATAAGAAGGACCAGGCAATGGCAAATCACGAACGTGCGGGTCAGCCTGCACAACAAAGCGATTTGATTAACGTCGCTCAGCTTACCTCTCAGTACTATGTATTGAAGCCGGAAGTGGGCAACGCAGAACACGCAGTGAAGTTTGGTACATCTGGCCACCGCGGCGGCGCGGCACGCCACAGCTTTAACGAACCGCATATTCTGGCCATTGCTCAGGCCATCGCTGAAGAACGCGCCAAAAACGGTATTACCGGTCCGTGCTTCGTCGGTAAAGACACCCACGCACTGTCCGAACCGGCCTTCATTTCCGTGCTGGAAGTGCTGGCAGCGAATGGTGTGGATGTCGTGATCCAGGAAGACAACGGCTATACGCCAACGCCTGCGGTCTCGAACGCTATTCTGGTGCACAACAAAAAAGGCGGCGCGCAGGCGGACGGTATCGTTATCACGCCATCGCACAACCCACCGGATGATGGCGGTATCAAATACAACCCGCCTAACGGTGGCCCGGCTGATACTAATGTCACTAAAGTGGTTGAGGACCGTGCGAACGCGCTGCTGGCTGATAGCCTGAAAGGCGTTAAGCGTATTTCTCTGGATGCTGCGATGGCCTCTGGTCACGTGAAAGCGATCGATCTGGTTCAGCCATTTATCGAAGGGCTGGCGGATATCGTGGACATCGCGGCGATCCAAAAAGCGGGACTCAAGCTGGGCGTCGATCCGCTCGGCGGCTCCGGTATCGAATACTGGAAACGCATCGCTGAGTTCTACAAGCTGGATCTGACCATCGTTAACGATCAGGTCGATCAGACGTTCCGCTTTATGCATCTGGATAAAGATGGCGCAATCCGTATGGACTGCTCTTCCGAGTGTGCGATGGCTGGTTTGCTGGCACTGCGCGACAAGTTCGATCTGGCATTTGCTAACGACCCGGATTATGACCGTCACGGTATCGTCACGCCAGCGGGTCTGATGAATCCAAACCACTATCTGGCGGTGGCGATTAACTATCTGTTCCAGCATCGCCCTCAGTGGGGCAAAGACGTTGCGGTAGGTAAAACGCTGGTGTCATCGGCGATGATCGACCGCGTGGTGAACGATCTGGGCCGTAAGCTGGTGGAAGTGCCGGTTGGTTTTAAATGGTTCGTTGACGGTCTGCATGACGGCAGCTTCGGTTTTGGCGGCGAAGAGAGCGCGGGCGCTTCCTTCCTGCGTTTCGACGGCACGCCGTGGTCGACGGATAAAGACGGGATCATCATGTGCCTGCTGGCCGCCGAAATCACCGCCGTCACCGGCAAAAATCCGCAGGAACATTATAACGAACTGGCTGCGCGATTTGGCGCACCAAGCTACAACCGTATTCAGGCTAGCGCAACCTCCGCTCAGAAAGCGGCGTTGTCTAAGCTCTCTCCAGAGATGGTGAGTGCAAACACGCTGGCGGGTGACCCGATCACCGCGCGTTTGACGGCAGCGCCGGGTAACGGTGCGTCCATCGGCGGTCTGAAAGTGATGACTGAAAACGGCTGGTTCGCAGCACGTCCGTCCGGTACGGAAGATGCGTACAAAATCTATTGCGAAAGTTTCCTCGGCGACGAACACCGTCAGCTGATTGAGAAAGAAGCGGTAGAGATTGTCAGCGAAGTGCTGAAAAACGCGTAAATGTGTTTGATTGCGCGGGGCTGATACTCTCCCCGCAACCTTCTTCCACGGAAGAGGGGAAAAAAACGGCAACCCCAGGGTTGCCGTTTTATTTTTATCTTAACTGCTATCTTAACTGTGCTTATTTTTTAGTTCAAAACGCGGTGACACCAGACCGTATAGCGTCCAGCCCATAAACGTCACCATCGCGCCATACAGCATCGCTTCCTGGCCGGAAGAGTACAATGCATAGAAACTGTAAATGGCCCCGACCAGCGCCACAATATTGGCCACTTTTGCTTTGCCGGGTTCGACATTGGCCATTTTCTGAATGATCACCAGCGCCGCCATCGACAAGATATACGGAATGATATTAGTCACCACGGCCAAATTGACCAGCACGTTGAATTGACTGTTCAGCGACGGGCTAATGGTCATCAGCGACAAACCGCTCTGGAAAATAACAATCGCCAGCATTCCCTGAATCGGCGCTTCTGACTTGCTCACACGCGAGAAGATTTTTGGGAAATAACCGGAGTCCGCGGAGGATTTGAACACCTGCGCAATCGTGAACTGCCAGCCGAGCAGTGAACCGCAGCAGGACATCACCATCAGCCCCATGATCACTTTCCCGACTTCCGGCGTAAACATCTGCGCAAAGGCCAGACCAAACGGCGCGGTAGAGTTTGCCAGATCCATATTCGGCACAATCCCGGCGATCACGTTGGTTGAAACGATGTAAATCACTGCGGCACCCAGCGTACCGCCCAGCACCGCAATCGGCACGTTGCGCTCTGGGTTTTCCACCACTTCGGCGTTGGCACACGCCGACTCCAGCCCAAGAAATGCCCACAGCGTCATGGCAATCGACGACCCGACCGCGGTAAAGAACGGTACGTGATGTGGGTTCCAGGAGTTGGCGTACAGCGTTGGGCTAAACCAGAACCAGCCGATAATGCACAGCCCGACGACCGGGATGATCACTCCCCAGACGGTCACGCTGCTGATTTGCCCGGTAATGCGCGCACCACCAAAGTTGGCAATAGTACAAAGCCACAGTACGCCAATAGTCGCGAGGCCGATCTGCACCGGCGTAAGCGCGGCACCAAACAGCTCCGTGCCGTAGCCGACAGCAGAAATAGCAATCGCCACGTTAGCGATCAGCAGCGACACGCCGTAGGTGTAGTTGGCCATAAAATTGCCCGACTTACCGAAGGCATATTCGGCGTAACCGCCCATCCCGCCGGTCTTGCGGCTGAACATTCCGCATTTAGCAAACGCCCACGCCAGCGCCATCGACCCGACGGCTGTGACCAGCCAGGAGATAATCGAGACCGTCCCCACTTCCGCAAGTTTGGTGGGTAGCATGATGATGCCTGATCCCATCATGTTCACCATTGTCAGAATAGTGAGCTGCGCCACCCCCATCTTATTGGATTTGCTCATAGTTTTTCCCCTTTCAGCAGCGCTGGCTGCGCAACGGGTTGTTTAATCACGTAGCAACGTACCTGTTTACGTCCGTCACACTCTTCGATATACACGCCCTGCAGTTCCGGCGCGAAGCCCGGCAGCAGGTTGATGCCTTCTTCCAGCGCGGTGAAATAGCGCAGGACCGCATCGCCCCAGATTTCACCAGGGACGACACACAGCACGCCCGGTGGGTAAGGGAGCGCGCCTTCAGCGGCAATTCGACCTTCGGCATCGCGCAGAGAAACCAGCTCTACTTCACCGCGCAGATAGGCGTAGTTGGCCTCCTGCGGATTCATCATTACCTGCGGGAAATGCGCTTTGCGGAACATCTCTTTTTGCAGCTGTTTCACGTTGTGACGGGCGTAGAGATCGTGCATCTCCTGGCAAATCTGGCGCAGTGAATAATCGGCGTAGCGTTCAGGATGCTGTTTATACAGCGACGGAAGCACCTCTTTCAGCGGTGCGTCGGTTTCCAGGAGTTTTTCGAAACGCACCAGTTGCGCAATGAGCTGCTGCAGCTTGCCCATATCTTCGGCTGGCGTGAGCAGGAACAGAATCGAGTTGAGGTCGCATTTCTCCGGGACAATCCCGTTCTCGCGCAGGAAGTTAGCCAGGATGGTGGCGGGCACGCCGAAATCATCGTACTCACCGGTACGCGCGTTGATGCCCGGCGTCGTGAGCAGTAATTTGCACGGGTCGATAAAGTATTGATGCTCGGCATAGCCCTCAAAGGCGTGCCACTGTTCGCCGGGAACGAAGTGGAAGAAGCGCAAATCCGATGAAATATCGGCCGTCGGCCAGCTTTCCCACGCTTTGCCCTCCACCGTTTCCGGAACAAACGGACGAATAAACTGGCAGTTTTGCAGGATCAGTTTGCGCGCCTCAATACCATTGACCACGCAGTCCATCCACATGTTGCGCCCACTCTGCCCCTCGTGCATGCGGGCGTTAATATCCAGCGCCGCAAACAGCGGGTAGAACGGACTGGTGGAGGCGTGCATCATAAAAGCGTTGTTCAACCGTTTGTGCGGCACGTAACGCTGCTGACCTTTGATGTGACTGTCTTTCTTGTGGATCTGCGAGGTTTGCGAGAATCCGGCCTGCTGTTTATGCACGGACTGCGTCACCAATATTCCCGGATCGTTTTCATTCAGATCCAGCAGCAGCGGGGAACAATCTGCCATCATAGGGATAAACTGTTCATAGCCGACCCATGCGGAATCAAACAGAATGTAGTCGCAGAGATGACCAATTTTATCGACCACCTGGCGGGCGTTATAAATGGTGCCGTCATAGGTTCCCAGTTGAATCACCGCCAGACGGAAAGGGCGCTCATCGCGGGCGCGGCCAGGCGCCACTTCACTCACCAGCTCGCGCAGATAATTTTCTTCGAAACAGTGCGCGTCGATACCGCCAATAAAGCCGTACGGGTTGCGTGCAGTTTCCAGATAAACCGGCGTCGCGCCTGCCTGAATGAGCGCACCATGGTGGTTAGATTTGTGATTATTGCGGTCGAAAAGCACTAAATCGCCCGGCGTAAGCAGGGCATTCAGCACCACTTTATTGGACGATGACGTTCCGTTCAGCACGAAATAGGTTTTATCTGCATTGAACACTTTTGCGGCGTGTTTTTGGGCCGTGCATGGCGCGCCCTCGTGGATCAACAGATCGCCCATTGCCACATCGGCGTTGCACAGATCGGAGCGGAACAGCGTCTCACCGAAGAAATCCACGAACTGATTGCCGGCTGGATGGCGGCGGAAGAACTGGCCGCCCTGATGCCCCGGACAGTCGAACGCGCTGTTGCCCTGTTTGACGTAGTCCACCAGCGCGCGGAAGAACGGCGGGCGCAGCTGAATTTCGTACTTCTGCGCGGCGGCTTCCAGTTGGCGTCCGTAAAAGTCGTTACTGGTGTCATTGCACTCAAACACGCCCTGAATGCGTGACAAATATTCTGCCGGAACCATTTCTTCTTTATGAGTAGCAATAAATACCGGAATGCCAAATCCGGTGGCTTCTATTTCTTCTATTGTGCCGTTGAAAATATCACTGACGGCCAGAACCACGGCGGCGATATCAATATAATCGGAGGCGCTGATATCGATCATTTCACGTGTGGTGGTAAAACAATCTGGACAGGCGCGGCTGACGGCAATTTTTAGCAATTTCATATTCATCTCTTTATTTTTGGCAATATTCACCCATCGGTTTCTTTTAAATAAGAAATCGATATTCCCCGGAAAAAAACAAAATGTGGCCGCTGATAAAATAATCAGTGAATTTGCTTTTTTGATGAGTTAAACCCTAATCGTCCGGTGACGAAGATCTCAGGATTTAAAAGAATGAGCGTGCGCGTTCACAGACATATGCCTGTAAAACAAAGGGTTCAGGATGACCTGTGTACGGACACGCCAGCAGAAGGGTCTCTACCGGGCGTTGAAGAAATGAAAATCAAAGCTGTTGCGGTGGGCGAACATCATAATATGCGTTGTCCGCCTGATGTGAGGCATTAAACGATTATTGTTTTCCATGCTTATTTTCCTTTCAGTAATTGAAAGCACGGTCATTTTATCCAGGAAAAGGCTACAAACCGTGAGGATGATCACCCTTAACCGATCAAATTAGAAATAAATATTCGTTTTGAGTGAATAGTGCAGATCAAAATTCTGTATTGTAGTGATGGTGTTAACACCATGTTTAATGGATGTGTTGTTTATCCTAAATAAAGCATCTATAAACTTTTCGTTATTATGGGAATATAAAAAGAGAGATTTGAAGTTGGCGATTTAAATAAAGTGAATATTTATTCAAAGCATAAAGCGATAACCGATACCGGTTTCAGTTAATAAATGGCGGGGGCGCGCAGGGTCAACTTCGAGTTTCTGACGAAGGTGGCCCATATATATGCGTAAATAATGACTATGCTCGACGGCGTTCGGACCCCAGACCTGATTCAGGAGCTGGCGTTGCGTCAGCACCTTGCCGTGGTTATTCAAAAGAATAGCCAGCAGGCGAAATTCAATCGGGGTGAGGTGAATCTCTTGCGCGCCGCGAAGAATGCGTCGCGCGGCGAGATTAACCTGAATGTCTGAGAAGGTAAACACCGGCTCATCGGGCGTCGTGGCGCTGTGGCGACGTAATGCGACGCGCAGCCGCGCCTGAAGTTCACCGATGCCAAACGGTTTGCTGAGATAATCATCGGCACCGGCATCCAGCGCGGCAATTTTATCTGTCTCTTCCGCGCGGGCAGAAAGCACAATAATCGGCATCTGACTCCACTGGCGAACCTCGCGGATAAAATCGATACCGTCGCCGTCTGGCAAACCTAAATCGAGGATCACCAGATCGGGTTTGCGCGTCGCGGCTTCAATCAGGCCACGCTGTAACGTTCCGGCGTCAAACACGCGCAAGCCGTCTCCTTCCAGCGCGGCGCGCAGGAATCGGCTAATAGCATGTTCGTCTTCGACAATCAGAACGTTAATCACAAATCCTCTGGTAATTCATCCAGTTCCGGCGGGGCTTCCAGCGGAAGTGTAACACAAAAACAGGCCCCGCCTTCCGGACGGTTATGCGCGGCGATCGTCCCACCGTGAACCTCGACAATGGCCTGGCAGATCGCCAGCCCAAGCCCGACTCCCGGAATGGCCGACTCTTTATTCCCACGGGCAAATTTCTCAAAAATAGCGGCTTCCTGCCCAAGCGGAATGCCGGGGCCATCGTCCCAAATCTCAAGGCGTAATGCCTGATTTGCCACGTCTGCATTCAGCCCGATCTCTGCTTTGGAACCGGCATATTTCGCCGCGTTTTCCAGCAGATTAATCAGCACACGCTCAAACAGCGGCCCGTCGACGTGAATCAGCGCCAGCGGCTCCGGCATGTTCAGAGAAATGTGGCGTCCGCCGAGGCCAGGCTCCAGCATTTTCAAGGCGCTGCCAACCACCTCTTCCAGCGTGAGCCACTCTTTTTTGAGGTTAAATCCGCCGGACTGAATGCGCGCCATATCCAGCAGATTATTCACCAGTCGCGTGGTGTTGAGCACGTGCTGGCGGATCTCACTGGCCTGCGGTGCGTGCGGGGAATTTTCAGCCGCCAGATCGAGCGTTAAAATTTCCGCCTGGCCAAACAGAACGGTCAGCGGCGTGCGCAGATCGTGAGAGAGCGCCGCCAGCAGGGAGTTGCGGATGCTTTCGCGCTCGCTCGCCATCCGCGCCTGTTCTTCGCTGGCTGTCAGCGCCAGGCGTTCAAGGGCGCTGGCGACCAGCAGCGTGAAGGTTTCCAGAAGACGCTGCTGTTCCGGGATCATTAGCTGTCGCAGATGGGTCGGTTCAACGATAACCAGCCCCAGATTCTTGTCGGCGCTGCGCAGTGGCAAAATCAAATAGGGCACACCGGGTAAGGTGTCCGTGCCTGCGCCTGCGGGTAAACCTTTATCAAAACTCCAGCGGGCAATCGCGTCATCCCACGGCGTCATGCCGCTTGCCGAGGTCAACGGGCGCAGTTTCCCGTGCTCATCGGGCAGCAAAATCAGGCTGTTAGCGTGGAACGTTGAGCGGATAAACTGCTCGCTGGTCTGCACGATATCGTGCGACGTGCGGCCCACCGCCAGTGATTTTGACATCTCATAAAGATGACGTGTGCGCTGCTCGCGATAGCGGGCGATTCGTGCCTGATAACGCACGCCCGCGGTGAGATTCCCGACGATAAGCCCGACGGTGAGCATCACCGCAAACGTCAGAATGTACTGCACGTCCGACACCGCCAGCGTTCCGCGCGGCGCAATAAAAAACAGATCAAAGCTGGCGACGTTTATCACCGTGGCGAGCACTGACGGCCAGCGTCCGTAAAGCAGAGCGACAATCACCACGCCAAGCAGATAAATCATCACCAGATTGGCCGCGTCAAACGCGACAAGCCACTGGCTGGCCACGAACGTGATCAGCGCGCACAGGACCGTCGCAACCAGACAGCCACGAAGCTGAATGCGCCATTTCTCACCGAAAGGGCGCACATCTGTTGTCCGGTTTGGCAGGGGAGCGGGTTTGTCGTCAAGGGCGACTATCACTAAATCCAGGTCGGGCGCGCGTTTTGCCAGTTTGTCGGCGAACGACTCGCGGCTAAACCAGCGGCGGTGATGGCGACGGCCAATCACAATTTTGCCCAGGTTGTGTTCGCGGGCGTAGCGGAGAATGGCTTTGTCTTCAGCGGGATCGGACAGGGTGGCGGTTTCTGCACCCAACTCTTGCGCCAGACGTAAGGCGCTCAAAATTGCGCGACGTTGATGCTCAGGCAGTGCATGCAGATGCGGCGTTTCGACATAAACCGCATGCCAGACGCTGCCGAATTTTGCCGCCAGCCGGGCGGCGGTGCGCACCAGCTTTTCGTTGCCACTTCCGTGGCCGATGCACAGTAAAACCGCGTCGCGGGTGTGCCAGACGCGATCCTGTCCCTGCCGGTCACGCCAGGCACGCATCTGATCGTCCACCCGATCGGCGGTGCGTCTGAGCGCCAGTTCACGCAGGGCGATCAGATTCCCCTTGCGAAAGAAATGTTCGATGGCCCGTTCGGCCTGCCCGGTAATATAGACTTTGCCCTCGTGCAGACGCTGGCGCAGATCGTCCGGCGGCAGATCGACCAGCACCACTTCATCGGCGGAATCAAAAAAGGGATCGGGTACGGTTTCGCGCACCTGAATGCCGGTGACGCCGCTGACCACATCGTTCAGGCTTTCCAGATGCTGCACGTTAACGGTGGTAAAGACGTCGATACCCGCTTCCAGCAGCTCCTCGACATCCTGCCAGCGCTTTGGATGACGTGAGCCAGGCGCATTGCTGTGCGCCAGTTCATCCATCAGGATCAGCGCCGGGCGGCGGGCGAGGGCGGCGTCGAGATCAAATTCCGTCACCAGACGACCGCGATGGCTGGTTCGCCGGGCGGGCTGCGTGGCTAATCCTTCCAGCAGCGCTGCCGTTTCTTTGCGTCCGTGCGTTTCCACCACGCCGATCACAATGTCTAAACCCTGCGCCCGTAACCGCTGCGCTTCCGCCAGCATGGCGTAAGTTTTCCCGACGCCCGCGCAGGCACCAAAAAACACCTTAAGCTTGCCGCGATGAGGGGCGGCTGTCTGTTCCAGCAGTCGGTCAGGATCCGGGCGCACAGGCTCGTCGGTCATTTAGTTTTTCCTTTGCGCGTCCAGCGCCAGATTCAGCTCAACAATATTCACTACCGGCATACCGATAAAATTGACCAGCGGTTTTTGCGTATGTTCCTCTACCACCTTGCGCACCTGTTCGGTGGTCAACTGGCGGGCAGCCGCCACGCGCGGGATCTGCCATGCGACCGATTCGGGCGTCAGGCTGTAATCCAGCCCGCTGGCTGAGGCCGTAACCAGCTCAACCGGCACATCACGGCTGGCCTGCGGATTGGCAGCGCGCAGTGCAGCAACGCGTTCGCCGATCGCGTTATCCAGCTCGGGATTGCTCCCTGCCAGATTACTCCCGCCAGACGCCATCGGATTATACGGGCTTTCCGCAGTGGCGGAAGGACGTCCCTGAAAGTAGCCCGCGTCGTTAAAATTCTGCCCAATCAGGCGCGAACCGCGATTTTCACCGTTCTGAATGATCAGCGAACCGTTGGCCTGATCGGTAAACCACCACTGGCCAAGCGCCGTCGTGAGCAGCGGATAAAGCCCACCGGTCACCAGCGTTAACAGAATAAACAGCAGTATAGCGGGGCGTAACATAGTCATTTGATTTACCTTTTAAACCAGCCCGAACACGGTCAGCAGCATGTCGATAATCTTGATACCGATAAACGGCACCACAAGTCCACCCAGACCATAAATCCACAGGTTGCGGCGCAGCATAGCGGCTGCCGTCAGCGGTTTATAGCTCACACCTTTTAGCGCCAGCGGGATCAGGAAGACAATAATCAGCGCGTTAAAAATCACGGCGCTGAGAATGGCCGACGCCGGAGAGTGCAGGTGCATCACGTTCAGGGCGTTGAGCTGCGGATAGGTCGCCGCAAACGCCGCAGGAATAATGGCAAAATACTTTGCCACGTCGTTGGCGATACTGAACGTGGTCAGCGATCCGCGCGTCATCAGCATCTGTTTGCCGATGTGCACCACTTCAATCAGCTTGGTCGGGTTAGAGTCGAGATCAACCATGTTGCCCGCTTCTTTCGCCGCCTGAGTGCCCGAGTTCATCGCTACCGCCACGTCCGCCTGCGCCAGTGCGGGGGCGTCGTTGGTGCCGTCGCCGGTCATTGCCACCAGGCGTCCTTCTGCCTGGTACTGACGAATCAACGCCAGTTTGGCTTCCGGCGTGGCTTCAGACAGGAAATCGTCCACGCCCGCTTCGGCAGCGATTGCGGCGGCGGTCAAACGGTTATCCCCGGTGATCATCACCGTTTTGATCCCCATTTTACGCAGCTGGGCAAAGCGCTCTTTAATGCCGCCTTTCACGATATCTTTCAGGGCAATCACGCCGAGTACGGTTGCGCCTTCGGCGACCACCAGGGGCGTTGCACCCTGACGCGCCACGTTCTCCACCAGACGGTCGACTTCCGGCGGGAAGTGGCCGTTGTTGGCTTCAATGTGGCGACGAATGGCGTCAACAGAGCCTTTGCGAATCATGCGATCCTGGATGTTAATCCCGCTCATGCGCGTTTGCGCCGTGAACGGCACAAAGGTGGCCTGCAGGCTTTGCACATCCCGCTGGCGCAGGTTAAAGCGCTGCTTTGCGAGGATCACGATACTGCGGCCTTCCGGCGTTTCATCGGCCAGTGATGAGAGCTGTGCGGCGTCGGCCAGCGTTTTTTCATCCACGCCGGGCGCGGGCAAAAATTCGGATGCCTGGCGGTTGCCGAGGGTAATGGTCCCGGTTTTATCCAGCAGCAACACATCCACGTCACCCGCCGCTTCTACGGCACGACCGCTGGTGGCGATGACGTTTGCGCCGAGCATCCGGCTCATCCCCGCCACGCCAATCGCCGACAGCAATCCGCCGATGGTCGTTGGGATAAGGCAGACCAGCAGTGCCACCAATACCGTAACGCTGACCGCCGTGCCGCCGTAGGCGGAGAACGGCCACAGGGTGGCGGTTGCCAGCAGGAAAACAATCGTCAGGGCCACCAGTAAAATGGTCAGCGCAATTTCGTTTGGCGTTTTGCGACGCTGTGCCCCTTCGACCATCGCGATCATGCGGTCGAGGAAGGTTTCGCCAGGGTTGACGCTGCACTGGACAACCAGCCAGTCGGAGAGAATCCGCGTCCCGCCGGTGACGGAGGCGAAATCACCGCCAGACTCACGGATCACCGGTGCAGATTCCCCGGTGATCGCGCTCTCATCGACCGATGCACCGCCTTCGATGACTTCCCCGTCGCACGGGATAATATCGCCCGCTTCGACCAACACGACGTCGCCTTTGCGCAGCTCGTCAGCCGGGACGTGGTCCATCTGCGCACCATATTTTGGCTCGCGCAGTTTGCGGGCAAATGCCGTCTTATTGATGCCTTTCAGGCTGTTGGCCTGCGCCTTACTGCGGCCTTCCGCCAGCGCTTCGGCTACGTTGGCGAAAAGCACCGTAAACCACAGCCAGACGCTAATCGCGCCGGTAAAGCCCGCATCGCCCACCAGATGCCCGGTTGCCATCGCCACTGCCAGCGCGGTGGTGACCACGCTGCCAATCCAGACAATAAACATCACCGGGTTGTGCCACTGCACGCGCGGGCTGAGTTTTTTGACCGCATCCATCAACGCCTGGCGAACCAGCGAGGGTTCTAAAAGGGCCAGTTGTTTACGACTCATGACTTATGTCTCCGCTCAATTAGCGTAAAGAAAGATGTTCCGCGACCGGGCCTAACGCGAGGGCGGGGATAAAGGTCAATGCCCCCACCAGCAGCACGGTACCAATCAGCAGGCCGACAAACAGCGCCCCGTGGGTTGGCAGCGTTCCGCTGGAGGTGGGCTGAATGTTTTTGCTGACAAGCGATCCGGCGATAGCCATCACCGGGACGATCACCCCAAAGCGACCGACGAACATGCAGAACGCCAGCAGGCAGTTCCAGAACGGAGAGTTAGCGCTTAATCCGGCGAAGGCGCTGCCGTTGTTGTTGGCGGCAGATGAGACGGCGTACAGCACTTCGCTAAAGCCGTGAATGCCAGGGTTGAAAATGCCGCTGCGTCCGGCGTCGGTCATCAGCGCCAGCGCCGTGCCCATCAGCACCAGCGTAGGGGTCACCAGAATCGCCAGCGCGGTCAGCTTCATCTCCCGCACGTCGATTTTTTTACCCAGATATTCTGGCGTGCGGCCAATCATCAGCCCGGCGATAAACACCGCCAGCAGGACAAACAGCAGCATGCCGTACAGCCCGGATCCCACCCCGCCAAACACCACTTCACCGATCTGCATCAGCCACAGCGGGATCATGCCGCCGAGCGCGGTGAAGGAGTCATGCATCGCATTCACCGCGCCGCAGGAGGCCGCCGTGGTGACCACCGCGTACAGACTGCTGGCGAGTATGCCGAAACGGCTCTCTTTGCCTTCCATATTGATGTTGCTGTCGACACCGAGCTGCATAAAGTGCGCGTTGCCATGCCATTCAGCCCACATCACCAGCGCGACGCAGACCACGAAGATAATTGACATCGCCCAGAGCAACGTGCGCCCCTGGCGGCGGTCGTTCACCACATCGCCAAAGGCAAAGCAGAGTGCGGCGGGGATCAGGAAGATCGCCAGCATCTGCACAACGTTAGTCAGCGCGGTTGGGTTTTCGAACGGGTGCGAGGAGTTGGCATTGAAGAATCCGCCGCCGTTCGTTCCGAGGATTTTGATGGCTTCCTGCGAGGCCACCGGCCCCATCGGCAGCATCTGTTTTACCCCCTCAAGCGAGGTGTAAGACGCATACGGCAGCAGGTTTTGCAGCGTACCTTGCTGGATAAAGAACAGGGCGATAACCAATGAAATGGGCAGCAGCACCCACAGCGTAATTCGCGTGAGATCGACCCAGGCGTTGCCGAGTGTGTTCACTTTTTGCCGGGCAAAAGCGCGCGTCAGGGCAAAAATCACCGCGATGCCGCTGGCTGCCGACAGGAAGTTTTGTACGGTTAACCCCACCATCTGGCTGAAATAGCTGAGCGTGGTTTCACCTGCATACGATTGCCAGTTGGTATTGCTGACGAAACTGACGGCGGTATTCAGCGCCAGATGCCAGCTTAACCCCGGCAACTGCTGCGGGTTGAGCGGCAAAAAGCCCTGCAACATCAGCATCGAGAACAGGACAAAAAGGCCGAACACATTCAGCAGCAGAATAGCGAGCAGATATTGCCGCCAGTTCATCTCCTGATTTTGGATGCCGAGTACGCGCCACACTCCGTTTTCCACACCGCCAACCAGAGGCAGCGGGACGCCGTTAATCATTCGCGCCAGCACGTTTCCCAGCGGTCGTGCCAGCAGGAATAGCAGCAATAAAAAACTGGCGATAAGTAAAAATCCTTGAGCGGCCATCAGAATGCCTCCGCATTAAACAAGGCGTAGACCAGATACCCTAATAACAGGAAAACCAACACGATGCCGGCAATCAGACCTGCACTCACAATTCACCTCCGGGTGACATTTGTCTTTGTGCAAAAGGTAGGATTTACGGCGCAAAGATTTTGCAAAAATCGGCGGGGGAGGTGTAAAAAAAGTATAAAAACGCTAAAACCATAATTTAACTATTGGTAAGTATCTTGTTAACTTTTTCGTAACTTAATTACAGGTGAAGTGTAAATATTCATTAAATGAATACAAATAAGTGGTCGGATGAGTAGTAAAATTACAAACAAAACGGTACTATTTTAGCCAGATAACCACTTTTGAATTTTCCGGATAACGTTTCCGGCCAACTATAGGGGAGAAAATAATGGACCTTTACAAAGAGTATCCAGCACATGTTGTCTTTTTACGTCGCACCTTCGCTGTAGTGGCGGGTGTTCTGGCGTTACCGGTGATGCTTTTCTGGAAAGACCGTGCCCGTTTTTACAGCTATCTGCACCGCGTCTGGGCGAAAACCAGCGAGAAACCGGTCTGGATGGATCAGGCGGAAAAAGCGACCTGCGACTTCTATTAATACAAAGATGACACACAGCAATGTCAGAGCCGCCACAGAGATGTGGCGGTTTTTTTATGCCCGCGCTTGAGGTTTATCCCTTCAGATTGTCAGGAATCTTCCGCCGTTAAGCTGAATTAACGGTGTTGTACTGCTTGCTCCAGTAACATAACTTAAACATTATAGCGTCAGGTATTCCGACGCTGTTTCGGACGACGACGCGATGTTAGCGTGCGACCGGAAACGCTACGCTTAGGTTATGGACAATTATTCAGGAGTGTTATGACCACGCATCTGGTCTGGTTTCGCGCGGATCTGCGCCTTCATGACAATATCGCCCTCGCGGCTGCCTGCCGGAGTCAACACGCGCGGGTGCTGGCCGTGTTTATCGCCACACCCGATCAGTGGCGATTGCATGACATGGCCCCGCGACAGGCGGCATATCTGCGCGTGCATCTTAATGGATTGCAGCAGGGGCTGGCGGAGAGAGGCATTCCGCTCATCTATGAAGAGGTGAGTGATTTTGCGGCGCAAAGCGCAAAAGTGCAGCAGCTCTGTCAGCAATACGACGTCACCCATCTTTTCTACAACTATCAATACGAATTCAACGAACAGCAGCGCGACCGGCAGCTCGAAAAAACGCTCGACGGCGTGGTCTGTCAGGGCTTTGACGACAGCGTGATGATGCCGCCTGGCAGCGTCATGACCGGGAATCACGAGATGTACAAAGTGTTTACCCCGTTCAAAAATGCGTACGTCAAGCGCCTGAAAGAGGGGCTGCCGGAATGCGTGGCCGCGCCCGCTGTCAGAGAACAAAAGCTGCCGCCATCCGCTGAAATCGAATTCAACTACCCGCAGCTGGATTTTGATGCTGAGCTGTTTCCTGCCAGCGAGAAAGCCGCTATCGCGCAGCTTCGCCATTTCTGTCAAAACGGCGCGGGTGAGTACGAAGCGCGACGCGATTTCCCTTCTATCGACGGCACCAGCCGGTTATCGGCCTGTTTAGCGTTGGGCGTGCTCTCGCCACGTCAGTGTTTACACCGTCTGCTCGCGGAGCAGCCCAGAGCGCTGGACGGTGGTGAGGGCTCGGTGTGGCTGAACGAACTTATCTGGCGAGAATTTTATCGCCATCTGATGACCTATCATCCTGATTTATGTAAACATCGGCCCTTCATTCGCTGGACCGACAACGTGCAATGGCAGCACGACGATGTGCTGTTGCAGGCCTGGCAGGACGGGAAAACGGGCTATCCGATTGTCGATGCGGCAATGCGCCAGCTCAACGAAACGGGATGGATGCACAATCGTCTGCGGATGATTGTGGCGAGTTTTCTGGTGAAAGACTTGCTTATCGACTGGCGTGCCGGAGAGCGATATTTTATGGCACAGCTGATTGATGGCGACCTGGCCGCCAACAATGGCGGCTGGCAGTGGGCGGCCTCAACCGGAACGGACGCTGCGCCCTATTTTCGTATTTTTAATCCGACCACTCAGGGGCAACGGTTTGACGCCACGGGCGAGTTTATCCGTAAGTGGCTGCCATCACTTCGTGATGTGCCGATTAAATCCCTTCATGAACCCTGGGTGTGGGCCGATAAAGCGGGCGTGACGCTCGATTATCCGCGCCCGATTGTCGATCATAAACAGGCGCGCGTCGCCACACTGGCGGCCTATGAAGCCGCCCGCAAAGTGTAAGAGAGTCATGATGAAAAACACCGAACTTGAACAACTGATCAACGAAAAACTGAACAGCGCCAGCTTTAGCGACTATGGCCCGAACGGCCTGCAGGTGGAAGGGCGCGACACAGTGCAAAAGATTGTCACGGGCGTCACGGCAAGCCAGGCGCTGCTGGATGAAGCCGTGCGTCTGCAAGCTGATGCAGTGATCGTGCATCACGGTTATTTCTGGAAAAACGAAGCGCCCGTGATTCGCGGCATGAAGCGCAATCGCCTGAAAACGCTGCTGGCAAACGACATCAACCTGTATGGCTGGCATTTGCCGCTGGATGCGCACTCGGAGCTGGGTAATAACGTGCAGCTGGCCGCGCTGCTTGGCATCACCGTGATGGGCGAAATTGAAGAGTTGTTGCCGTGGGGCGAACTGTCAATGCCGGTCCCTGGCCTGGAGCTGGCCTCCTGGATCGAGGCGCGTCTGGGGCGTCGTCCGCTGTGGAGCGGTGATACTGGCCCGGATCTGGTCAAACGCGTCGCCTGGTGTACGGGCGGCGGCCAGGGCTTTATCGACAACGCCGCGCGCTTTGGCGTTGACGCGTTTATTACCGGTGAAGTGTCTGAACAGACGATCCATTCCGCGCGTGAACAGGGCCTGCATTTCTATGCCGCGGGGCATCACGCCACTGAACGCGGCGGCATTCGCGCCCTGAGCGAGTGGTTGACGGAAAATACCGATCTGGACGTGACCTTTATTGATATTCCTAATCCTGCCTGATGAGAGGTACGTAAGTGCAGCGAGCGCGTTGTTATTTATTAGGCGAAACCGCCGTGGTGCTGGAGCTTGAGCCTCCGGTCACGCTGGCGACGCAAAAAAGGATCTGGCGCTTAACGCAGCGGCTAGCGGAGATCCCCGAAGTGGTGGAAGCCATTCCGGGGATGAATAACATTACGGTCGTATTACGCAATCCGCAGTCCCTGGCGCTGGATGCAATCGAACGGTTGCAACTCTGGTGGGAAGAGAGCGAGGCGCTGGAGCCGGAATCACGCTTTATCGAAATTCCGGTGGTGTACGGCGGGGCGTCAGGCCCGGATCTGGGCGAGGTGGCGCGACATGCCGGACTGTCTGAAAAACAGGTGGTCGAGCTGCACAGCGCGAATGATTACGTGGTGTGGTTCCTGGGCTTCCAGCCGGGATTCCCCTATCTGGGCGGGTTGCCGGAACAGCTGGCCACGCCGCGTCGCGCTGAGCCGCGCCTGCAAGTCCCGGCCGGTTCGGTCGGTATCGGCGGAGCACAGACCGGGATTTACCCGCTGGCCTCGCCGGGCGGCTGGCAGCTGATTGGCCATACCAGCCTGCCGCTATTTGATTCCAAACGCGATGAGCCGGTGCTGTTGCGACCGGGAGATACCGTGCGGTTTGTGCCGCAGAAGGAGGGGGTATGTTGAAAGTGATTCGCGCGGGGTTGTACACCTCGGTTCAGGATGAGGGCCGTGTCGGCCTGCGTCAGTCGGGGATCAGCTATTGCGGTGCGCTGGATAAACCGGCGTTGCAGATTGCGAATCTGCTGGTGGGCAACGATCCGAATACGGCGGCGCTGGAAATAACACTGGGTCAATGCAGCGTCGAGTTTGAGCGCGACAGCTGGTTCGCCCTGACCGGCGCAGGCTGCGACGCGACGCTTGATGGCGCAGCGGTCTGGACCGGCTGGCGATTAAAGGCTAAAGCCGGGCAGCGCCTGACGCTGAATCGCCCGTTACACGGGATGCGCAGCTATCTGGCTGTTGATGGCGGCATTGACGTACCGGAAGTGATGAACTCATTCAGCACCGATCTCAAAACGGGAATCGGCGGGTTTGAAGGCCGTTTGCTGAAAGATGGCGACCGATTGCCGCTTCGTCCAGGTTTGCGGGAATTTGCTGAAACGCAGGGGGTTAAGCAACTGCTGTGGACCAACCGCATTCGCGCGCTGCCGGGGCCGGAATACCACGAGTTTGACCAGCCTTCGCAGGATGCTTTCTGGCGTCTGCCGTGGAAGCTCAGCCCGCAAAGTAACCGCATGGGGTACCGTTTACAGGGCCAACAGCTGGCGCGCACTACCGATCGCGAAATGCTGTCACATGGTCTGCTGCCGGGCGTGATTCAGGTACCGCACAACGGCCAACCGATTGTCCTGATGAATGATGCTCAGACCACGGGGGGCTATCCGCGTATCGCCTGCATCATCGAGGCGGATATGTACCATCTGGCGCAAATTCCGCTGGGTCAGCCGATTCACTTTGTGCAGTGCACGCTGGAAGAGGCGCTCGAAGCGCGACGCGTACAGAAACAACATATCGAACAACTGGCATGGAGGCTGAATGATCGTCGTTGATTTGAATGCGGATTTAGGTGAAGGCTGCGCGAGCGATGCTGAATTATTGACGCTTGTTTCTTCCGCCAATATTGCCTGTGGCTTTCACGCCGGGGACGCGCAAACCATGCAGGCGTGCGTTCGCGAGGCGTTAAAAAATGGTGTGGCAATAGGCGCGCATCCGAGCTTTCCCGATCGGGAAAACTTTGGTCGTACGGCGATGAACCTGCCACCGGAAACGGTGTACGCGCAAATGCTGTATCAAATTGGTGCGCTAGTGGCTATCGCGCGCGCCGAAGGAGGGCAACTTCGTCACGTTAAGCCGCACGGGATGCTCTATAACCAGGCGGCAAAAGACGCCGCGTTGGCGGATGCTATCGCGCGTGCGGTTCATGCCATTAGTCCGACGTTGATTCTGGTGGGACTGGCGGGCAGCGAACTGATTCGCGCCGGGGAGCGCTATGGTTTGGTGACGCGCGAGGAGGTGTTTGCCGATCGCGGTTATCAGGCGGATGGAAGTCTCGTGCCGCGCACTGCGCCGGGCGCGCTGATTGAGGATGAAGAACAGGCGCTGGCACAAACCCTGGAAATGGTGCAACAGGGTCGGGTGAAAAGTATCACCGGGGAATGGGCCAGCGTGCAGGCGCAGACCGTCTGTCTGCATGGCGATGGCGAACACGCCCTGGCGTTTGCCCGTCGCCTGCGCAAAGAATTTGACGCTAAAAATATAAAAATCAGTGCATAACGCACAAACGCAAACACAACTTAACAACAGGAAAGAGAACATGGCAGAGACGCTATCGCTCTGGCCACTCATCGGTATCGCGGTGATTGTGGTCGGTTTTTTATTACGTTTTAATCCGGTGCTGGTGGTGATTGTCGCCGGTATCGTGACCGGCCTGGCGGCGCATATGCCGGTCACGACTATCCTCGAAAAGCTCGGCGAGGGGTTCCTGAACACCCGTAACCTGCCGTATATCCTGCTGATTCCTCTTGCGGTGATCGGTCTGCTGGAGCGCCACGGGCTGAAAGAGCGCGCGCAGGCGTGGATTGCCAAAATTCACAGCGCCACCGCGGGCCGCTTGCTGATCGTCTATCTGTTCGTGCGTGAAGCGTCAGCCGCGATGGGTCTCACTAGCCTCGGTGGTCATCCGCAGATGGTGCGCCCGTTGCTGGCACCGATGGCGGAAGGTGCGGCAGAGAAAAAATACGGCGAACTGCCGGGAGCGGTGCGTTACCGTCTGCGCGCCATGTCGGCGGCGACTGATAACGTCGGGCTGTTCTTCGGCGAAGACATTTTTGTCGCCTTTGGCGCGATCATCTTTATGCATAACTTTATGCTTGAGTCTGGCGGTATTCAGACCGAGCCGCTGCACATTGCCTTGTGGGGCATCCCGACGGCGATCTGTGCCTTTATCATTCACGCCACTCGCCTGTGGCGGCTGGATAAGCATCTTGAACGTGAGCTGGCGAAAACCACGCCTACGCAGGGAGATGCCTCATGAATTTCCAGCAAAGCTATTTGTACTGGCTGGCAGGGCTGATCCTGCTGATCGTCGCGGTGATGTCATTTCGCGATAAAGCTAATCCGCGCCGCGTGACGACTGGAATATTCTGGGGTATTTACGGCCTGATGTTCCTGTTGGGTGACTGGACGTATCAGCTGGTGGGCGATAAGCGCACCGTGCACATTGCGGTGGGCGTTGCGGTGGTGGGGCTGGCACTGATTGCCGGTTTCGGCGGCGTGCGTCTGGGCAGCTATCATCAACGCAAGCAGGAAGAACGTGAAGCCAGCGCAACGCGTCTGGGTAACCGACTGTTCTTTCCGGCGCTCGCCATTCCCGTGGTGACCGTTGTCGGCGTGCTGATGTTCAACAATATTCCTGGAATGCAGGAAACGCTGTTTGGGCCAGGCAACCATTCGACGCTGGTGACGCTGTTTTCCATGACCGTTGGCTCGCTGATTGGTCTGGCGATGGCGGTAAAAATGACGCACGAAAAAGTGCATCAACCGCTACAGGAGGCGCGTCGTCTGCTGGACTCCATCGGCTGGGCGTTTATCCTGCCGCAAATTCTGGCGACGCTGGGGCTGTTGTTTACCGCCGCAGGCGTGGGCGATGGAATTTCCTGGCTCACGAAAACCTATCTCGCGGTAGATAGCCGCTTTATCGCCGTGGCGGTCTACGCGATTGGCATGGCTGTGCTGACGATGGTGATGGGCAATGCGTTTGCCGCGTTCCCGATTGTGACGGCGGGGATCGGTATTCCGATTCTGGTGCTGCAACACGGCGGTAATCCGGCCGTGATGGCGGCGATTGGGATGTTCTCCGGTTATTGCGGAACGCTGATGACGCCGATGGCGGCGAACTTCAATATTGTGCCCGCTGCGCTGCTGGAATTGCCGGATAAAAATGCGGTGATTAAGGCGCAGATACCGACCGGCGTGCTGTTGCTGATCGTCAACGTGTTCCTGATGTACTTCCTGATGTTCTTATAAGGAGGCGCGATGCGTCATATTTTAGTCACCGGTTTTGAGCCTTTTGGCGGTGAGACCGTTAACCCTTCCTGGGAAGTGGTTAACCAGCTCGAGGGGATGACCATTGATGACTGTCGCGTGGTGACGCGGCAGTTGCCTTGCGTGTTTGGCGAGTCGCTAATGGTGCTCAATTCTGCTATCGACGAATTGAATCCGACCGTGGTGATTGCCGTTGGGCAGGCGGGCGGTCGTGTGGATATTACCGTCGAACGTGTCGGCATAAACGTCGATGATGCGCGTATTCCTGATAATCGTGGGCAGCAACCGATTGATGTCGCCATTGTGCCCGACGGGCCTGCGGCGTGGTTTAGCTCGCTGCCCATTAAAGCAATGGTGGCGGCGATGCGCGAAAAAGGCATTCCCGCTTCAGTGTCGCAGACGGCGGGGACATTCGTCTGTAATCACGTGATGTATGGTTTGCTGCATAAAATCCGTGAACGCACGAACGTGAAGGGCGGGTTTATTCATATTCCGTACTTACCGGAACAGGCCGCGGCACATGCTGGCGCACCGAGTATGGCGGCACAGACGGTGAAAGCGGCGCTGAAAATCGCCTTGACCGTGGCGCTGCGTCAGTCATCTGACATCAACGCCGTGGGCGGCGCAACGCACTAACGATGCACTAAAAAAGGATGTAAACATGCCAGAAGGACCGGAGATCCGCCGTGCGGCGGATAGCCTGGAGGCGGCGATAAAAGGCAAACCCCTCACCAATGCGTGGTTTGCTTTTCCTCAGTTAAAATCTTTCGAGTCGTCGTTAATTGGGCAAAAAGTCACGCAGATTGAAACGCGTGGCAAAGCGTTGCTGACGCATTTTTCCCATAACCTGACGTTATATAGCCACAATCAACTTTATGGAGTCTGGCGGGTGGTTGATGCAGGTGAGCACCCACAAACTTCAAGGATATTGCGCGTCAGGCTGCAAACGGCGGATAAAGCGATTTTACTCTACAGCGCATCTGACATAGAGATGTTAACGCCGGAGCAACTGCTCACTCACCCCTTCCTGCAACGCGTCGGGCCGGATGTACTGGATATGCGATTGACGGCAGAAGAGGTGAAAGCGCGTTTGTTGTCGCCGAAATTCCGCAATCGACAGTTTTCAGGATTGCTGCTGGATCAGGCCTTTCTTGCCGGATTGGGCAATTATTTGCGTGTCGAAATTCTCTGGGAAGTGGGGCTGGCGGCGCAGCGTAAGGCTTCCCAGCTCAGCGAGGAACAGCTTGATGCGCTTTCACATGCCTTGCTGGAAATTCCGCGTCTGTCGTACAACACGCGTGGCGTGGTGGATGACAATAAGCATCACGGCGCGTTGTTTCGCTTCAAGGTGTTTCATCGAGAGGGCAAAGCCTGCGAGCGGTGCGGCGGGGTGATTAAACGCAGCACGCTTTCTTCAAGACCGTTTTACGGGTGTCCGGGGTGTCAAAAGTAAAACGATAACCTAAGGGTTACCGTTTTTGATATTTTCACATTATCCCGGTGAGAGGGCATCCGATCGTACAAATAAAAAACGCGCCAGCCGGCGCGTTTTTAACAGACAAATCGAATTATTGCTTGATGTCTGATTTGAAATCACGCTGCTCGTAGCCGGTGTACAGCTGACGAGGACGGGCGATTTTCATGCCGTCGGTGTGCATTTCGTTCCAGTGTGCAATCCAGCCCACGGTACGCGCCATGGCAAAGATCACGGTGAACATGGTAGACGGAATGCCCATCGCTTTCAGAATAATGCCAGAGTAGAAATCGACGTTCGGGTACAGTTTTTTCTCGATAAAGTACGGGTCGTTCAGCGCGATGTGTTCCAGCTCCATCGCCACTTCCAGCAGATCATCTTTCGTACCCAGCTCTTTCAGCACTTCGTGGCAAGTTTCACGCATGACGGTTGCGCGCGGGTCGTAGTTTTTGTAAACACGGTGGCCGAAGCCCATCAGACGGAAGGAGTCATTTTTGTCTTTCGCACGACGCACGAATTCAGGAATGTGCTCAACAGAGCTGATCTCTTCCAGCATCTTCAGTGCGGCTTCGTTCGCGCCACCGTGTGCCGGTCCCCACAGGGAGGCGATACCGGCAGCGATACAGGCGAACGGGTTCGCGCCTGAAGAGCCTGCGGTACGGACGGTGGAGGTCGATGCGTTTTGCTCGTGGTCGGCGTGCAGGATCAGAATACGGTCCATCGCGCGCTCAAGCACCGGATTAACCTCGTAAGGCTCGCACGGCGTGGAGAACATCATGTTCAGGAAGTTGCCTGAATAGGAGAGGTCGTTGCGCGGATAAACGAATGGCTGACCGATAGAATATTTGTAACACATCGCCGCCATGGTTGGCATTTTGGACAGCAGGCGGAACGCTGCGATGTCACGATGGCGTTGGTTATTGACGTCCAGCGAGTCATGGTAGAACGCCGCCAGCGCACCGGTAATACCGCACATCACAGCCATCGGGTGAGAGTCACGACGGAAGGCGTGGAACAGACGGGTAATCTGCTCGTGAATCATGGTGTGGCGAGTGACGGTCGTCTGGAATTCATCGAACTGTGCCTGCGTCGGTTTTTCGCCGTTCAGCAGGATATAGCACACTTCCAGATAGTTGGATTGAGTGGCTAATTGATCGATGGGGAAACCGCGGTGGAGCAGGATACCTTCGTCACCGTCGATGAAGGTGATTTTGGATTCGCAAGATGCGGTAGAAGTGAAACCAGGATCAAAGGTAAACACCCCTTTTGAGCCCAAAGTACGAATATCAATAACATCCTGACCGAGCGTGCCTTTTAGCACATCCAGTTCAATAGCAGTGTCACCATTTAGGGTGAGCGTTGCCTTTGTATCAGCCATTTACGGTCTCCTTAGCGCCTTATTGCTTAAGACTGCCAAAACACTTCGTTTTCACGCTATCTCTGCGTTGGCAACGCCACGAAACCGGGTCACACCGCGATGGATGATGCCTCGGATTCACCGACTTGCCGCCTTGATCTAGGGCGAATGACGTTGTGTTGGGATTTGCATTCAGCTGTTAATCACCGTTACCAGTTTGTTATTTGGCTTGCCGCTCAGCTCGCGAGGAGAAACCAGGGTACAGAGCTATGGCGCCTTGCAGGTAAACGAATGAAAAATCAGAGAAACAACAGCAAATCAGTGTCTTCGCAGTCCGAATTATTCAAACCTGTATACCACTAATAACTGTCCTGATAACTTCGGTCAATACCATCACACTGTTACATAACTAAATCTCAGGTGAAAGAGAGACCTCATAACTTTTGCGCATTATATGCCTTTTCCGCTGACGTTTGTAACAATATTGTTTAATCTTTGTCAAATCCGATGATTAAAATTTAAAATAATGTTGTTATCGTGACTGTGATCACTGTTCCGCATAAAACCCGACAAACTGTATGTAGGTTAATTGTAATGGTTTTGTGAACGACCTATACTGCCGCCAGGTCTCCGGAACACCCTGCAATCCCGAGCCACCCAGCGTTGTAACGTGTCGTTTTAGCATTTGGAAGCAATGTTTTGCATGACGCGCAGTTATAGAAAAGGACGCTGTCTGACCCGCATCGCAGCCGGAGTAAGGAAATCCCATAGTCTTTCACGCTACAGGTGCGTTGGCTGCGCCCGCTCACCCCGGTTACATAGTTCACTATGATCTCGGGTTTCCCGGACTTGCCGCCTTCCTGTTACGCGAAATCCAAAGGGAATAATAAGAACAGCATGTGGGCGTTATTCATGATAAGAAATGTGAAAAAACAAAGACCTGTCAATCTGGATCTGAAAACGATCCGGTTCCCTGTAACGGCAATAGCGTCCATTCTCCACCGTGCATCCGGTGTGATTACGTTTGTGGCGGTCGGCATTTTGCTGTGGTTACTGGGAACGAGCCTCTCTTCTCCTGAAGGATTCCTCCAGGCTTCGGCCATCATGAGCAGCTTCTTCGTGAAATTTATCATGTGGGGCATTTTGACCGCGCTGGCATTCCACGTGGTTGTGGGTGTTCGCCATATGTTGATGGACTTTGGTTATCTGGAAGAAACATTCGAAGCAGGGAAACGCTCTGCCTATATTTCGTTTGCCATTACTGTCGTGTTTTCAATTCTCGCAGGAGTCCTCGTATGGTAAGCAACGCCTCCGCATTAGGACGCAACGGCGTACATGACTTTATTCTGGTCCGCGCTACCGCCATCGTCCTCACGCTTTACATCATCTACATGATCGGTTTCTTTGCGACCAGCGGCGAGCTGACGTGGGAAATCTGGAGCGGGTTCTTCGGATCTGCCTTCACCAAAGTGTTCACCCTGCTGGCGCTGTTCTCAATCCTTATTCATGCCTGGATTGGCATGTGGCAGGTGTTGACCGATTACGTTAAACCGTTGGCGATTCGCCTGCCTCTGCAACTGGCTATCGTCGTTGCTCTGGTGGTTTACGTTATTTATGGATTTGTTGTGGTGTGGGGTGTGTGATGAAACTGCCAGTCAGAGAATTTGATGCTGTTGTGATTGGTGCGGGTGGCGCAGGTATGCGCGCAGCACTGCAAATTTCCCAGAGCGGCCAGACCTGTGCGCTGCTCTCAAAAGTTTTCCCAACCCGCTCGCATACGGTTTCTGCCCAGGGTGGCATCACCGTTGCGCTCGGTAATACCCATGAAGATAACTGGGAATGGCACATGTATGACACGGTGAAAGGCTCCGATTATATCGGTGACCAGGACGCCATTGAATATATGTGCAAGACCGGCCCTGAAGCGATTCTCGAGCTTGATCACATGGGCCTGCCATTCTCCCGTCTGGATGATGGCACCATTTATCAGCGTCCGTTTGGCGGCCAGTCGAAGAACTTCGGCGGCGAGCAGGCGGCACGTACCGCCGCAGCGGCTGACCGTACCGGTCACGCGTTGCTGCACACGTTGTATCAGCAGAACCTGAAAAACCACACCACGATTTTCTCCGAGTGGTATGCACTCGATCTGGTGAAAAATGAAGATGGCGCAGTGGTCGGGTGTACCGCGCTGTGTATCGAAACCGGGGAAGTGGTTTATTTTAAAGCGCGCGCAACAGTGCTGGCCACCGGCGGTGCAGGCCGTATTTATCAGTCCACCACGAACGCGCACATCAACACCGGTGACGGCGTTGGTATGGCGATCCGCGCCGGTGTTCCGGTGCAGGATATGGAAATGTGGCAGTTCCACCCGACCGGTATCGCTGGTGCGGGCGTACTGGTCACAGAAGGCTGTCGTGGTGAAGGCGGATATCTGCTGAACAAACACGGCGAGCGCTTCATGGAGCGTTACGCGCCAAATGCTAAAGACCTGGCGGGTCGTGATGTGGTGGCGCGTTCCATCATGATCGAAATCCGTGAAGGCCGTGGCTGCGACGGCCCATGGGGTCCGCATGCCAAACTGAAACTCGATCATCTGGGTAAAGAGGTTCTGGAATCCCGTCTGCCGGGCATCCTGGAATTGTCCCGTACCTTTGCTCACGTTGACCCGATCAAAGAGCCTATCCCGGTTATCCCAACCTGCCACTACATGATGGGCGGTATTCCGACCAAAGTGACCGGTCAGGCGTTGACCGTGAATGAGCAGGGCGAAGACGTGGTGATTCCTGGCCTGTTCGCAGTCGGCGAAATCGCCTGCGTATCGGTACACGGCGCTAACCGCCTGGGCGGTAACTCTCTGCTCGACCTTGTGGTGTTCGGTCGTGCGGTGGGGATACATCTGCAAGAGTCGATTGCCGAGCAGGGTGTCTTGCGTGATGCGACTGAGGCGAATATTGACGCTTCTCTTGAGCGCCTGAACCGCTGGAATGGCAACCGTGACGGTGAAGATCCGGTCGAAATCCGCAAAGCGCTGCAGGAATGTATGCAGCACAACTTCTCGGTCTTCCGTGAAGGTGACGCGATGGCGAAAGGGCTTGAGCAGTTGAAAGCCATCCGCGAGCGTCTGAAAAATGCGCGCCTGGATGATACCTCCAGCGAGTTCAACACCCAGCGCGTTGAGTGTCTGGAGTTGGATAACCTGATGGAAACCGCCTACGCGACGGCTGTATCCGCAAACTTCCGTACTGAAAGTCGTGGCGCGCATAGCCGCTTTGACTATCCGGATCGTGATGATGCTAACTGGCTGTGCCATTCCCTGTATCTGCCAGAGTCGGAATCCATGACACGACGTGAAGTCAATATGGAACCGAAACTGCGTCCGGCGTTCCCGCCGAAGATTCGTACCTATTAATGCGGAGACAGGACAATGAAACTCGAATTCTCAGTTTATCGTTATAACCCGGATGTCGATGACGCTCCGCATATGCAGGATTACGTCCTGGAGGCGGAAGAAGGTCGCGATATGATGCTGCTTGACGCATTAATGCTGCTGAAAGAAAAGGATCCGACACTGTCGTTTCGTCGTTCCTGCCGTGAAGGGGTGTGTGGCTCCGACGGTCTGAACATGAACGGCAAAAACGGTCTGGCCTGTATCACCCCGATTTCAGCATTGCAGCGTGCGGGACAGAAAATTGTTATCCGTCCTTTACCTGGTCTGCCGGTCGTGCGCGATTTGGTGGTGGACATGGGACAATTCTATGCACAATATGAGAAGATTAAGCCTTACTTGTTGAATAATGGGCAAAATCCACCGGCTCGCGAGCATTTACAGTCGCCAGAACAGCGTGAAAAACTCGATGGTCTGTATGAGTGTATTCTTTGTGCATGTTGTTCGACGTCTTGTCCGTCCTTCTGGTGGAATCCGGACAAGTTTATCGGCCCTGCGGGTCTGCTGGCTGCGTATCGTTTCCTGATCGATAGCCGCGATACCGAAACCGATAGTCGTCTGGAAGGGTTGAGTGATGCTTTCAGCGTATTCCGCTGCCATAGCATAATGAACTGCGTCAGTGTATGTCCTAAAGGACTGAACCCGACGCGCGCCATCGGCCACATTAAGTCGATGCTGTTGCAACGCAGTGCATAAGTAAGAAGAGGGGAGCGTTTTCCCCTCGCCTGACCCTCTCCCAACAGGAGAGGGAACGGAAAAGCAGGAAATCTTTAAAAACCGCCACATGGCAGTTCCAGTCATCGAGTCGTTCTGAGCGAGACAAGACGGCAACTGAGCGCATTCCCAGGAGCATAGTTAACTATGTGACTGGGATAAGCGAAGGCAGCCAACGAAGTCGCAGACTGAACGACAAAGATGAATGGCAGTTTTTAAAGGTTCCTTCGCGAGCCAACAAGAGCTCGCAGGTGAACCCCGGCACGTACACGAGGTGTGCGTGGTAGTTTCTACGGCGAAATAAGCATAAACATGCTTAAGGGATCACGATGCAGAACGGCGCAATGAAAGCCTGGCTGGACTCTTCTTTCCTCTCTGGTGCAAACCAAAGCTGGATTGAACAGCTCTATGAAGACTTCTTAACCGATCCTGACTCAGTGGACGCTAACTGGCGTTCCATGTTCCAGCAGTTACCTGGAACGGGAGTCAAACCGGATCAATTCCATTCCAAAACACGTGATTATTTCCGTCGTCTGGCGAAGGATGCCTCACGTTACTCCTCCTCGATCTCTGACCCTGATACCAATGTGAAGCAGGTTAAAGTCCTGCAGCTCATCAATGCTTATCGCTTCCGCGGTCACCAGCATGCGAACCTCGATCCGCTGGGGCTGTGGCAGCAAGAACGTGTCTCGGATCTCGATCCGGCTTACCACGATCTGACCGAGGCCGATTTCCAGGAAACCTTTAACGTGGGCTCTTTTGCCAGCGGCAAAGACACGATGAAGTTGGGCGAACTGCTTGACGCGCTTAAACAAACCTACTGCGGCTCGATCGGTGCGGAATACATGCACATCATGTCTACCGACGAAAAGCGCTGGATCCAGCAGCGTATTGAGTCAGTAGCCGGCCGTCCGAGCTTTAGCACGGATGAGAAAAAGCGCTTCCTGAATGAACTGACTGCAGCGGAAGGCCTTGAGCGTTACCTTGGTGCGAAATTCCCGGGTGCAAAACGCTTCTCTCTGGAAGGTGGCGATGCGTTAGTGCCGATGCTGAAAGAGTTGATCCGCCATGCGGGCAACAGCGGTACTCGCGAAGTGGTGCTGGGTATGGCGCACCGCGGTCGTCTGAACGTGCTGGTCAACGTGCTGGGTAAAAAACCGCAGGACCTGTTCGACGAATTTGCAGGCAAACATAAAGAACATCTCGGTACGGGCGATGTGAAGTACCACATGGGCTTCTCGTCTGATATCGAAACCGACGGTGGTCTGGTTCACCTGGCGCTGGCGTTTAACCCGTCGCACCTGGAGATCGTCAGCCCGGTGGTTATTGGTTCCGTTCGTGCGCGTCTGGACAGACTCGACGAGCCAAGCAGCAATAAAGTGCTGCCAATCACCATTCACGGTGATGCCGCGGTAACCGGGCAGGGCGTGGTTCAGGAAACCCTGAACATGTCTAAAGCGCGTGGTTACGAAGTGGGTGGTACGGTTCGCATCGTTATCAACAACCAGGTGGGCTTTACGACCTCTAACCCACTGGATGCGCGTTCCAGCCCGTACTGTACCGATATCGGTAAAATGGTGCAGGCGCCGATCTTCCACGTTAATGCCGATGATCCGGAAGCGGTCGCTTTCGTGACCCGTCTGGCACTGGATTTCCGCAATACGTTCAAACGCGATGTGTTCATCGACCTGTTCTGCTATCGCCGTCATGGCCATAACGAAGCGGACGAACCGAGTGCAACTCAGCCGCTGATGTATCAGAAAATCAAAAAGCATCCGACGCCGCGTAAGATCTACGCTGACAAACTGGAAGCTGAAAAAACGGCGACGCTGGAAGATGCCACTGAGCTGGTGAATCTTTACCGTGATGCGCTGGACGCGGGCGAATGTGTGGTGAAAGAGCTGCGTCCGATGAATATGCACTCCTTTACCTGGTCGCCGTACCTGAACCACGAATGGGACGAGAGCTACCCGAACAAGGTTGAAACTAAGCGCCTGCAAGAGCTGGCGAAGCGTATCAGCACCGTGCCAGACGCTATCGAAATGCAGGCGCGCGTGTCGAAAATCTACACCGATCGTCAGTCCATGGCGGCAGGTGAGAAGCTGTTTGACTGGGGTGGCGCAGAAAATCTGGCCTACGCCACGCTGGTCGATGAAGGCATTCCGGTACGTCTTTCCGGTGAAGATGCGGGCCGTGGCACGTTCTTCCACCGCCATGCGGTGATTCACAACCAGACTAACGGTTCAACGTACACCCCGCTGCAGCATGTGCATAACGGTCAAGGGTCGTTCAGAGTCTGGGATTCCGTGCTGTCTGAAGAAGCCGTGCTGGCCTTCGAATACGGTTACGCCACGGCTGAGCCGCGCACGCTGACCATCTGGGAAGCGCAGTTTGGTGACTTTGCCAACGGTGCGCAGGTGGTTATCGACCAGTTTATTAGCTCCGGCGAGCAGAAATGGGGCCGGATGTGTGGCCTGGTGATGCTGCTGCCGCACGGCTACGAAGGACAGGGCCCAGAGCACTCCTCTGCGCGTCTGGAACGTTATTTGCAACTCTGCGCTGAGCAGAATATGCAGGTTTGCGTGCCGTCAACGCCAGCGCAGGTTTACCACATGCTGCGTCGTCAGGCGCTGCGCGGTATGCGCCGTCCACTGATTGTGATGTCGCCGAAATCTCTGCTGCGTCACCCGCTGGCGGTG
Source organism: Lelliottia sp. (assembly GCF_045627565.1). Classification (NCBI taxonomy): domain Bacteria; kingdom Pseudomonadati; phylum Pseudomonadota; class Gammaproteobacteria; order Enterobacterales; family Enterobacteriaceae; genus Lelliottia; species Lelliottia sp. The sequence continues at coordinate 20,106 of NZ_JAZQNX010000005.1, read as the reverse complement.
TCGACGCTCGATGAACTGGCGAACGGTGCCTTCCAGCCAGCGATTGGCGAGATTGATGCGCTGGATCCGCAGGCCGTGAAGCGTGTTGTGATGTGTTCTGGTAAGGTTTATTACGACCTGCTTGAACAGCGCCGTAAAAACGATCAGAAAGATGTCGCCATCGTGCGCATCGAGCAGCTTTATCCGTTCCCGCACCAGGCGGTGCAGGAAGCGCTGAAACCGTACGCACACGTACATGATTTTGTCTGGTGCCAGGAAGAGCCGCTTAACCAGGGCGCATGGTACTGCAGTCAGCATCATTTCCGTGATGTGATTCCATTTGGGTCTGGTCTGCGTTATGCAGGTCGCCCGGCCTCCGCTTCACCCGCGGTAGGGTATATGTCCGTTCACCAGAAGCAACAGCAAGATCTGGTCAATGACGCGCTGAACGTCGATTAATTAAAGGATACATAATGAGTAGCGTAGATATTCTTGTTCCCGACCTGCCTGAATCCGTGGCTGACGCAACGGTAGCGACCTGGCATAAAAAACCGGGCGATAGCGTTAAGCGCGATGAAGTGCTGGTAGAAATCGAAACTGACAAAGTGGTACTGGAAGTACCGGCATCGGCGGATGGCATTCTGGATGCAGTGCTGGAAGATGAAGGCACGACCGTGACCTCTCGCCAGATCCTGGGTCGCCTGCGTGAAGGCAATAGCGGTGGTAAAGAGTCCAGCGCCAAGTCTGAAAGCAAAGAGTCCACGCCGGCTCAGCGTCAGCAAGCCTCTCTGGAAGAGCAGAGCAACGATGCACTTAGCCCAGCGATCCGTCGCCTGCTGAGTGAACATAACCTCGAAGCCAGCGCTATCAAAGGCACTGGCGTGGGTGGCCGTCTGACGCGTGAAGATGTTGAAAAACATCTGGCGAAAGCACCAGCCAAAGAAGAAGCCAAAGCGCCGGCAGCCGCGCCTGCTCCAGTTGCCGCACAGCCTGCTCTGGGTGCACGTAGCGAAAAACGCGTGCCGATGACGCGCCTGCGTAAGCGTGTGGCTGAGCGTCTGCTGGAAGCGAAAAACTCCACCGCGATGCTGACGACCTTCAACGAAGTCAACATGAAGCCAATCATGGATCTGCGTAAGCAGTACGGTGATGCGTTTGAAAAACGCCACGGTATCCGTCTGGGCTTTATGTCTTTCTATGTGAAAGCGGTTGTTGAAGCGCTGAAACGCTATCCGGAAGTCAACGCGTCTATCGACGGCGAAGACGTGGTGTATCACAACTATTTTGACGTGAGCATGGCCGTTTCTACACCGCGTGGCCTGGTGACCCCAGTTCTGCGTGATGTGGATACCCTGGGCATGGCTGACATCGAGAAACGCATCAAAGAACTGGCCCTGAAAGGCCGTGACGGCAAACTGACCGTTGAAGACCTGACTGGCGGTAACTTCACTATTACCAACGGCGGTGTGTTCGGTTCGTTAATGTCTACGCCAATTATCAACCCGCCGCAGAGCGCGATCCTGGGCATGCACGCCATTAAAGATCGTCCAATGGCGGTCGACGGTAAAGTAGAGATCCTGCCAATGATGTACCTGGCGCTCTCTTACGATCACCGTCTGATTGATGGCCGTGAGTCGGTTGGTTATCTGGTGGCGATTAAAGAGCTACTGGAAGATCCAACTCGTCTTCTGCTGGACGTGTAGTTTTTGCAGTATTGCCCGGCAACACAGCGTTTGCCGGGCCTATAAAAAGCCTCACCTAACGATTACCTGAAGGATGGATAGAACACATGAACTTACATGAATATCAGGCCAAACAGCTGTTTGCCCGGTATGGCTTACCGGCTCCGGTGGGTTATGCTTGTAATACCCCACGCGAAGCAGAAGAAGCCGCATCTAAAATCGGTTCCGGCCCTTGGGTAGTTAAGTGTCAGGTTCACGCTGGCGGTCGCGGTAAAGCGGGCGGCGTGAAAGTGGTTAAGAGCAAAGAAGAGATTCGTGCTTTTGCCGAGCATTGGCTTGGCAAACGCCTGGTGACGTATCAAACAGATGCGAACGGCCAGCCGGTCAATCAGATTCTGGTGGAAGCGGCGACCGATATCGCCAAAGAATTGTACCTTGGCGCAGTGGTAGACCGTAGCTCACGTCGCGTGGTGTTCATGGCGTCTACCGAAGGCGGCGTGGAAATCGAAAAAGTGGCGGAAGAAACGCCTCACCTGATTCACAAAGTGGCTATCGATCCGCTGGCAGGCCCTATGCCTTACCAGGGACGCGAGCTGGCATTCAAACTGGGTCTGGAAGGTAAACTGGTTCAACAGTTCACCAAAATCTTCATGGGCCTGGCGAAGATTTTCCTCGAGCGCGATCTGGCACTGATCGAAATCAACCCGCTGGTTATCACCACGCAGGGCGATCTGATCTGCCTCGATGGCAAACTCGGCGCTGACGGAAACGCACTGTTCCGCCAGTCTGACCTGCGCGAAATGCGTGACCAGTCTCAGGAAGACCCTCGTGAAGCGCAGGCTGCACAGTGGGAACTGAACTACGTGGCGCTGGATGGCAACATCGGTTGCATGGTTAACGGTGCGGGCCTGGCAATGGGCACCATGGACATCGTTAAGCTGCACGGCGGCGAGCCGGCTAACTTCCTCGATGTGGGCGGTGGCGCAACCAAAGAGCGCGTGACCGAAGCGTTCAAAATCATTCTCTCTGACGACAAAGTTAAAGCCGTTCTGGTGAACATCTTCGGCGGTATTGTGCGTTGCGACCTGATCGCTGACGGCATTATCGGTGCGGTCGAAGAAGTGGGTGTAAACGTCCCGGTTGTGGTTCGTCTGGAAGGGAACAACGCTGAACTCGGCGCGAAAAAACTGGCTGACAGCGGCCTGAATATTATTGCAGCGAAAAGTCTGACGGATGCAGCTCAGCAGGTTGTTGCCGCCGTGGAGGGGAAATAATGTCCGTTTTGATTGATAAGAACACTAAAGTTATCTGCCAGGGCTTCACCGGTAGCCAGGGGACTTTCCACTCCGAACAAGCGATTGCTTACGGAACGCAGATGGTTGGCGGTGTAACGCCAGGCAAAGGCGGCACCACGCATCTGGGCCTGCCGGTGTTTAACACCGTGCGTGAAGCCGTAGAAGCAACGGGCGCTACCGCGACCGTTATCTACGTTCCGGCTCCGTTCTGCAAAGATTCCATTCTGGAAGCCATCGACGCAGGCATTAAGCTCATCATCACCATCACCGAAGGCATCCCGACGCTGGATATGCTGACCGTGAAAGTGAAACTGGATGAAGCGGGTGTGCGCATGATTGGCCCGAACTGCCCTGGTGTTATCACCCCAGGCGAATGCAAAATCGGCATCATGCCTGGCCACATTCACAAGCCGGGCAAAGTGGGTATCGTTTCTCGCTCCGGTACGCTGACCTATGAAGCGGTTAAACAGACCACGGATTACGGTTTTGGCCAGTCCACCTGTGTGGGCATTGGCGGTGACCCGATCCCTGGCTCTAACTTCATCGACATCCTGAAGCTGTTCCAGGAAGATCCGCAGACCGAAGCGATCGTGATGATCGGCGAGATCGGCGGTAGCGCGGAAGAAGAAGCGGCTGCGTATATCAAAGATCACGTGACCAAACCTGTTGTGGGTTATATCGCGGGTGTGACTGCGCCGAAAGGCAAACGTATGGGCCACGCGGGCGCTATCATCGCGGGTGGTAAAGGCACTGCGGATGAAAAATTCGCTGCGCTGGAAGCGGCAGGCGTGAAAACCGTTCGCAGTCTGGCGGATATCGGCGACGCGCTGAAAGCTATCATTAAGTAAATCCTCTCTGCTCTTCGGAAGGGGAGCTTTGACATAATAAATGTCCGTTTCGACATGGTTGGCCGCTGAAAAGCGGCCTTTTTTATGCCTGGTATTCCCGCTGCAAACCTTTATCCGTCACGATGATTTCACCTTCGTGTAACTCAATTTTTACTTCACTTTCGCCACTTAAATCCGTCACAAACACCCAGCAAACACGCGTGTCGTGGCTGCGCAAAATCAGATACTCCAGTTCAGACGTCGAGGGATTGTCCGGCCCTTTGGCCTGAATGATGTGCGCGTTGCTGAGCGAAAAACAGCTGATTGTCACGGGCTTATCAGCCTGAAAGCGTAAGTCAGTCTGACCATTCAGTGGCATTTCCGTGGCCTGGTGGACGTAGGGATAACACAGGCTAATCCCGGTTTGTGGCCTATACGGCTGGAATTCACCGCGAATCAGATAGATCGCATCCACGCACTGGGCGTGCGGGTTCTCGACATCCCACCGGTCGATAAGCAGATTCTCCGTGACCTGCACGCTGCGGCGGAAAACTACATCGCGGTAGGCGTCCTCATCCCACTCTACGCGCGTTTTGCTGTCCGGCAGGGCGGCGGGGGATCTCCAGTCCACTTCGGTAATCAGGCGCGTAGCAGCAGCTGTTTCCTCATACCGAATTACGCGCGGGACGGCGGGCGGCTGGTTCAGCCCGTTCAGGCATAATGTATTGTGTGAAAAAGAGTTTTTGTAGTAGCCGTAGTGCAGCGGTGCGCCGTAGCCCGTGGTGCCGAGATCGGGAAACAGTGCTTTGCCCCGGTTGAGAACGATCAGGTTCAGACGATCGTAATGATCGTGCTCCCCGCCGTAAGGACCGTGTTTGATACACACCGCCCGTCCGGGCGCGTTTCGGATCAGGGTAAAACCTGCGCCGGGATGGTGCTCGCTGGTGGTCGGAGCTTGCAGGGCGTCAGCGGGCAGCGGCTGGCCGTAAAACAACGCGTCGATATGATTGCGCGGCGTGGTGCGATAGAGACAGGCCAGCAGCTGCCCGTACGCCTCTTCGCCATAATAAAAATATGCGAATTCATAGATATCCGCATGACCGAGCCGCTCCTGGCCGTTCACGCAATCATTCACTTTCGGCAGCGTCATATCCGGTAGCAGGAATTGCATCGGCAGGCTGAGCATCTGCGGATAGAACGGCTGATCCAGCAGGCTAAACGCGCTGTTTTTCGCCAGTTTCTCAAAAGCGAAAAAGGCTTCCAGGGCGTAGTAGTGATAGTGCAGCGAGCCTTCAAACCATAATCCGCCCGGCAGCAGGGCGTGCTCCAGCTGATAACGCAGGCCGTAGGGGCTGTTAACGGCAAACTCCAGATAAGCATTCTCTTCCAGCACGGCGCCGATGATGCCGACGGTGGCGCTGATCTTCACTTCATGGTTGTGGATCTGATTGCTGCGGTGCTGCATCAGAAACTCTGCGCCGCAGCGGAGCAGACGGGTGGCTATGTATTCGTCCTGTTGGGCTGTCAGTTCGCAACGAATCAGATCAAAACCGCGGGCAAAATCGGCATGACAGTTCGCCTCGCACAGCGTCTGGGCGTTGGCTTTGCCGGGGCCGTTGTAGGGAATACCGCCATGCTCCTGATAATCGGGATAGTACTTCGCATACTGCATCAGAATATCGATGACTTTATCCCGGTAGAGCGTCTCGCCGGTGAGCAGCCACAGCAGGCTCAGTTCATAGGTTGCTTTCGCGTTCAGCCCGTTGAGCCAGCGCCACCAGGCGCCGTAGTACGGTTCGCCGGTAAAAACGGCCCCGTCCACGGGGCAGCGATGTTTGTTGGGGGAGTGCCGGTTCCACTGCAGACGCACGCTGTGTTGCGGGCAGAAAAAGTAGTGGTTCCAGGTGGCGCAGCCGGTTTCGGGCACCAGCGTGTCGCTGTTGATGACGTCGCGGTTGCCCTCAATCAGCCCGGCGAGGATCGCCGGGGTCACGTTTCGACGGGCGGCGGCAAGTTGTTCTGCGGTAAATTGTTTCACTCTGCACCTGTACCCGATTATTTTACCAGCGGAGAGCCGGGCATTAAGAAGTTGATATTATCGGCATTCTCTTTGCTCAGAATGGCGACGCTCTGCGTAAAGGTGGCATCTTTATAGGCTCGTGCCGCAGCCAACATCGGACCGGTAGCTTCCTCCGGGGTGTATTTCAGCTCTTTGTAAGGCCAGTTGCTGGCTGGTTTGCCAATTTGCTCGCTGATGAAGACAAATGCGCTTTTGGTGGTGCGGCTGTCGAGCTCGAAATTCCACACGTCATTGCCGGTCTGCTCCCCGTAACGCCCCATTCGGCCATAGGCGGCGAGGGCGAAACTGGAGTAATGGAAGGAGCGAGTGCGCTCAAGCTCCGCAGAAAGTTCGCCCTTGCTGTTGATCTGCGAGATCAGATGACGATGCTTAAAGATCTCAATCTGCTCTGTCGCCTGTTTTTTATCCCCGGTGAACAGCGAGAACGCGGTAACCTGGGTGTCGTACCAGGCTCCATGATTGTTGTACCAGTTCGCTTCTTCATGCCCGTTCTGACTGGTTTTCAGCCAGCGAGTGTAGTCAGCGTACCAGCGCTGGTAGCGTTTAAAATCCTGATCCGAAAGTGTTTTAGCGTTGTGTAACAGCACAATGCTGTCGGCGACATCAATCAGCACGCGGGTGTCGATAATGCCAATTCCCCGTCCGTTCACGATGCCCGGAATGGCCTGGGCATAGTTGAGATTCGGGTTCATCCGGGTTTCTTTGTGCAAGAACCAGGTTTGCAACTGAGTATTCGCCTTTTGCGCATACTTAGGGTCGCCGCTGTAGAACGCAGCCAGGGCTAACGCGCGGATGTCATCAGAGAAATGGGCCATCCTCTCGCTGTCCGTATCATCGGTTTTGGAGGACGGATTGATATGACCGTCGTCGCGGACGTAGGGGAGGTGGTCTTTGGTGTCCGGGTTTGGCCACCAGTAAGGGCCAAAACTGTAGTAATCGTGTTTGTTGCCGGAGGCCGGTAGCAGCTTTTTCTGCGTCACGCTGTACGGCGGATGCTGCAGGGCCGCATCGGCTTTTTTCATTAGCGCCTGAAGGGCTGGCGTGTAGGCGGCGTCATTCTGGGCGATCTTCGTTTTGATCTCCAGAATCTGCTGGCAGTCGTAAGTCAGGCAGGAATCCACAGCAGACTGGGCATACAGGGGGGCTGCACACAGCAGGCCGGTGAAACACAGTGTCAGAATTTTCATTTTTATCTCCCTCTTGATAATGCTATTCACGCGACCACAGGTTTCAATGCCGCGGCAGGATTTTTGATGAGCAGCCACAGGAATGCGGCACCGATCAGATCGAAAACACCCAGGCCGATAAAGAACGCGTTGTAGCCAACTACCGCGACCATCGCGCCGAGGAACAGGCTAAACGCAAAGTTGCCCATGCTGCCGGTAAAAGCAGCAAAGCCGGTGGCGGTGGCGACTTTTTGCTTCGGGAAAAGGTCAGACGACATGCTGATCACGGTAATCGACAGACACTGGTGGGCAAAACCGGCGATACAAAAGAGTGCAATGGCAGCATAGACGTTTTCGACGTAGCCGACTGCGGCCATGGACACCATCAGCAGTGCTGCGAAGGTAAAGGTGATGCGTTTGGCGTTGATAATGTGTACGCCGCGATTGTTGAGAAACTTCGAGATGTATCCGGCAGCCAGACAGCCCAGGTCTGCCGTCAGGAATGGCAGCCAGGCAAACATCGCGATTTCACTCAGATTCATATGACGCACGGTGACCAGATACAGCGGCATCCAGTAGTGCAGGGTTCCCCACGCCGGATCGGCCATAAAGCGCGGGAGTGAAATGGCCCACAGGTTTTTATCTTTGATCATCGAGCTGAGAGTCGCTTTCTCCGTCGTCACGACCAGACTGTTGTCCGCCTGAACTTCGTCATACTCCGCTTTGAGCAGCGCCGGATGGCTTTCCGGCGATCGATAGCACGCCAGCCACAAAATACTCCACAGAATCCCCATCCCGCCGGTGACCACAAACGACATCTCCCAGTTGTAGTTGAGGATTGCCCAGACCACCAACGGAGGCGCGAGCATCGCCCCGAGTGAGGTGCCGAGACTGTAGATCCCGCAGGCCAGCCCGCGCTCTTTCGCCGGGAACCACTCGGCGGTCACTTTCATACCCGCCGGATTAAATGCTGCTTCGGTCAAACCGAGGCCGCCACGCAGGCAGGCTATCGGCAGCCAACTGCTGAATAGCGCCGTCAGCATGTTGCATAACGACCACAGCGCCGCCAGCACGGCAAAGCTGATGCGCAGACCAAATTTATCGATGATGAAGCCGCAGGCGATCCCGCCTATCGCGTAGGTGAAGGGAAAGACGGAGACGATCCAGGAGTACTGCTCGCTGGACAAGTTCAGGGTTTTCATCATTTCTGGGGCCGCCACGCCCAGAGTACTGCGTGCCAGGTAGTTGATTATTGTGCCCAGCATGACCAGGGAAATAATATACCAGCGTAGTTTCTTTATCTTCATCATCGCTTCCATGAGTTGGTTGAAATTTCGTTGTTTTAAAAATGAAATGTAATTTCAATTTATCGTATGGAAAAATTTTATGATCATAATTGATAAGGGTCACAAATTTAAAAATAGGATGGGTAATAAATTATTTAAAAAACATATAGGCGGCATGAATTAGTTTTATTAAATCATTTACACAAATGATCTATTTTTCATAAATATAAAAACGAAACAGTATTTCAATGAAAAATGTGGGATTGATCTTATTTTTAAAAATATGCGGGTGAACTGTTTGTATTAATGAATATGATGCCTTCCTGTTGTCAACACCGAGTTCAATACTGCAACACGTTTAATAAAATATAAAAGGGATGAATTATGCAAAAGAAATGGCTATGGACATTACTGGCTTGTGTTACCGCATGCCCGGTGGTTTGTCAGGCGCTGACGTTTGACGTACGGGGCGGCTACAGGGCAGGCAGTCACTCGTATGAATCGCGGTACAAGGTCAGCGAAAGCTGGAAAACGGGTTGGTGGGCAAGTATTGAAACCGATAATAAAAACAATAAGAGTAATGGCCGGGGAGCCAATGGGGGTGATAAATCTGACGGTGCTCATTCATTAGGTGACAGCAAAACCGATTACAATGAAATAGAATCTAATTACACGATTCCGTTATCGGAAAAATGGAGTTTCCAGCCCGGTGGAATTTATCACTGGAGCAGTAACGGAACGCAAATACGCCCTTATCTCCGGCTGAATTATAAAATCACTCAGGATTTAAGTACGAGTTTACGTTATCGCTATGATTATAATACCTATGAAACCACGAATAGTGCAGGAGAGTCTCATCGGGATAGCGTTAACCGTCTGGACTTGTATCTGGGCTATAAAATCAACCCCAAGTGGAGTGTGCTCTGGCAGGGAACAGTATATAAACATGTTAATGATGATTATAAATATAAGAATGACAAATCCTGGTCAACGGAAAATGCCGTTACGCTGCGTTATAAATGGAACAGCTGGTTTAGCCCGTATGTGGAATATGATTATCTCGATAAACAGGGTTTCTACGAAGGGGAAGGGTGCATTGCTGAGTCGCGCTACCGCATCGGTATGACGTTTACGCTCTAAGCGGCAGCAAATCTGCCCGGCAGATGTGCCGGGCAGGAAGTGCGATGAACATCGGCATTTCTGTCGGCATGAGTCTGCACATGTCACCCTCAGCAGTACCCAACCTGACTAAAATTTACACGAACGGACCGGCTGAGACGTTTCGATGATCATTTCGTTAACGTTATAGTTGCATGACGGTGTTAATTGAAAGATGGCGTTGGGTGAAATAAATGTTATTTTTGCCTGGGCTATTGCCGTAATGGAAAAAGAAGTCTAAGCCACTATCCTTAAATGTTTGTCAGTTTTATAAAGCGAGACGACAAGCAACGTTAAAAAAAAACACTGTTGTTTATATCCCATTTCGCATTTGCTAACCAATGCCTCGATCAAATCTACATCTCATTAACATTGCATTTACTATGGCTAGTGCATTTAAACACCTTTAACAGAATCGCGCGTTTTTGATTTAAATCAATGTTTAATCCTTGGAAAAAGGCCACAAAAGGCGTTAAATTGTCCCCGATCAAATTGGCTGAAAAGTAGTAAATTCGCTATATATTGATCACCGTCGTAAAACGTAAATCTGATTCAATAAAAACCTGTTTATTGTAAGGGCTTTGCAGCGTATTATATTTACGGGATCAATTTGAGTTTTTAATTAACGTATTTGCAACCTTTCATCATGACTTTCTTCTTTTGCTGAAGTGAGTGACGAAGTAGGGACGCAGATAATTTTGTATTGGGGCATGCGTGTGAACCGCTTTAGGGCGTGATTCACTCTCGGAGTCTTCATGCGATGAGCAAGGAGTCATGATGTTAGATATAGTCGAACTGTCGCGCTTACAGTTTGCCTTGACCGCGATGTACCACTTCCTTTTTGTGCCACTAACGCTCGGTATGGCGTTCTTGCTGGCCATTATGGAAACGGTCTACGTCCTCTCCGGCAAACAGATTTATAAAGATATGACCAAGTTCTGGGGCAAGTTGTTTGGTATCAACTTTGCACTGGGCGTGGCGACCGGCCTGACCATGGAGTTCCAGTTCGGGACTAACTGGTCTTACTATTCGCACTATGTTGGGGATATCTTCGGTGCGCCGCTGGCCATTGAAGGTCTGATGGCCTTCTTCCTCGAATCCACCTTTGTAGGTCTGTTCTTCTTCGGTTGGGACCGTCTGGGCAAAGTCCAGCATATGGCCGTAACCTGGCTGGTGGCACTCGGTTCTAACCTGTCCGCACTGTGGATTCTGGTGGCGAACGGCTGGATGCAGAACCCTATCGCGTCTGATTTCAACTTCGAAACCATGCGTATGGAGATGGTTAGCTTCTCTGAGCTGGTCTTGAACCCGGTCGCACAGGTGAAATTCGTTCACACCGTAGCATCTGGCTACGTGTGCGGCGCGATGTTTGTTCTGGGCATCAGTGCCTACTATATGCTGCGCGGTCGTGACTTCGCTTTCGCCAAACGTTCTTTCGCCATTGCGGCGAGTTTCGGCATGGCGGCAATCCTCTCCGTTATTGTTCTGGGTGATGAATCCGGTTACGAAATGGGCGACGTACAGAAAACCAAACTTGCCGCTATCGAAGCAGAATGGGAAACCCAGCCTGCACCGGCAGCCTTTACCCTGTTTGGTATTCCTGACCAGGATGCGCAGGAAAACCGCTTTGCAATCCAGATTCCTTACGCGCTGGGCATCATCGCAACCCGCTCGGTCGATAAGCAGGTGACTGGCCTGAAAGATCTGCTGGTGCAGCATGAAGAGCGTATCCGTAACGGGATGAAGGCTTACGCGCTGCTCGAACAACTGCGTTCTGGTTCTACCGATCAGTCTGTTCGTGACCAGTTTAATGATGTGAAAAAAGACCTGGGTTACGGCCTGCTGTTGAAACGTTATACACCAAACGTTTCCGATGCGACCGAAGCGCAGATCCAACTGGCCACCAAAGACTCGATTCCTCGCGTTGCACCGTTGTACTTCGCCTTCCGTATCATGGTGGGCAGCGGCATCATTATGTTGCTGATTATTGGTGCGTCGTTCTGGTCCGTGATTCGTAACCGTATTGGCCAGAGAAAATGGCTGCTGCGCTCCGCGCTATATGGTATGCCGCTACCGTGGATTGCTATCGAATCAGGCTGGTTTGTTGCGGAGTATGGTCGTCAGCCATGGGCGATTGGTGAGGTGCTGCCAACGGCAGTGGCTAACTCGTCCCTGACCGCAGGCGATCTGATCTTCTCCATGCTGCTGATTTGTGGTCTGTACACCCTGTTCCTGGTGGCTGAACTGTTCCTGATGTTCAAGTTCGCACGCCTTGGTCCGAGCAGCCTGAAAACCGGTCGCTATCACTACGAACAGTCCACTGTGGCTACTCAGCCGGCACGCTAAGACAGGAGTCGTGAAATGATCGATTATGAAGTATTGCGTTTTATCTGGTGGCTGCTGGTCGGTATTTTACTGATTGGTTTTGCGGTCACTGACGGTTTCGACATGGGGGTGGGCATGCTCACCCGTTTCCTCGGTCGTAATGACACCGAGCGTCGAATCATGATCAACTCCATCGCCCCGCACTGGGACGGTAACCAGGTGTGGCTGATCACCGCAGGCGGCGCGCTGTTTGCTGCCTGGCCGATGGTCTATGCCGCTGCGTTTTCTGGCTTCTATGTTGCAATGATTCTGGTGTTGGCGTCTTTGTTCTTCCGTCCGGTCGGTTTTGATTACCGCTCCAAGATTGAAGACACTCGCTGGCGCAACATGTGGGACTGGGGCATCTTCATCGGTAGCTTTGTGCCGCCGCTGGTGATTGGCGTTGCGTTCGGCAACCTGTTACAGGGCGTGCCGTTCCACCTCGACGAGTATATGCGTCTGTACTACACCGGTAACTTCTTCCAGTTGCTGAACCCGTTCGGCCTGCTGGCAGGCGTAGTTAGCGTAGGGATGATCATTACTCAGGGCGCAACCTATCTGCAGATGCGTACTGTTGGTGAGCTGCACCTGCGTTCACGTGCTACTGCGCAGGTTGCTGCGCTGGTGACACTGGTTTGCTTCGCACTGGCTGGCGTTTGGGTTGTGTACGGTATTGATGGTTACGTGGTGACATCTGCCATTAATCACGCGGCGCCGTCTAACCCGCTGACGAAAGAAGTGGCTCGCCAGGCGGGTGCATGGCTGGTGAACTTCAACACTATGCCAGCGCTGTGGGCCATCCCGGCTCTGGGTGTGTTGCTGCCGTTGCTGACTGTATTGATGTCTCGTCTGGAAAAAGGGGCGTGGGCATTCGTGTTCTCTTCACTGACCCTGGCATGCATCATCCTGACTGCCGGTATTGCGATGTTCCCATTCGTGATGCCGTCCAGCACGATGCTTAATGCAAGCCTGACCATGTGGGATGCGACATCCAGCCAGCTGACGCTGAACTTGATGACCTATGTTGCTGGCGTGTTTGTACCGATTATTCTGCTGTACACTTCCTGGTGTTACTGGAAAATGTTCGGTCGAATCACCAAAGAAGACATCGAAAGCAACACCCATTCCCTGTACTAAGTAAGGAGCTGAATATGTGGTATTTCGCATGGATTTTAGGGACGCTTCTTGCCTGTGCATTTGGTGTCATCACTGCCCTGGCGCTTGAACATGTTGAAGCGTCTAAAGCGGGCGAAGAAAATCACTGATGATGAAAATTATCGCAATGCTTTATGCGGTAATGGATAAGCGCCCGTTAAGGGCGCTTTCCTTAGTGATGGCATTACTGCTGGCAGGTTGTATTTTTTGGGATCCTTCGCGCTTTGCAGCGAAAACAAGTGACCTGGAAATCTGGCATGGGTTACTCATCATGTGGGCGGTTTGCGCAGGTATCATTCACGGCGTGGGATTTCGTCCAAAAGCGGTACACTGGCAGGGGATCTTCTGCCCACTGATCGCAGATGTGGTGCTCCTTGCAGGATTGATCTTTTTCTTCAACTGAATAAGAACTGTCCGTTAATCTTATGGGCTTACCTGAGCCCATAAAAATTTACTCTCCGTTTACTTTCCCCCATTCCAAACCATCATTCCCGCGCGTATAGTAGCGAAGTTTGAAAGCTCCAACTTTTGTTGCATTACCGGGATGTAAAGTGAATACAACGCTGTTTCGATGGCCGGTTCGGGTCTATTACGAAGATACTGATGCCGGTGGTGTGGTTTACCACGCCAGCTACGTTGCTTTCTATGAACGAGCACGCACTGAGATGCTGCGCCATCATCATTTTAGCCAGCAGGTTTTGTTGGCTGAGCGTGTTGCCTTCGTGGTACGCAAGATGACGCTGGAGTATTTTGCACCCGCCAGACTCGACGATATGCTCGAAGTCCAAACGGAAATAACATCTATGCGCGGAACCTCAATGGTGTTCACGCAACGGATCGTCAATGCAGAGAATACAGTGCTGAACGAAGCAGAAGTACTGATTGTTTGTGTTGATCCACTCATTATGAAGCCTCGTGCGCTTCCTAAGTCTATTGTCGCGGAGTTTAAGCAGTGACTGACATGAATATCCTTGATTTGTTCCTGAAGGCAAGCCTTCTGGTTAAACTTATCATGTTGATTTTGATTGGTTTTTCAATCGCATCCTGGGCCATCATTATTCAGAGAACCCGTATCCTCAACGCGGCCAGCCGTGAAGCTGAAGCCTTTGAAGATAAATTCTGGTCTGGTATTGAGCTTTCTCGCTTGTATCAGGAAAGCCAAGGGCGTCGCGAAAATCTTTCAGGCTCCGAACAAATTTTCTATAGCGGTTTCAAAGAGTTCGCTCGTCTCCATCGCGCTAACAACCATGCGCCGGAAGCCGTAGTAGAAGGCGCGTCGCGCGCGATGCGCATTTCCATGAACCGTGAGTTGGAAACGCTTGAAAACCATATTCCGTTCCTCGGCACAGTGGGTTCTATCAGTCCGTATATCGGCCTGTTTGGTACCGTGTGGGGGATTATGCATGCCTTTATCGCGCTCGGCGCGGTGAAGCAGGCAACGCTGCAAATGGTTGCACCGGGTATCGCAGAAGCACTGATCGCGACCGCAATTGGTCTGTTTGCCGCTATTCCTGCAGTTATGGCTTATAACCGACTGAACCAGCGCGTGAACAAACTTGAGTTGAACTACGACAACTTCATGGAAGAGTTCACTGCGATTCTGCACCGTCAGGCGTTTACCAGCACCGAGAGTAACAAGGGGTAAACCATGGCCAGATCGCGTGGACGGCGAGGTCGTCGCGAACTCAAGTCCGAAATCAATATTGTACCGTTGCTGGACGTACTGCTGGTATTGCTGCTGATTTTCATGGCGACAGCGCCCATTATCACCCAGAGCGTGGAAGTTGATCTGCCGGATGCAACAGAATCACAGGCGGTCAGCTCCAATGACAATCCACCGGTGATCATTGAGGTTTCCGGCGTAGGGCAATACAGCGTTGTGGTCGAAAAAGATCGTATGGATCAGCTTCCACCAGAGCAGGTTATCGCTGAAGCGCAGCGTCGTCTGGGAGCCGATCCGAAAACGGTCTTCCTGATCGGCGGGGCGAAAGACGTGCCTTACGATGAAATAATTAAAGCGCTGAACTTGCTTCATAGCGCGGGTGTTAAGTCGGTTGGCTTGATGACGCAACCTATTTGATCATCTGCACAGTTTTTGGGAACCGATAGTGTCAAAGGCAACCGAACAAAACGACAAGCTTAAGCGAGCGATAATTATCTCGGCAGTGCTGCACGTCATTTTATTTGCAGCACTGATCTGGAGTTCGTTCGATGAGCATATAGATGCAGCAGCTGGCGGTGGCGGTGGATCTTCCATCGACGCCGTCATGGTAGATCCTGGTGCGGTAGTGCAAAACTTTAACCGTGAGCAGCAGCAACAGGCGAGTGCGAAACGTGCTGAAGAGCAGCGTGATAAACAGGCGCAGCAGCAAGCCGAAGAACTGCGTGAAAAGCAGGCTGCGGAGCAAGAGCGTCTGAAACAGCTCGAGAAAGAACGTTTGCAGGCGCAAGAAGCGGCAAAAGAGCAGGCGGATCAGCAAAAACAAGCTGAGGACGCGGCGAAGAAAGCACAACAGCAGCAGAAGCAAGCTGAAGAGGCGGCCGCCAAAGCCGCAGCGGATGCAAAAGCGAAAGCAGATGCTCAGGCAAAAGTAGCCGCTGACGCAGCGAAGAAAGCTGCTGCCGATGCGCAAAAACAAGCCGAAGCTGAAGCCGCTAAAAAAGCTGCCGCTGATGCGCAGAAAAAAGCGGAAGCCGAAGCCGCTAAGAAGGCTGCTCAGGAAGCCGAGAAAAAAGCCACTGCTGATGCTGCTAAGAAAGCTGCAGCAGCAGAGAAAGCCGCCGCAGAAAAAGCGGCTGCTGCTGAGAAGGCTGTCGCCGATAAAAAAGCCGCGGCTGCAGAAAAAGCTGCCGCAGATAAGAAAGCGGCTGCCGATAAAGCTGCTGCAGCAAAAGCCGCCGCAGCCAAAAAAGCCGCGGCAGATAAAGCCTCTGCGTCAGATGTTGACGACCTCTTCGGTGATTTGAGCTCAGGTAAGAATGCACCGAAAACGGGCGGTGGAGCGAAAGGAAACAATGCGTCACCAGCAGGAAGCGGTAACACTAAGAATAACGGCGCTTCGGGTGCTGAAATAAGTGGTTATGCCGGGCAGATAAAATCCGCTATTGAAAGTCGATTTTATGATGCCTCATCTTACGCCGGCAAAACGTGTACGTTGCGTATAAAACTGGCGCCAGATGGTATGTTGCTCGATATTCAGTCCGAAGGGGGCGATCCAGCCTTGTGTACTGCAGCTCTTGCTGCGGCGCGCCAGGCGAAAATGCCAAAACCACCTTCGCAGGCGGTTTATGAAGTCTTTAAAAATGCACCGCTGGACTTCAAACCTTAAGTCATTTTTTCTGTGCAAAGTAGAAAAAATAGGCCAGGTTTAGTCGCAGGGTGTCGGTAGTTTTGTTTATTTGAGTTTGTTAACATTCTGCTAATTATCGTGGGTAATGTTACTCAGATAAGGGAGATATAATGAAGCAGGCATTACGTGTAGCTGTGAGTTTCTTTATGCTGTGGGCAGCTGTGCTGCACGCAGAAGTACGTATTGAGATCACCCAAGGGGTGGACTCGGCACGTCCGATTGGTGTTGTTCCGTTCCAGTGGGCGGGCCCTGGTGCCGCGCCTGAAGACATTGGCGGCATCGTCGCTGCTGACTTACGTAACAGCGGGAAATTTAACCCATTAGATCGCTCTCGTTTGCCACAGCAGCCGGGAACCGCGCAGGAAGTTCAACCTGCTGCATGGTCTGCGCTGGGTATTGATGCGGTGGTGGTAGGGCAAGTAACCCCGAGCCCGGATGGCGACTACAACGTGACTTACCAGCTGGTGGATACTGGTGGCGCACCAGGTACAGTGCTGGCTCAGAACACTTATAAAGTGAACAAGAAATGGCTGCGCTATGCGGGTCACACCGCGAGTGATGAAGTGTTCGAGAAACTGACCGGTATTAAAGGCGCTTTCCGTACCCGTATCGCTTATGTCGTTCAGACCAACGGCGGTCAGTTCCCGTACGAGCTTCGCGTTTCTGACTACGACGGTTACAACCAGTTCACCGTGCATCGCTCTCCGCAACCACTGATGTCACCGGCCTGGACTCCAGACGGTTCTAAGCTGGCATACGTGACTTTCGAAAGCGGACGTTCAGCACTAGTTATCCAGACGTTGTCTAATGGCGCGGTCCGTCAGGTCGCTTCGTTCCCGCGTCACAACGGTGCTCCAGCATTCTCTCCGGATGGCTCCAAGCTGGCGTTTGCCCTGTCTAAAACAGGCAGCCTGAATCTTTATGTCATGGACGTTGGTTCCGGTCAGATTCGTCAGGTGACGGATGGTCGCAGTAACAACACTGAGCCAACCTGGTTCCCGGACAGCCAGAATCTGGCGTTTACGTCCGATCAGGCGGGTCGTCCACAGGTTTACAAAGTTAACGTCAATGGCGGCACACCGCAGCGTATTACCTGGGAAGGTTCACAGAACCAGGACGCCGATGTTAGCAGCGACGGTAAAACGATGGTAATGGTGAGTTCAGCTGGTGGTCAGCAGCACATTGCCAAACAAGATCTGGTGACGGGTGGCGTACAAGTATTGTCGTCAACTTTCCTGGACGAAACGCCAAGTCTGGCACCTAACGGCACGATGGTAATCTACAGCTCTTCTCAGGGGATGGGATCCGTGTTGAATCTGGTTTCTACAGATGGGCGTTTCAAAGCGCGTCTTCCGGCAACTGATGGACAGGTAAAATCACCTGCCTGGTCGCCGTATCTCTAAATAATAATTAATTGATTACTAAAGGAATCTTAGAAATGCAACTGAACAAAGTGCTGAAGGGGCTGATGATCGCTCTGCCTGTAATGGCAATCGCAGCGTGTTCTTCTAACAAGAATGCAAGCAACGACCAGAGCGGCGAAGGCATGATGGGCGCTGGTACTGGTATGGACGCTAACGGTAGCGGCAACATGTCTTCTGAAGAACAAGCTCGTCTTCAGATGCAGCAGCTGCAGCAGAACAACATCGTTTACTTCGATCTGGATAAATTCGATATCCGTTCTGACTTCGCTGCGATGCTGGATGCACACGCTAACTTCCTGCGTAGCAACCCATCTTACAAAGTCACCGTAGAAGGTCATGCTGACGAACGTGGTACTCCAGAGTACAACATCTCCCTGGGTGAACGTCGTGCTAACGCCGTTAAAATGTACCTGCAGGGTAAAGGCGTTTCTGCTGACCAGATCTCCATCGTTTCTTACGGTAAAGAAAAACCTGCAGTACTGGGTCACGACGAAGCGGCTTACTCCAAAAACCGTCGTGCTGTACTGGTTTACTAAGAGAATTGCATGAGCAGTAACTTCAGACATCACTTGTTGAGTCTGTCGTTACTGATTGGTATAGCGGCCCCCTGGGCCGCTTTTGCTCAGGCGCCAATCAGTAGTGTCGGCTCAGGCTCGGTCGAAGACCGTGTCACCCAACTCGAGCGTATTTCTAATGCTCACAGTCAGCTTTTAACCCAACTTCAGCAGCAACTTTCTGATAACCAAAATGATATCGATTCTCTTCGTGGACAAATCCAGGAAAGTCAGTATCAGTTAAACCAGGTTGTCGAACGTCAGAAGCAGATTTTGTTGCAGATGGATAGCCTCAGCAGCGGTGCTGCGGGTGCGCAACCTGCGGCTGGAGATCAAACAGGCGCTGCAACAGCAACGCCTGCACCGTCAACAGGTGCGTCGGCCTCTGCTGGCGCTCCTGTACAAAGCGGTGACGCGAATACTGACTACAATGCAGCGATTGCCCTGGTTCAGGACAAATCTCGTCAGGACGATGCAATCGCGGCGTTTCAAAGCTTCGTGAAGAAATACCCTGATTCGACTTACCAGCCAAATGCAAATTACTGGCTCGGTCAGCTGAATTACAACAAAGGGAAAAAGGATGATGCGGCGTTTTATTTTGCCTCAGTGGTAAAAAACTACCCCAAATCACCAAAAGCATCTGATGCAATGTTTAAGGTCGGCGTGATCATGCAGGATAAAGGCGATACTGCAAAAGCGAAGGCAGTGTATCAGCAGGTGGTCAGTAAGTACCCAGGCACTGAAGGCGCTAAACAGGCGCAAAAACGTCTTGGTTCGATGGGATGAGTATCGCATGACCAGAAATCGCGTTTTTTCTGGTCGTGCCGCCTGATTCGTAAGCAGTTAAGTGATCTTCATCGAAATTTTTGTTGCGCTCAATTCTTAAATCAGTAATATATGCCGCCGTTGCCAAGGGATATCAAACACCCCAAAAGCAGCAAAATAGTGGGTCGTTAGCTCAGTTGGTAGAGCAGTTGACTTTTAATCAATTGGTCGCAGGTTCGAATCCTGCACGACCCACCAATCGTTCTGGTGGAACGCGATAGTAAAACGTGAAGGATAACGTTGCGTCAGCAACGGCCAGTAGGGCGAGGCGAAGCCGAGTCATCCTACATGACACACCACAAAAAATTACAGCAGTACAAGGGTGATTAGCTCAGTTGGTAGAGCACCTCCTTTACACGGAGGGGGTCGGCGGTTCGAGCCCGTCATCACCCACCATTTGGGTCGTTAGCTCAGTTGGTAGAGCAGTTGACTTTTAATCAATTGGTCGCAGGTTCGAATCCTGCACGACCCACCAATTTAATATCTGATTAAGATGTTAAACGTGAAGAGTAACTTTGCTTCAGCAACGGCCCGAAGCCGAGTCATTCTGCACGACTCACCAATTTAGATTGGTAAAATGTAAAATTCAGGCAGCACCCGAATGGGTCGTTAGCTCAGTTGGTAGAGCAGTTGACTTTTAATCAATTGGTCGCAGGTTCGAATCCTGCACGACCCACCAGCCTGAATAAAGAGAAGTAAATCCCGAAAGGGGTCGTTAGCTCAGTTGGTAGAGCAGTTGACTTTTAATCAATTGGTCGCAGGTTCGAATCCTGCACGACCCACCAATGTAAAAAAGCGCCCTAAAGGCGCTTTTTTGCTGTCTGCGATTTGAAAGATTCGAACCTGCTGCAGGTTCGAGCCGAACGCAGTGAGGCACCGGAGCCGCAGGCGACGGCCCGGAGGGTGAACAACGAGAATCATCCTGCACGACCCACCAATGTAAAAAAGCGCCCTAAAGGCG